>NZ_ALNJ01000149.1:0-74274 GCF_000293135.1 Klebsiella sp. OBRC7 | reverse complement strand
CAAGATGGCTTCCGGCGAACCGTTAAATGACGATGACCGCACCCCGTGGCTGCAGGCGCTGAACGATGCCGCGTTTGCTATGCAGCGTACCAATAAAGTGTCGCTGATTGTCTGCTCCGCGCTGAAAAAGAGCTACCGCGACATCCTGCGTAAAGGTAACCCGAACCTCTCTTTTATCTACCTGAAAGGCGATTTCGAGGTTATCGAACAACGTCTGAAGGCGCGTAAAGGCCACTTTTTTAAAACCCAGATGTTGGTCACGCAGTTTGAAACGCTGCAGGAACCGGGCGCGGATGAAAACGATGTTTTAATCGTCGATATCGACCAGTCATTGGAAGGCGTGGTCGCCAGCACCATTGAGGTGATCAACAAAGGCAGTAAATAGTGAGTACATTAACGCTTGTTTTAACAGCAGTCGGCTCCGTTTTGCTGCTGCTGTTTTTAGTGATGAAGGCGCGTATGCATGCCTTCGTGGCTTTGATGGTGGTTTCTATTGGAGCAGGGCTTTTTTCCGGAATGCCGTAGGACAAGATTGCGGCGACGATGGAAAAAGGCATGGGCGGCACGCTGGGCTTTCTGGCTATCGTCGTCGCGCTGGGGGCTATGTTCGGGAAGATCCTGCATGAAACCGGCGCGGTCGACCAGATTGCTGTCAAAATGCTGAAATCTTTCGGCCATAGTCGCGCCCACTATGCGATAGGTCTGGCCGGCCTTATCTGCGCGCTGCCGCTGTTTTTCGAAGTGGCGATTGTGCTGCTGATCAGCGTGGCTTTCTCAATGGCGCGCCACACCGGCACCAACCTGGTGAAGCTGGTGATCCCGCTGTTTGCTGGCGTAGCCGCTGCGGCCGCGTTCCTGCTGCCGGGGCCTGCGCCGATGCTGCTGGCCTCGCAGATGCACGCCGACTTTGGCTGGATGATCCTGATTGGCCTGTGCGCCGCGATCCCGGGGATGATTATCGCCGGACCGCTGTGGGGTAACTTTATCAGCCGCTACGTTGAGCTGCACATTCCGGACGATATTAGCGAGCCGCACCTCGGCGAAGGCAAAATGCCGTCATTCGGCTTCAGCCTGTCGCTGATTCTGCTGCCGCTGGTGCTGGTTGGCCTGAAAACCATCGCCGCGCGCTTTGTGCCGGAAGGCTCTACCGCCTACGAATGGTTTGAGTTTATCGGCCATCCGTTTACCGCGATTCTGGTGGCGTGCCTGGTGGCTATCTATGGCCTGGCGGTACGTCAGGGGATGGCCAAGGATCGGGTGATGGAGATTTGCGGTCATGCGCTCCAGCCTGCGGGCATTATCCTGCTGGTCATCGGTGCGGGCGGCGTGTTCAAACAGGTGCTGGTCGACTCTGGCGTCGGTCCTGCCCTCGGCGAAGCGTTGACCGGTATGGGCCTGCCGATTGCTATCACCTGCTTCGTGCTGGCGGCGGCGGTGCGTATTATTCAGGGCTCCGCGACCGTTGCCTGCCTGACGGCCGTTGGGCTGGTGATGCCGGTTATCGAACAGCTGCACTACAGCGGCGCGCAGATGGCGGCGCTTTCTATCTGCATCGCCGGCGGCTCTATCGTCGTCAGCCACGTTAACGACGCGGGCTTCTGGCTGTTCGGTAAGTTTACCGGCGCGACCGAAGCGCAAACGCTGAAGACCTGGACGATGATGGAAACTATCCTCGGCACCGTCGGGGCGATTGTCGGCATGATTGCGTTTACGCTGTTGAGTTAAACGACAAAGTGAAACACCCGGCGGAGCGAGGCGATGCCGGGTTAATTTTCCGCTCTACTTATATCGAAAACCCTTAGCTTTACCCCTCTCCCGATCTGCCACTACCAGAAATACGACAAACGTCATATGGCTCACAAACCCATGCTACGCTTGGCTTTACCGGTTTGGACAGTAAGAGTAAAACAACCGAATTTCTGCTGAAATTCATAACCCGGATCAATAAAATAGCGGCGGAAAATATTCCCTTCACAATGTAAATTCCCTGATAATTATTCGGGTATCCCGGGGTGCCAGTGACGGCGGCCATCAGGCAAAATTAGCTGCGTTACTGATTGCCTCGCAATCATTGATTAATTTCACTTGCGACTTTAGCTGCATTTTGTAATGTGAAGGACTAACCAGTAGGAAACTGGCCTGGAACAAACAGCACACACCTCGCAGGAATACGTTATGAAAAATGTTGGTTTTATCGGCTGGCGCGGAATGGTCGGCTCTGTCCTCATGCAACGCATGGTTGAAGAGCGCGATTTTGACGCCATTCGCCCTGTTTTTTTCTCCACCTCTCAGCTGGGGCAGCCTGCTCCATCTTTTGGTGGCAGTACCGGTGGCACGCTTCAGGATGCGTTTGATCTGGAAGCGCTGAAGGCGCTGGACATCATTGTCACGTGTCAGGGCGGCGATTACACCAACGATATTTACCCGAAGCTGCGTGAAAGCGGCTGGCAGGGCTACTGGATTGACGCGGCCTCTTCGCTGCGCATGAAGGACGACGCCATCATCATTCTCGACCCGGTGAACCAGGACGTCATTACCGCAGGTCTGAACAACGGCGTGAAAACCTTTGTCGGCGGCAACTGTACCGTCAGCCTGATGCTGATGTCTCTCGGCGGCCTGTTTGCTCAGGATCTGGTTGAGTGGGTTAGCGTGGCGACTTATCAGGCGGCTTCCGGCGGCGGTGCGCGGCATATGCGCGAGCTGCTGACCCAGATGGGCCAGCTGCACAGCCATGTTGCGGCTGAGCTGGCGGATCCGGCTTCCGCGATCCTGGATATTGAACGCAAGGTCACCTCGTTGACCCGCAGCGGCGAGCTGGCGGTAGACAACTTTGGCGTTCCTCTGGCGGGCAGCCTGATCCCATGGATCGACAAACAGCTGGATAACGGCCAGAGCCGTGAAGAGTGGAAAGGCCAGGCGGAGACCAACAAAATTCTCGCGACCGCCTCACCGATTCCGGTAGACGGCCTGTGCGTTCGCGTTGGCGCGCTGCGCTGCCATAGCCAGGCGTTCACCATCAAGCTGAAAAAAGATGTTTCTATTCCGACCGTTGAGGAACTGTTGGCCGCGCATAACCCGTGGGCCAAAGTGGTACCGAACGATCGTGATATCACCATGCGTGAGCTGACTCCGGCTGCCGTTACCGGCACCCTGACCACCCCGGTGGGTCGCCTGCGTAAACTGAACATGGGGCCGGAGTATCTGTCGGCCTTCACCGTTGGTGACCAGCTGCTGTGGGGGGCCGCCGAGCCGCTCCGCCGCATGCTAAGACAGCTGGCGTAGTCGTCACAAGATGAAAAAAGGGGTGTTGAAACACCCCTTTTTTTTGCGTAATACAAGGAGTAAACGCGAATGTTAGATTTTTCCCAACGGAGGTAACTCAGCCTTGGCTATGCTTTAAGTAAGGAGCCACGATGTCTCCTTACCTGAAGGTGGGACGGAGCAGGGGGACGCATAACGTGCTGCGCCGTTCAGGTCAAAAAAAGTCGCCGGATACAGGAAAGGGCGACACCTACAACAGGATGAAACCATGTCTAATCGTATTGATAAGGACGTGATTAATGCGCTTATCGCCGGCCATTTTGCGGATCCTTTCTCCGTGCTTGGCATGCATTACGCCGACGCCGGGCTGGAAGTTCGTGCATTATTACCCGATGCCACCGATGTGTGGGTCATTGAACCAAAAACCGGACGCAAAGTCGGCAAGCTGGAATGCCTCGACTCGCGCGGTTTCTTCTGCGGCGTTCTGCCGCGTCGCAAAAATCCTTTTCGCTATCAGCTGGCCGTCACCTGGCACGGGCAGCAGAACCTGATTGATGACCCGTACCGTTTTGGTCCGCTGTTGCAGGATCTCGATGTCTGGCTACTGTCGGAAGGCACGCATCTGCGTCCTTATGAGACGCTGGGCGCGCATGCCGACACCATGGACGGGGTGGTCGGCACGCGCTTCTCGGTCTGGGCGCCTAACGCCCGCCGGGTATCGGTTGTCGGCCAGTTCAACTACTGGGACGGCCGCCGTCATCCGATGCGCCTGCGCAAAGAGTCCGGCATCTGGGAGCTGTTTGTTCCCGGCGCGCTGAACGGCCAGCTGTATAAATTCGAGCTTATCGATGCCCACGGCAACCTGCGGGTGAAATCCGACCCTTACGCTTTTGAAGCGCAAATGCGCCCGGAGAGCGCCTCGCTCATCTGCGGGCTGCCGGAAAAGATCGCGCAGCCGCCGGAGCGCAAACAGGCTAACCAGTTTGATGCGCCGATCTCGATTTATGAAGTACACCTCGGCTCCTGGCGCCGCCACACCGATAATAACTTCTGGCTGAGCTATCGCGAGCTTGCTGACCAGCTGGTCCCGTATGCCAAATGGATGGGCTTTACCCACCTCGAACTGCTGCCGGTTAACGAGCATCCGTTTGACGGCAGCTGGGGCTATCAGCCGACCGGGCTGTACGCGCCCACCCGCCGCTTCGGCACCCGGGAGGATTTCCGCTACTTTATCAACGCCGCGCACGCCGCGGGGCTTAACGTTATTCTGGACTGGGTGCCTGGCCATTTTCCGGCGGATGACTTTGCGCTCGCCTCGTTTGACGGCACCTCGCTGTATGAACACAGCGACCCGCGCGAAGGCTACCACCAGGACTGGAACACCCTGATTTATAACTACGGCCGCCGCGAGGTCAGCAATTACCTGGTCGGCAATGCGCTGTACTGGATCGAACGCTTCGGCATTGACGCGCTGCGGGTTGATGCGGTGGCGTCGATGATTTATCGCGACTACAGCCGCAAACAGGGCGAGTGGGTGCCGAATGAGTACGGCGGCCGGGAAAACCTGGAGGCGATTGAATTTCTGCGTAATACCAACCGCGTGCTGGGCGAACAGACGCCGGGCGCGGTAACCATGGCGGAAGAGTCGACCGATTTTCCCGGCGTTTCCCGTCCTTCCTCCACCGGCGGGCTGGGTTTCTGGTTCAAGTGGAACCTCGGTTGGATGCATGACACCCTCGACTACATGAAGCTGGACCCGGTGCATCGCCGTCATCATCACGACAAGATGACCTTCGGTATGCTCTACAACTACACCGAAAACTTTGTCCTGCCGCTCTCTCATGATGAAGTGGTGCACGGCAAAAAATCGATTCTCGACCGCATGCCGGGCGACGCATGGCAGAAGTTCGCCAACCTGCGCGCCTACTACGGCTGGCTGTTTGCCTTCCCGGGTAAAAAGCTGCTGTTCATGGGCAATGAGTTTGCTCAGGGGCGCGAATGGAACCACGACGCAAGCCTCGACTGGCATCTGCTGGAAGGTGGCGATAACTGGCACCACGGCGTCCAGCGGCTGGTGCGCGACCTTAACCATACCTATCGTCACCATAAAGCGCTGCACGAGCTGGATTTCGATCCCTACGGCTTCGAATGGCTGGTGGTGGACGACCATGAGCGTTCGGTATTTATCTTTGTTCGTCGCGACAGGGCGGGCAACGAAATTATCGTCGCCAGCAACTTCACCCCGGTCCCGCGTCATGAGTATCGTTTTGGCATCAACCAGCCCGGCCGCTGGCGTGAAGAGCTCAACACCGACTCCATGCATTACCACGGGAGCAACACCGGCAACGGCGGCGTCGTTGAGAGCGACCCGATCGCCAGCCACGGTCGTGAACACTCCCTCTCCATTACGCTGCCGCCGCTGGCGACGGTGTGGCTGGTGCGGGAGGCGCAATGATCGCACTCACGGCAGGAAAGCCCGCGCCTTTAGGGGCCAGCTACGACGGTAAGGGCGTGAATTTCGCGCTCTTTTCCGCCTATGCGGAGCGGGTTGAACTCTGCGTGTTTGACGAGCAGGGCAATGAGCGACGCGTCGACCTGCCCGCGCGCAGCGGCGATATCTGGCACGGCTGGCTCGCCGATGTCGGGCCTGGCCTGCGCTACGGCTACCGCGTCCACGGGCCCTGGGACCCAACGCAAGGGCACCGCTTCAACCCGGCGAAGCTGCTGCTTGACCCCTGCTGCCATCAGGTAGACGGCGGGTTGCCTGATGATGAACGTCTCCACGGCGGCGATCGCGTTCCCGATCATCGCGACAGCGCGGCGATAGCGCCGAAGTCGCGGGTGATCGATCTGCATTACGACTGGCGCGGCGATAAGCCGCCGCGCACGCCGTGGGGCCAGACGGTGATTTATGAAGCCCACGTCAAGGGGCTGACGTATCTGCACCCCGATCTGCCGGAGAATATCCGCGGTACCTATAAAGCGCTCGGTCATCCGGTGATGATCGATTACTTCCGCATGCTGGGCATTACTGCACTAGAGTTAATGCCGGTGGCGCAGTTCGCCAGCGAACCGCGCCTTCAGCGGATGGGGTTAAGCAACTATTGGGGCTACAACCCGCTGGCGATTTTCGCCCTCGACACGCGCTACGCCAGCGCGCCGAAGCAGGCGTTAAACGAGTTTCGCGATGCGGTAAAAGCGCTGCACGCGGCGGGCATCGAAGTGATCCTTGACGTGGTGCTGAACCATAGCGCGGAGATAGACCTGGAAGGGCCGACCTTCTCCCTGCGCGGAATCGATAACCGTAGCTATTATTGGATCAGGGAAGACGGCGATTACCACAACTGGACCGGCTGCGGGAACACCCTCAACCTCAGCCACCCCGGCGTGGTGGAGTATGCCCGCCAGTGCCTGCGCTTTTGGGTTGACGAGTGCCACGTTGACGGCTTTCGTTTCGACCTCGCCTCGGTGATGGGGCGGACGCCGGCGTTTCGTCAGGATGCGCCGCTGTTTGAGGCCATCCGTAACGACCCGCGTCTGGCGGAGGTCAAGCTGATCGCGGAACCCTGGGATATCGGCCCGGGCGGCTACCAGGTGGGTAACTTTCCGCCGCTGTTCGCCGAGTGGAACGACCATTTCCGCGATACCGCGCGTCGATTCTGGCTGCAGCAGAACGTCTCGCTGGGCGACTTCGCTCAGCGTTTTGCCGCATCCAGCGACGTTTTTCAGCGTAACGGTAGAGCGCCTTCGGCGGCGGTTAATCTGGTCACCGCGCACGATGGTTTCACCCTGCGCGACTGCGTTTGTTTCAATCAGAAACATAATGAGGCAAACGGGGAGGAGAATCGCGATGGGACTAACAATAACTACAGCAACAATCATGGTATAGAAGGATTAGAAGGGAGTCTTGCCGTAATTGAACGGCGCCGTGCCAGCGTTCACGCCCTTCTGGCGACGCTACTGCTGGCGCAGGGAACGCCGATGCTGCTGGCGGGTGACGAACATGGTCACAGCCAGCATGGCAACAACAATGCTTACTGTCAGGACAATGCGTTGACCTGGCTGGACTGGAACCATACTAACCGCGGGCTGACCGCGTTCACCGCCGCGTTGATTCATCTGCGCCAGCGCGTTCCGGCTTTAACCGAGAATCGCTGGTGGCAGGAGGGAGACGGCAGCGTTCGCTGGTTAAACCAACATGCGCAGCCACTGTCCGCCGATGAATGGCAGCACGGTGCGCCGCGTATGCAGATCATATTGTCCGATCGCTGGCTGATGGCGCTCAACGCCACCGCCGAGGTGGCAGAGATGGTTTTACCCGCGGGGGAATGGCGCGCCATTCCACCTTTCGCCGGAGAGGATAATCCGGTCACTATAGCTGTCTGGCATGGGCCCGCGCACGGAGTGTGCGTATTTCAAAGGTCGTAACCTCGGGGCTTCCGGTTGGTCTCGAAGCGGCGGCGCGACGAGAAGGGCAGGCAAGCTGGGGAGTAAAAAAGGAGTTAATTATGGTTGGGGTAGAAAAGAACGATCCATTGATGCTGGCGCGTCAGTTGCCGATCAAATCCGTTGCGCTGATCCTTGCCGGGGGACGTGGTACCCGTCTGAAGGATCTGACCAATAAACGCGCGAAACCTGCTGTCCATTTCGGCGGCAAGTTCCGCATTATCGATTTTGCGTTATCTAACTGTATTAACTCAGGCATTCGACGCATCGGCGTCATCACCCAGTATCAATCGCATACGCTGGTGCAGCATATCCAGCGCGGCTGGTCGTTCTTCAATGAAGAGATGAACGAGTTTGTTGACCTGCTGCCCGCCCAGCAAAGGATGCAGGGGGAAAACTGGTATCGCGGCACGGCGGATGCGGTGACGCAGAACCTCGACATCATTCGTCGCTACAAGGCGGAGTACGTCGTTATCCTCGCGGGCGACCATATTTACAAACAAGACTACTCGCGCATGCTTATCGATCACGTCGAAAAAGGCGCGCGTTGCACCGTGGCCTGTATGCCGGTGCCTATTGAAGAAGCACGGGCGTTCGGGGTCATGGCGGTGGACGAGAGCGATAAGATTATCGATTTCGTCGAAAAACCGGCTAATCCGCCTGCGATGCCGGGCGATGCCAGCAAATCGCTGGCGAGTATGGGTATCTATGTCTTTGACGCGGATTACCTTTATGAGCTTCTGGAAGAAGACGACAGCGATGAAAGCTCCAGCCACGATTTTGGTAAAGACATCATTCCGAAAATCACCAAAGCTGGCATGGCTTATGCACATCCTTTCCCGCTCTCCTGCGTGCAGTCCGATCCGCAGTCTGAGCCCTACTGGCGTGATGTCGGCACCCTGGAAGCGTACTGGAAAGCCAACCTCGATCTGGCTTCGGTGACCCCGGAACTGGACATGTACGATCAGAACTGGCCAATTCGCACCCATATGGAGCCTTTGCCTCCGGCAAAATTCGTCCAGGACCGCTCGGGCAGCCACGGGATGACCCTGAACTCGCTGGTTTCAGGCGGCTGTATTATCTCCGGATCGGTGGTTGTGCAGTCGGTGCTGTTCCCGCGCGTGCGGGTGAATTCATTCTGTAATATTGATTCGGCAGTCTTGTTGCCAGAGGTTTGGGTTGGCCGTTCGTGCCGCCTGCGTCGCTGCATTATTGACCGCGCCTGCGTGATCCCGGAAGGTATGGTTGTCGGGGAGAACGCGGAAGAGGATGCACGCCGTTTCTACCGCTCGGAGGAAGGTATCGTGCTGGTCACCCGCGACATGCTGCGGAAATTGGGGTATCCACAGGAGCGCTAATGCAGGTATTACATGTATGTTCAGAGATGTTCCCGCTGTTAAAAACCGGTGGACTGGCGGATGTGATCGGCGCGCTGCCTGCAGCGCAAATTGCCGGGGGCGTCGACACGCGCGTACTGCTGCCCGCGTTTCCTGATATCCGCCGCGGCGTGACGGATGCGCAGGTGGTGACGCGCCGCGAGACGTTTGCCGGGCGCATCACTCTGCTGTTCGGTCACTTTAACGGCGTGGGCATCTATTTGATTGATGCCCCGCATCTCTACGATCGCCCAGGGAGCCCTTACCACGATACCAATCAGCACGCCTATACCGACAACGTGCTGCGCTTTGCGCTGCTGGGATGGGTCGGTAGCGAGATGGCCTGCGGCCTGGATCCTTTCTGGCGCCCTGACGTTGTTCACGCCCACGACTGGCATGCGGGCCTGACGCCGGCCTACCTGGCGGCGCGCGGCCACCCGGCTAAGTCGGTCTTTACGGTGCATAACCTGGCCTACCAGGGGATGTTCTACTCGTGGCATATGAACGACATTGAGCTGCCGTGGTCGTTCTACAACGTTCATGGCCTTGAATTTAACGGCCAGATCTCCTTTCTGAAGGCGGGGCTTTACTACGCCGACCATATCACGGCGGTCAGCCCGACCTATGCGCGCGAAATCACCGAGCCGCAGTTCGCTTACGGCATGGAAGGGCTGCTGCGTCAGCGGCAGCATGAGGGCCGCCTCTCCGGGATCCTCAACGGGGTGGATGACCATATCTGGAATCCGGAAAGCGACCTGCTGCTGGCCGCGCGCTACGATCGCGATCGGCTGGAAGAAAAAGCGGAAAACAAACGCCAGCTGCAAATCGCCATGGGGCTGAAAGTGGATGACAAAGCGCCGCTGTTTGCCGTTGTCAGCCGTTTGACGAGCCAGAAGGGGCTGGACCTGGTGCTTGAGGCGCTGCCGGGCCTGCTGGAACAGGGCGGTCAGCTGGCGCTGCTGGGGGCGGGCGATCCGGTACTGCAGGAGGGCTTCCTGGCCGCCGCGGCCGAGCATCCGGGCAAGGTCGGCGTACAGATTGGCTACCATGAAGCCTTCTCGCACCGCATTATGGGCGGCGCCGATGTGATTCTGGTGCCCAGCCGTTTTGAACCGTGCGGCTTAACCCAGCTGTACGGCCTGAAGTACGGCACGCTACCGCTGGTGCGGCGTACCGGCGGACTGGCGGATACCGTGTCCGATTGCTCGCTGGAGAACCTCGCCGACGGTCTGGCTACCGGCTTTGTTTTTGAAGATAGCAACGCTTTGTCGCTGCTGCGGGCTATTCGACGCACGTTCGTCCTGTGGTCGCGCCCGTCGCTCTGGCGCTACGTCCAGCGTCAGGCGATGAATATGGATTTTAGCTGGCAGGTTGCCGCAAATTCTTACCGCGAACTTTATCAACGCTTGCTGTAACCAGGAGCCAAAGCTATGAATGTACCTTTTAGCTACTCATCACCCACCCTGAGCGTTGAGGCGTTAAAGCACTCTATTGCTTATAAGCTGATGTTTATCATCGGCAAAGATCCGGCTATCGCTAACAAGCATGAATGGCTCAACGCCACGCTGTTCGCCGTTCGCGATCGCATGGTCGAGCGCTGGCTGCGTTCAAACCGGGCGCAGCTCTCTCAGGAAGTGCGTCAGGTTTACTATCTGTCGATGGAGTTTTTGATTGGCCGTACTTTGTCCAACGCGCTGCTATCGCTCGGTATTTATGAGGATGTGAACAGCGCGCTGGAAGAGATGGGGCTGAATCTTGAAGAGCTGATTGACGAAGAGAACGACCCGGGCCTGGGCAACGGCGGTCTTGGTCGTCTGGCTGCCTGCTTCCTCGACTCGCTGGCGGCGCTGGGTTTGCCGGGCCGCGGCTACGGTATTCGCTACGACTACGGGATGTTTAAGCAGAATATCGTTGACGGTCGGCAGAAAGAGTCCCCGGACTACTGGCTGGAGTACGGCAACCCGTGGGAGTTCGAGCGCCACAATACGCGCTACAAAGTGCGTTTCGGCGGCCGCATTCAGCAGGAAGGTAAATATTCCCGCTGGGTGGAGACCGAAGAGATTATTGCCGAAGCTTACGATCAGATCATCCCGGGTTTCGACACCGACGCTACCAACACGCTACGTCTGTGGAGCGCGCAGGCCAGCAGCGAGATCAACCTCGGTAAATTCAACCAGGGCGACTACTTCGCGGCGGTGGAAGATAAAAACCACTCCGAGAACGTGTCGCGGGTGCTCTATCCGGATGACTCCACCTATTCCGGGCGCGAGCTGCGCCTGCGCCAGGAGTATTTCCTCGTGTCGGCGACGGTGCAGGATATCCTCAGCCGTCACTACCAGCTGCATAAAACCTACGCCAATCTGGCGGACAAAATCGCGATTCACCTCAACGACACGCACCCGGTGCTGTCGATTCCGGAGTTGATGCGCCTGCTGATTGACGAGCATAAGTTTAGCTGGGATGAGGCGTTCGAGGTGACCTGCCAGGTCTTCTCCTATACCAACCATACCCTGATGAGCGAAGCGCTGGAGACCTGGCCCGTCGATATGCTGGGTAAAATCCTGCCGCGTCATTTGCAGATTATTTTCGAGATTAACGACTACTTCCTGAAGACCCTGCAGGAGCAGTATCCCAACGATACGGCGATGCTGGGCCGTACGTCGATTATCGACGAGTCTAACGGGCGTCGCGTACGCATGGCGTGGCTGGCGGTGGTGGTAAGCCACAAGGTCAACGGCGTGTCGGAGCTGCACTCCCGGCTGATGGTCGAGTCGCTGTTTGCCGAATTTGCCAAAATCTTCCCGATGCGCTTTACCAACGTCACGAACGGCGTCACTCCGCGCCGCTGGCTGGCGCTGGCGAATCCGCCGCTGTCGAAAGTGCTGGATGAAAATATCGGCCACACCTGGCGTACGGATTTAAGCCAGTTAAAGGAGCTGGAGCAGCATATTGATTTTCCTAAGGTTAACCAGGCGGTGCGCCAGGCCAAGCTGGAAAACAAGCAGCGGCTGGCGAACTACATCGGCCAGCAGCTTAACGTGGTGGTCAACCCGAAAGCCCTGTTCGATGTGCAGATCAAGCGTATTCACGAGTACAAACGTCAGCTAATGAACGTGCTGCATGTGATCACCCGCTACAATCGCATTAAGGCCGATCCCGACGCCGAGTGGGTGCCGCGCGTGAATATCTTCGCCGGCAAGGCGGCTTCGGCTTACTACATGGCGAAGCATATTATTCATTTAATCAATGACGTCGCGGCGGTGGTGAATAACGATCCGGACGTTGGCGATAAGCTGAAAGTGGTGTTCATTCCTAACTACAGCGTTAGCCTCGCGCAGCTGATCATTCCGGCGGCGGATCTCTCCGAGCAGATCTCGCTGGCGGGGACGGAGGCGTCCGGTACCAGCAACATGAAGTTCGCGCTTAACGGCGCGTTAACCATCGGTACCCTGGACGGGGCTAACGTTGAGATGCAGGAGCACGTCGGGGCGGATAATTTCTTTATCTTCGGTAATACGGCGGAAGAGGTTGAAGCCCTGCGGGCTAACGGCTACAAACCGCGTGATTACTATGAGCAGGATGAAGAGCTGCACCAGGCGCTGACGCAGATCGGCACCGGCCTGTTCAGCCCATCGGAGCCGGGACGCTACCGTGACCTGCTGGATTCGCTGATTAACTTCGGCGACCACTATCAGGTTCTGGCGGATTACCGTAGCTACGTGGATTGTCAGGATAAGGTGGATGAGCTGTACCGTCATCCGGAGGAGTGGGCCAATAAAGCGATGCTGAATATCGCCAATATGGGCTACTTCTCTTCTGACCGCACGATTAAAGAGTATGCCGACCATATCTGGCATATCGATCCGGTACGCTTGTAACGGATTAGTCATAAAAAACGGGGCCCGCAGGCCCCGTTACTGTTTGCGGTGTTACGACGCCAGCGACAGCTCAGACTTTCCCGCGTGCTGCGCCAGCCACTCGCTGATGCGCGCCTGCTGCTCGTCATTCAGCCACATACCTTGTTTAGTGCGACGCCAGATCGCGTCATCCAGCGAACGAACCCATTCGTGCTCAACCAGATAGCGCAGTTCGGCTTCAAAAAACTCATGGCCGAAATGCTCACCCAGATCGTCCAGTGAGGTCGCCTTATCAAGGATTAGCTCGCTGTTGCTGCCGTAGGTGCGGGCATAATGGCGGGCCATCGATTCGCTGATAAACGAAAAGCGGCGGCGCAGTTTCGCCGCGTAGTCGTCACGGTCGCTGCCGATATCGCCGCCGGGCAGCACCGCGGTTTTGGTCCATGCCGGGCCGATGCCTTTGTAGTAAGGCGTCAGTTTCTCCAGCGCATGCTCGGCCAGCTTGCGATAGGTGGTCAGCTTGCCGCCAAAGACCGACAGCAGCGGCGCCTGCCCATTATCATCATGGATATCAAGCGTGTAATCGCGGGTGATCGCCTGCGGCGAGTCGGATTCATCGTCGCACAGCGGGCGCACGCCGGAGTAGGTCCAGACGATATCGTCCCGCGTGAGAGGCTTTTTAAAGTGGGCGTTATAGACGTTCAGCAGGTAGTTAACTTCGTTGTCGTCGATCGCTACCGCTTTCGGATCGCCTTTATACTCCACGTCGGTGGTGCCGATGATGGAAAATTCATCCATCCACGGGATCACAAACACAATGCGTTTATCTTCATTTTGCAGGATGTAGGCCTGTTTCTGCGTGTGCACGCGCGGCACCACGATATGGCTGCCCTTGATCAAGCGAATACCGTACGGCGAGCGCAGATGCATCCCTTCGTCGAAGAACTGTTTGACCCACGGGCCGGTGGCGTTAACCAGACCGCGCGCCTGCCAGGTAAACTTCTCGCCGCTATCAATATCTTCGGCTTCGACAATCCACAAACCGTTTTCGCGTTTTGCCGAGATGGCGCGGGTCCGCGTGCGCACTTCTCCGCCTTTACGCACAACCATCTGGGCATTGGCCAGCACCAGACGCGCATCGTCAACCCAGCAGTCGGAATATTCGAAACCGCGCACGATTTCAGGTTTAAGTACCGATTCTGTGCCAAAACGCAACCCGGTTGAGCCGGGTAAGCTGGTGCGCTTGCCCAGATGATCGTACATAAACAGGCCAATGCGGATCATCCACGCCGGACGCAGGTGCGGGCGATGCGGTAAACGAAAGCGCATCGGGAAGGCGATATGCGGGGCCATTTTTAACAACACTTCACGTTCGGCCAGCGCTTCGCTCACCAGGCGGAACTCGTAGTGTTCAAGGTAGCGCAGCCCACCGTGAATCAGCTTTGAGCTGGCGCTGGATGTGGCGCAGGCAAGGTCGCTTGCCTCCAGCATCAGTACGGATAAACCACGCCCTGCGGCGTCTGCCGCGATACCGGCACCGTTGATGCCTCCCCCTATCACAATCAGATCTTTGGTTTCCACGCTCGCCACCTCTTACACTTTCGTTTAAGCTCACAAATGTTCGATATCGCTCAATATAGCAAACAATCGCGCTATTGGTAACATCAAAAAAACATTTCAGAGTGATGCGTGTAACATATTGGCGTTTATTTAGCGCCAGGCTGTACACTAGACGCTAAAATCCAGGGCGTTTCGCCGCCTGCCTGTATATCCGTATATAAAGAAGAGAGCTTATGGATCGCTTTGAATGTATTAACGTAGAAGAAGCCCACCAGAAAATGCACCAGCAGACGGCGGTGCTGGTCGATATTCGCGACCCGCAAAGCTATGCGATGGGCCACACGCCGGGCGCATTCCATCTGACCAACGATACGCTGGGCGCGTTTATGCGCGACAACGACTTTGATACGGCGGTCATGGTGATGTGCTATCACGGCAATAGCAGCAAAGGCGCCGCGCAGTATCTGCTGCAGCAGGGTTACGACAAGGTTTACAGCGTGGACGGCGGGTTTGATGCCTGGCACCGGCATTTTCCGGCGGAAGTCGCGCATGGCGCACTTTAGGCGTTAGCGCCGGTTGTGGCTATAATATCTCCCTTTGTGTGGAATAAGCGATCCGCTGCATGTTAATGATTACCTCTTTTGCCAACCCGCGCGTGGCCCAGGCGTTTGTCGACTATATGGCGACGCAGGGCATTATTCTGACTATTCAGCAGCATACGCAGAGCGATATCTGGCTGGCTGATGAGTCCCAGGCCGGACGCGTACAGGCCGAACTGGCCCGCTTTCTGGAAAATCCCGCCGATCCGCGTTACCTCGCCGCCAGCTGGCAGTCGGGGCACACCAATAGCGGGCTGCACTACCAGCGCTTTCCCTTTTTAGCGACGCTTCGCCATAACGCCGGCCCGGTGACCTGGGGCGTGCTCTTCGCCTGCATCGCCGTCTTTGTCCTGCAAACGGTCATTGGCGATCAACCGGTCATGCTGCTGCTGGCCTGGCCCTACGATCCTTCGCTGAAATTTGAAGTCTGGCGCTACTTTAGCCATGCGCTCATGCACTTCTCGCTGATGCATATTCTGTTCAACCTGCTATGGTGGTGGTACCTCGGCGGAGCGGTAGAAAAGCGCATTGGCAGCGGCAAGCTGGTGGTGATTACGGTGATCGCCGCTTTGCTGAGCGGCTTTGTGCAGCATCAGTTCAGCGGCCCGTGGTTTGGCGGACTCTCTGGCGTAGTCTATGCGCTAATGGGCTATGTCTGGCTACGGGGCGAGCGCGATCCGCAGAGCGGCATTTATTTACAGCGCGGCTTGATACTCTTCTCTTTAGTATGGTTAATTGCTGGATGGTTTGATGTTTTCGGCATGTCTATTGCGAACGGTGCGCACGTGGCCGGTCTGGTGACCGGGCTGGCGATGGCGTTTGTTGATACGCAGAATGTGCGAAAACGAACGTAGAGATTCCCAGGGATATTTCATGAAACAAACACAACGTCATGACGCGATTATCGAGCTGGTAAAAAAACAGGGATACGTCAGTACCGAAGAGCTTGTTGAGCAGTTTGCCGTCAGCCCGCAGACCATTCGCCGCGATCTGAATGATTTAGCCGATCAGAAAATGATCCTGCGTCATCACGGCGGCGCTGCGCTACCGTCCAGCTCGGTGAATACGTCCTGGCACGACAGAAAATCGACTCAGACCCAGGAAAAAGAGCGCATCGCCCGCAAGGTGGCGAGCGAAATCCCCGATGGCGCGACGCTGTTTATCGATATCGGCACCACGCCGGAAGCGGTGGCCCACGCGCTGCTTAACCATAACGATCTGCGCATCGTCACCAATAACCTCAACGTCGCCAATACGCTGATGGTGAAAGAGGACTTCCGTATTATCCTGGCCGGCGGCGAGCTGCGCAGCCGGGATGGCGGTATTATCGGTGAGGCCACCCTGGACTTTATCTCCCAGTTTCGCCTTGATTTCGGCATTCTCGGCATCAGCGGTATCGACAGCGATGGCTCGCTGCTGGAGTTCGACTACCACGAAGTGCGCACCAAACGGGCGATTATTGAAAACTCCCGCCACGTGATGCTGGTCGTTGACCATTCTAAATTTGGCCGTAATGCGATGGTCAACATGGGCAGCATCAGCATGGTTGATGCGGTCTACACCGATGTGATGCCGCCCGCCGGCGTACTGAAGGTGATTACCGATAACAACCTTCAGCTGGAGCTGTGCTGAACCTTTAGCATTTCCGGGTCATGCCAGAGCGTTGCTCCGCCTGACGCGCGCGATTGATGGCGTGATGTTGATGAGTGACGGGATTATCTCCGCCGCCAGGCGGAGGGAAACCTGCCGCCGGCGATGACGTAACGGTTATGTTGCCGGAAGCGAGCCGATAGCGGCTTAAACCCCGTATCCCATCATTTTCAACAGCTGCTGGGCATGCTGAACGGCATCCTGGCGGTGCGCCACGCCCAGCTTCTGATACAAGTTACGGATATGCGTTTTAATCGTGGTGGCGGCCACGTCCAGCTCACCGGCGATCTGCTCGTTGCTGTAGCCGGAATAGATAAGTCCCAGGACCTGCCATTCGCGCTGGGTCAGCGGGCTGGTGCGGATAAGCTCCGGCACTTCCGGGTGGTTCAGCAGCCGCTCGACGAAGCTCTCGTCAAAGTGGGCGAACTTATGGCGATGATGCTGGTTGATATCGCGCAGAATACGCTGGGCGCGGTGCTGCTCCAGCTCCGGCAGCGTATTGAGCTGAATCAGCTGGCGCAGCTGCTGCGCCATCGCTTCGCCTTCAATGACAAAATGATTAATAAACCCGGTGCGGTTAGCGAGGGTGAGCGCTTCCAGCAGCGCTTTTTGCGCTTCGCTCTTACGCCCGGCCTGCCAGTAGAGCTGGTTGAGCAGCAGCAGGTTGCGGTTCAGGTCGCTCATCAAACGCAGCGAGCGGGCGTTATCGTTTAGCTCTTCCAGCACCATTTCGGCGGAATCAAAATCGCCGAGCAGGATCTGCGCGCGGGCGATATTGCGCCACTGGCTCTGCAAGAAATGGTTGTTAGCGAATTCCGGTTTTGGCGTCTGGCGCAGCCAGTTTGCCGCGGCGGCTTTATCGCCGATCATCTGCCAGTAGATCACCCGGACTTTGTCGGCATTGGATACCCAGTCGCTATGGTAATGGCCGTTGCCAAGCAGGTTTTCCAGGCGATTCAAATGGCTGCGGGCGTTATCCAGGTCGCCCCGCGCCAGCGAGCACTGTACCATCAGCGTCAGGCACTGCAGCTGCTGCTGCGGCTGATAGGAGGAAAGCACGTTCATGCCGCTGCGCGCGGAGGTCTCCGCTTCATCCAGCCGCGCCCAGGCCCACAGCAGCTGGGAGCGAATCCGCAGCAGGAACTCGTGCATCGGCAGCTGCTCAAGGTGCTGTTCGCGAATCAGCTGGAACGCTTTTTCCTGAATTTCCCAGGCGGCCTGCAGGAAACCCTGCGCAAAGAGGATTTCGCTTTGCTGGATCATGCTCCATAACGCGTAGTGCCAGACGTCATGACGGCGGGCCATCTGTTCCGTCTGCTGCATGACCGCCAGCGATTTGCTCAGCTGTCCTTTGCAGTGCAGAACTTCACCATGTACGGATGTGGCAACGATACGGCTGTAGTAGCTGGCCAGCGGTAGTTCATCAAGGGCCACCATCGCCAGGCGCTCGGCTTCGTCCTGATCGCCCGCGTTGATCGCCACCTGGGCGCGCAGGGCGTTGAAATCCCCGTGCATGGCGGTGTCCATTTCCGTATCCATCTCCTGCTCTGCGCGCGCCAGCAGGGTATTCACTTCGCTATAGCGGTGCTGGCTTTGCATCAGCCAGGCCTGTAAAAGAATTAAACGCGGGTTTTCCAGTAGGTTTGACCACGGCAGCGCGGCGAGGGACTGCTCCAGCAAACTCAGTTCGCTGTGGTTAAACATGCCCCACGCGTGGCTGAGCAGAATATCGCGCAGCATTTTTGCATCACCCGCGGCCAGGGCGTGGTGAATGGCTTCGCTCGGGAAGCCTTGCGCCATCCAGCTTTCTGCCGCCGCGCGGTGAATTTCCGGCAGCTCAACCGCCAGCTCCCACTGGCAGCGCTGGCGCAGGAAGTTGCCGAACAGCGGATGGTAGCGGAACCATTCGCCGGAATCGTCCATCCGCTGCAGAAATAAACCCTGACGTTCAATTTCTTCCAGCTGCATCTGGCCATTCTCTTCGCCGGTAACGCGGACGATGAGCGCATCGTTCATTGAACGCAGTAGCGAACTTTTCAGCAGGAAATTACGCGTCCGCGGGTCCACGTTATCCAGCACCTCATCGACCAGGTAGTCAGAAAGATGGCTGGCGTTAATGCCGGCAAGACGACGGGCGGAGTGGTGGGCGGAAGTATTGTTCTGGCGCGCCGAGAGGGCAATCAGCTGTAGCGCGGTGGCCCAGCCGGCAACATCGTCGCACAGCCTTTTGCTGTCGTCGGCTTCAATGGGCGAACTGAGACGACAGTCGAAAAACTGCTTGGCTTCCTGATGGGTAAAAGCCAACTGCTGGCTGCCGATTTCCAGCAGCTGATCGCGCACGCGCAGGTTGGCGATACCCAACTGCGGCAGATTACGCGACAGCACCACCAGCGTCATATTTTCTGGCTGATGGCGGAGGAAGAAACGCATTGCGTCATGAATCACCGGATTGCTGATCAGATGGTAATCATCAATCACCAGGAACAGCGGGCGCTGCCAGTCGGCCAGCTCAATAAACAGTTGTGCGAAGAGGGAAGGCAGGCTGGCGTACTGGCGTTTTTGCACCATCGCTTCGCTGGCCGCGCAGTGGCCGCCGGTTGCCTGTTGAACGGCGGCGATAAGATAGCTGGCAAAACGCTCCTGTTGGTTATCGCCTTCATCCAGGGAGAACCAGCCGAGATCGTTTTTCCCCGCCGCCCATTGAGACACGAGCGTGGTCTTACCGTAGCCAGCCGGGCTGGTCACCAACGCGAGACGATAATTGTTCGCGCCGGAAAGTTTCGCCAGCAATCGCTCACGAACCACAGTGTGTTCAAGGCGGACCGGGCGACTTAATTTAGACGGAATCAACATAGTTCTTCATTTCGCTGTGCAAGGGAGGAGTTGCGATTTTTTTTGCGCTTCGTAATTAATATCCAATAAGGTCGGCCATAATGAATTGTATTGCAAGTTATGTCCGAGTTTTATGCTCTTGAATTTGCTCTATGTCACAAATTTGGACATAGAGAGAAATTCACAGAAACCCGCGTCAGCATGCGCGGTTATTGGGATTGCGCAGGTTGCGGGTACAATAAGCTAATGTTTAATTACAAAATTAGTAGCTGTTTGTTTTTTAATAAAATATTATCAGCAAAATCTTATCAGTCATCCTTTTGAGCTATTTCTACATTAAAGTACGTCTATTCCCCTGATATTTACTTTTATTTGTCGATATTTACAAAACGGCATTTCGCTTGCTTTTATCGTCCTGGCTTGTAACAAAATTTTGAGCGCCAGACGGGCCGGTTTATTGTTCCGGTATGGCGAATTTTGCAGCATAATTTTGGCCGGTAGGCTAACGTAATAGTGGCCACGATCACACTTTTCGCTCATCCCTGCTACTCCTCCCCGGCTAATCCCTGGCGGGATGAGGACGTGACTCCGGGAGGTCGGCACACTAACGCTAACGTTTTAGTAAAGGACCCGGATTACTTATGTCACAGACTTCTTTTAACAAAGCTCAGTTTCAGGCTGCACTGACGCGTCAGTGGCAGCATTTTGGTTTACAGTCCGCTTCCGAGATGACCCAGCGTCAGTGGTGGCGCGCCGTTAGCGGTGCGCTGTCCGAGCTGTTGTCGGCTCAGCCGGTAGCGAAAGCGGCCGAAGGGCAGCGCCACGTAAACTATATCTCCATGGAGTTTTTGATCGGTCGCCTGACCGGCAACAACCTGCTTAATCTTGGCTGGTATCAGCAGGTCAGCGATGAGCTTCAGGCGCACGACATTAATTTGACCGACCTGCTGGAAGAGGAAATCGACCCGGGTCTGGGCAACGGCGGTCTTGGCCGTCTGGCGGCATGTTTCCTTGATTCAATGGCTACCGTTGGCCAGTCGGCGACCGGCTACGGCCTGAACTACCAGTACGGTCTGTTCCGCCAGTCTTTCGCTGACGGCCAGCAGATGGAAGCGCCGGATGACTGGGGGCGTAATAGCTACCCGTGGTTCCGCCACAACGAAGCGCTGGACGTGCAGGTTGGCCTCGGCGGTAAAGTGACCAAAAGTGGTGAGTGGGTACCGGCATTCGTGATTACCGGTGAAGCCTGGGATCTGCCGGTGCTGGGCTACCGCAACAACGTGGCTCAGCCGCTGCGCCTGTGGCAGGCTAAGCACGCGCATCCGTTTAACCTGACCAAATTCAACGACGGCGATTTCCTGCGTGCCGAACAGCAGGGCATTGACGCCGAAAAACTGACGAAAGTTCTCTACCCGAACGATAACCATCAGGCGGGTAAAAAACTGCGTCTGATGCAGCAGTACTTCCAGTGCGCCTGCTCGGTTGCCGATATTCTGCGTCGCCATCATCTGGCGGGCCGCAAGCTGGCGGAGCTGGCGGATTACGAAGTCATCCAGCTTAACGATACTCACCCGACGATTGCGATTCCGGAACTGCTGCGCGTGCTGATTGATGAGCATCAGCTGAGCTGGGACGACGCCTGGGCGATTACCAGCAAAACCTTCGCGTATACCAACCACACCCTGATGCCGGAAGCGCTGGAGTGCTGGGATGAGAAGCTGGTGAAAGCGCTGCTGCCGCGCCACATGCAGATCATCAAACAGATTAACGACCGCTTTAAAACGCTGGTGGATAAAACCTGGCCGGGCGATAAGCAGGTATGGGCGAAACTGGCGGTGGTGCACGATAAACAGGTTCGCATGGCGAACATGTGCGTGGTGAGCGGCTTTGCGGTTAACGGCGTTGCCGCGCTGCACTCCGACCTGGTGGTGAAAGATCTGTTCCCGGAATATCACCAGCTGTGGCCGAATAAATTCCATAATGTCACCAACGGTATTACCCCGCGCCGCTGGATCAAACAGTGCAACCCGGCTCTGGCCGCGCTGCTGGATAAAACCCTGAAGAAAGAGTGGGCCAACGATCTCGACCAGCTGATCAACCTCGAAAAATATGCCGATGACGCTAAGTTCCGTCAGACGTATCGCGACATTAAGCTGGCCAACAAGGTTCGCCTGGCGGAGTTTGTGAAGCGGCGTACCGGTATTGAGATTAATCCGCAGGCGATTTTCGATATCCAGATTAAACGTCTGCACGAGTACAAACGTCAGCACCTCAACCTGCTGAACATCCTCGCGCAGTACAAAGAAATCCGCGAGAACCCGCAGACAGACCGCGTACCGCGCGTGTTCCTGTTCGGTGCGAAAGCGGCGCCGGGCTACTACCTGGCGAAGAATATTATCTGGGCGATCAACAAGGTTGCCGCAGCGATCAATAACGATCCGCTGGTTGGCGATAAGCTGAAAGTGGTATTCCTGCCGGACTACTGCGTCTCGGCGGCGGAAATGCTGATCCCGGCGGCGGATGTCTCCGAGCAGATCTCTACGGCGGGTAAAGAGGCCTCCGGTACCGGCAATATGAAGCTGGCGCTGAACGGTGCGCTGACCGTGGGAACCCTGGACGGGGCGAACGTGGAAATCGCTGAGCAGGTGGGTGACGAGAACATCTTTATCTTCGGTCATACCGTGGAAGAAGTGAAAGCGCTGAAAGCCAAAGGCTACGATCCGCTGAAATGGCGTAAGAAAGACAAGCTGCTGGACGCGGTGCTGAAAGAGCTGGAGAGCGGCAAATATAGCGATGGCGATAAGCATGCCTTTGACCAGATGCTGCATAGCCTGCTGAAAGGCGGCGATCCGTACCTGGTGCTGGCGGATTTTGAAGCCTACGTGGCGGCGCAGAAGCAGGTTGATGCGCTGTATCGCGACCAGGAAGCCTGGACGCGCGCTGCGATCCTGAACACCGCGCGCTGCGGCATGTTCAGCTCCGACCGCTCGATTCGCGATTATCAGCAACGTATCTGGCAGGCAAAACGCTAAGGACAGGCCTATGGAGACTAAACGCCTTGATAACGCTGCCCTGGCGGCGGGAATAAGCCCAAGCTACATCAATGCTCACGGAAAGCCGCAGTCCATTGCTGCGGTGACCAAGCAGCGGCTGCTTGATGCGATGCATCGTACAGCGACCGCCGTGAAGGCGGCGGTTAACCCGCTGCCTGCGGTGCAGGTGTTCACCTACGGCAAAAAGATGTCTCTGCCGGTGGCGGGCCAGGGGGAGTTCCATTGGATCCTCACCACCGAAGAAGGGAAACAGTATCAGGGCCAGGCGCGCGGCGGTGAAACGCTGCCGCTGCCGGCAAGATTGCCGGAAGGGTACCACACGCTGACGCTGACTCAGGACGGCGACCGCTGGCATTGCCGGGTCATCGTCGCGCCCGCGCGCTGCTACGAACCGCAGGCGCTGAAGGATGGCAAGAAGCTGTGGGGAACCTGCGTACAGCTGTATACGCTGCGCTCGGAGAAGAACTGGGGGATTGGCGACTTCGGCGATTTACGCGCGATGCTGCCGGAAATCGCCCGCCGCGGCGGTGCGTTTATCGGGCTTAACCCGATTCACGCGCTCTATCCGGCTAATCCGGAGAGCGCCAGTCCGTACAGCCCCTCTTCGCGCCGCTGGCTCAACGTTATCTATATTGACGTCAATGCGGTAGAGGATTTTCGACACAGCAAAGAGGCGCAGAAATGGTGGCAATCACCGGCTACGCAGCAGGCCCTACAGGCCGCGCGTCAGACCGATGATGTTGACTATACCGCCGTGACCGCCCTTAAGCTCACTGCGCTGCGCATGGCGTGGAAAGGTTTTTCCGCACGTAACGATGAGACGACGGCGGAGTTCCGTCAGTTTGTGGCGCGCGAGGGGGAAAGCCTGTACTGGCAGGCGGCGTTTGACGCGCTGCACGCCTGGCAGGTTAAACAGGATCCGATGCGCTGGGGCTGGCCCGCGTGGCCGAAGGCTTATCAGAATACCGATAGCCCGGAGGTTAAAGCGTTCTGCACCGAACACGCCGATGAGGTGAATTTTTACCTGTGGCTGCAGTGGCTCGCTTTCACTCAGTTTGCTGAATGCTGGCATACCAGCCAGAACGACGCCATGCCGATTGGCCTGTATCGCGACCTGGCGGTGGGCGTTGCGGAAGGCGGGGCGGAAACCTGGTGCGATCGCGAGTTGTACTGCCTGAAAGCCTCCGTCGGCGCGCCGCCGGATATCCTGGGCCCGCTGGGGCAAAACTGGGGCCTGCCGCCGATGGATCCGCATATCATCGTGGCGCGCGCCTATGAGCCGTTTGTCGAACTGCTGCGCGCCAACATGCAAAACTGCGGGGCGCTGCGCATCGATCACGTGATGTCGGTGCTGCGTTTGTGGTGGATCCCTTACGGTGAAACGGCCGATCACGGCGCCTATGTGCAGTATCCGATCGACGATCTGTTGTCGATTCTGGCGCTGGAGAGTAAGCGTCATCGCTGTATGGTGATCGGCGAGGATCTGGGAACCGTACCGGTAGAGATCGTCGGTAAGCTGCGTAAAAGCGGCGTTTACTCTTACAAAGTGCTCTATTTCGAAAATGACCACGAGAAGACTTTCCGTGCGCCGAAGGCGTATCCGGAGCAATCAATGGCTGTGGCTACGACGCATGACCTGCCAACGCTGCGCGGCTACTGGGAAAGCGGCGACCTGACGCTGGGTAAATCGCTTGGCCTGTATCCGGATGCGGTGGTACTGCGCGGACTGTATCAGGACCGCGAGCGGGCGAAGCAGGGGCTGCTGGACGCTCTGCACCGCTACGGCTGTCTGCCGAAGCGTACCGGGCACAAAGCGTCGCTGATGGCAATGACGTCGACCCTCAATCGTGGAATGCAGCGCTATATTGCCGACAGCAACAGCGCCCTGCTGGGCCTGCAGCCAGAAGACTGGCTGGAGATGGCCGAGCCGGTCAATATTCCGGGCACCAGCACGGAGTATCCAAACTGGCGTCGCAAGCTCTCCACCACCCTCGAGGCGATGTTTGCCGATGAGCAGGTGAATAAGCTGCTTAAGGATCTGGATAAGCGGCGCAAGGCGGCGAGTAAGAAAAAGCCAGCGTGATTTCAACGCGATAAAAAAGCCGGGAAGCGATTCCCGGCTTTTTCATTTCTGCGGACCCGATTAGCGTTTCGGCCCTGCGGCCACCAGCGCAGCGCCCGCCGGCGTATCGGTGTACTTCTCGAAGTTCTCGATAAACAGCTTCGCCAGCTGTTCCGCTTTCTCCTGCCACTGCTCCGGCGATCCGTAGGTGTTGCGCGGGTCGAGGATATGGGTATCCACGCCGGGAAGCTCGGTCGGGATCTGCAGCTCAAACATCGGCAGAGTGAAGGTTTCGGCGTTGTCCAGCGAACCATCAAGAATGGCGTCGATAATGGCGCGAGTATCTTTGATAGAGATACGTTTACCGGTACCGTTCCAGCCGGTGTTGACCAGATAGGCCTGCGCGCCTGACGCCTGCATGCGTTTCACCAGCACTTCCGCGTACTGCGTCGGGTGCAGCGACAGGAACGCCGCGCCAAAGCAGGCGGAGAAGGTTGGCGTCGGCTCCGTAACGCCGCGCTCGGTACCCGCCAGTTTGGCGGTGAAGCCAGACAGGAAATGGTACTGGGTCTGGTCGGCGGTCAGGCGAGAAACCGGCGGCAGGACGCCAAAGGCGTCGGCGGTCAGGAAGATAACCTTGGTGGCATGACCGGCCTTAGAGATC
The DNA here is from genome assembly GCF_000293135.1 of Klebsiella sp. OBRC7. Taxonomy (NCBI): domain Bacteria; kingdom Pseudomonadati; phylum Pseudomonadota; class Gammaproteobacteria; order Enterobacterales; family Enterobacteriaceae; genus Klebsiella; species Klebsiella sp. OBRC7. Next base: position 48,914 of record NZ_ALNJ01000149.1, on the reverse strand, counting down.
GGCTTAACGATGTTCTCGATATGGTTGATCGGATAAGAGACGCGGGTGTTTTCGGTCTTCGAGCCGTCGTTAAAATCGATGGTACCGTCAGCCAGCACCACCACGTTCTCCAGCAGCGCATCGCGGCGAATCGCATGGTAGATATCCGGCTCCGCGGCTTCGGAAAGCTTAATGGTCTTGGCGTAGCAGCCGCCTTCGAAGTTGAATACCCCGTCGTCATCCCAGCCGTGTTCGTCATCGCCAATCAGACGGCGTTTCGGATCGGTAGAGAGGGTGGTCTTGCCGGTACCGGAAAGGCCGAAGAAGATGGCGACATCCTCTTTTTCCCCTACGTTGGCGGAGCAGTGCATGGAGGCGATGCCCTTCAGCGGCAGCAGGTAGTTCATGATCGAGAACATCCCTTTTTTCATTTCGCCGCCGTACCAGGTGCCGCCGATGAGCTGAATGCGCTCGGTCAGGTTGAACGCGACGAAGTTCTCGGAGTTCAGACCCTGTTCTTTCCACTGCGGGTTGGTGCACTTGGCGCCGTTCATCACGATGAAATCCGGCTTGAAGTTTGCCAGCTCTTCATCGCCTGGTCGGATAAACATGTTCTTCACGAAATGCGCCTGCCAGGCGACTTCGGTAATAAAGCGGACGCTCAGGCGGGTGTCGGCGTTGGCGCCGCAGAAGGCGTCAACGATAAACAGACGCTTGCCGGAGAGCTGGCGGGTCACCAGCCCCTTCAGGTGCTGCCACGTTTCCTCAGAGAGCGGCTTGTTGTCGTTCTTGCCTTTGCCTTTATCAGCCCACCACACCGTATCGCGGGTGGTGTCATCACGAACGATATACTTATCTTTTGGAGAACGGCCGGTAAAAATACCGGTATCTACGGCGATTGCACCAAGATTTGTTAATACGCCACGTTCATAGCCTTCCAGATTGGGGGCGAGCTCTTCTTCATACAAAGTATCGTAGCTGGGGTTATGAACGATATCCTGGACGTCATTGATACCATAAGCCTTGAGATCCTGCGGGGTTAAACCATTATTAACGCGCATGTCACTGCTCCTTAGCCAATATGTACTGCTTTAAATTGTAGGGTTTATTACGGGGTATAGACCGCGACCAGGCTCATAGATTTACGTATCTCGACAAACGGCGGACTTACGAAAAACGTTGTGACTCCTGTCACGAGGCGTAGGGGATTATCTCAGGAATTGGGGCATAGTTGGGGGTAGATGTTTCTTAATGGTTAAAAAGTAATTAAAAAAACTGTTGAAATGTGAATGTAATCGCTTACCTGAAAGAAAATTACGTAACTCTTTCATGGGGAATCGATTCACCACGCGCAGAAAAAGCGTTGACGCCAGGCGCGAAAAGGGAAACCGCGCCTGACGAAGCGATGATTAGTGGAGCTGCGGGTCGGCCGGGGAGGCGTTGTTACGAATTTCGGCAATATCCATCGCATTAAAGATGTAGTGATTACCGCAGTAGTCGCAGTGCATATCGATTTCACCTTCATCGGCCAGGATGCTATCGATCTCCTCATCCGGCAGCGTTTTCAGCGCGCCGGCGCAGCGCTCGCGAGAGCAGGTGCATTTAAACTCGACGTCCTGCGGCTCGTAAACGGTGACTTCTTCTTCGTGATACAAGCGCCAGAGCACATCGTTCGCTGGCAGGGTAAACAGCTCTTCAGCTTTGATGGTCTCAGTCAGGGTGCTCAGATGTTCGAAATCCGCCGCCTGTGCGTCCTGCGCTGGCAGAACCTGCAGCAGCATACCGCCGGCCATTGGTTTACCGTCGTGTTCGCCGCTACGAATGATCAGTCGGGTCGGCAGCTGTTCGGAGCGCTGGAAGTAATCTTCGAGGCAGGCCGCAAGGGTATCCCCCTCGAGACCGACCACGCCCTGATAGCGCTCGCCCTCTTCCGGAGAGATGGTAATGACCAGATATCCGTTACCGACCATGGTTTTCAGGTCCGCCCCTTCCGGGATCTCGCCCTGGACGCGGGCTACACCGCGCATCTGCTGCTGGTTGTTGCCGTTGATCACCGCCAGCGACAGCGGGCCATCGCCCTGCAGCTGAACGGTAATATCGCCGGCGAACTTCAGCGTGGCGGTCAGCAGGCTGGTGGCAACCAGCAGTTCCGCCAGCACGGTTTTCACCGGCTGCGGGTAGCTATGGTTGGTCAGAATCTGTTCTAAAGTTTCTGAAACGGTTACCAGCTCACCGCGTACGGCATAGTTTTCAAACAGATAGCGGTGTAATTGATCGTGTTGAGTCATAATCATCTCTCTTGCGGGCCACAGTTATTCACTATCGCCGTGTTTAAATCTCATCAGGTCGCGGCGCTCTTTCTTATCCGGTCGCCTGTCGGGATGCGGCATGGTTAAGGCGTTCATCTTCCGCGCCAGCGCCACTTTCTCGCGCTTCTCGATGCTTTCCGCCGTCTCTTCATAAAGCGCGACGGCTTCACTGGCGGGTCTGCGCTGTTCGGTAATGCCTTTTACCACAATGGTGCGTTCGTCATTGCCCTGGCGGAGCATCAGGGTCGCGTTCAGCTCGACCACTTTGCCAGGCTTACTGCGCTGCCCGTTATAGTGCACCTTGCCGCCTTCAATCATCTCGCGCGCCAGCGCACGGGTTTTATAAATGCGGGCTGCCCACAGCCATTTGTCCAGCCTGACGGCTTCGACGGGTTTTTCTTTCATGGCCTCTCCTGTAGGGTCAGCGAGGAGATCAGATGCCGGTAGTCATTCAACCCCGGATGGCGAGCGTAGCTTTTTTCCGCCAGCCCGGAGTCGGGGTTGGTGATGCCGAGGCAGTAGCGGATACCGTACTCCGCCGCCGCGTCCAGAATCGCCTCGTTATCGTCGACGAAGAGCGTATTACGCGCGTCGAAGCCGGTTTCTTCAGCCACGGCGTGCCACAGCCGCTGATCTTCTTTCGGATAACCAAATGTGTGGGTGGAAAGCAATAAATCAAGGTGTGCATCCAGCCCGGTGTGCTTTAGCTTCACCGCCAGATTATGCGGATGGGCGTTGGTCAGCAAAATCCGCCGTTTGCCGCTGTTTTTTAGCGCCTCGAGGAACGGCACGGTATCTTCACGCAGCGCGGCCCTTGGCCCCTGCTCGCTGGTCATCGCACAAATATCCAAACCCAGGCGCTCGCTCCAGTAGTCCAGGCAGTACCAGTTTAGCGTATGTTGCACCGCGTGGTACTCCTGGCGCATTGCGTCCCTGGCTTCCTGCAGGTTGAGACCCCGTGCGGCGCCCCAGGTTTCCGGCACCAGTTTTTGCCAGAAGTAGTTGTCGAAGGCGAGGTCGAGCAGCGTGCCGTCCATATCCAGCAGAACGGTATCAACCTCCTGCCAGGCGATATCAAAATGCATGGTGAGTCTCCAGCGAGGGGGAAATTGCGCGACAGGGTATCATACCCGGTCGCGCAGAGAATTATTCTTGCGGGTCCGGCGAGGAAAGGAGATCCGGATTCAGGCAGTTTTCGTAGTATTTCTGAATCTCTTCCTGACGCTGGCGATGGCGCTGATAGCGACGAAAAGCCTGGAGGCCGTGATACGCCGTGCAGCCCAGCATAGTCAGCAGCAGCAGCGTAGTGCCGAGATAGCGCCACAGACCGGTGCGATCGGGAATACGATGCAGGTTGATGTGCTGCGTCCCGTTGGCATCGGTATAAAGATTGGTGACGATGCCTTCTGCCTGGAACGGCGTGTGCATTAACATGCCCGCCAGGCGCTGCAGTTCGCTCCACTGCTGGTGTGCAGGGAAGTCGTATAACCCGGTGCCTGGCCATGGCTGATTCACCAGGTCGCTGCCTTCATCGCTGGCAATCAGGAAACCGCCGGGTGCCGGGCTATTCAGCGCCTGCGCCGCGCGCGAGGTTTCACGGCTGATGAACGGGGCGGTGGAGGTGGTGACCAGATTCTCCAGCGACTCCGCGCTTACCGGGCGTAACAGGACGTTGACGCCATCCAGCTTGCCCGCGTTTGCGCGTTTGGTCAGGGTTTCCCAGTTGCGGGTATTACCGAGGTTAACCAGCGCATTCTTCAAACGAACGCAATCGTCTTTCGCAGAGCACAGGTCGTTAGTTTTGGTGACGATATCGCCAAAGTCATCCAGCAGCACCATGCCCGACTTCTGAATGGCGGAACGCAGCGCCGGGCTGACGCGCGAATCGTCATCGGATTCGGGATGGAGCTGGCGCTGAACGGTCTGCATCAGGGCGGTGGCCTTACTGACGATATCTGACTCCGGCAGCGGCAGGGGAGGGGCATCATTCCAGACGATTTGTGAACAATCGAACGGCATAAACGGCGAGTTCTCTTTTGCCGTCCAGGCGCCCGGCGAGTGGATGTTGCACATTCCTGTGCCTTTCAGGCGCAGCGTGTCGCCGATGCGAATCTTTGACTTCTCCAGTTGGGCAACCGTCGTGGCTTCGATAGTTTGTGCGCCCTTGAGCCATGAAAGGGTAAATTTAAAGGGCATATTAAGCGGTACGCTGGCCCACAGCATCACGACGACCAGCAGCGCGCCCAGGGCGATAATCGCGCTGCGGAGCCAGTACTGAAGCGGGAAATTTTTAACCTCATCATGCAGCGACAGGAAGCGCCCCTGGCGGACAACGTGGCGGCTAAGATAAATGTCGATATCCGTTTGTTGGCCGAGGTCCTGCGCGATCCACGGCTGCCAGTGGCGCGGGTAGATAAGATCGATAATACCGAGGGAAATATTATTGATATGTTCCTGGTTGTTTTCACCAAACAGCCCCCAGCGTTTAGGCATGCCGCGCAGGCAGTGAATTTCCCGCAGCGATGTTTTACGTGGGGGGGCGTAAATACCCCATATGCCCGCAAGCAGGAGAAGCAACCCGCCGCCCAGTAGCCAGGGGGAAAAAACGTTGGGAGTCATCAGGCTGCAATAAAACAGCAGGAAAGCGGTGACCACCAGGATGGCTTCGCGCAGACCGTCAGGGCGGCTGAGCGCGTACTCTTCAGGGGTTTCCGGGCGGATGTTCAGCAGCTCAATTTGTTCGCTCTCTTCTCCGCGGATGGAAGCCTGAGGCACGGAGGATTTTTCAAGCGCCAACCCTCGGGACTCGTGCGGGTAGTCGCTGAGGGTTTGCCCGTTGAGAGCAATCACCAGCGGAAGGCTATCGGTGGAGATTAATTCGACGCTGTTTTCATCATTGATGTGTTGTTCCCAGAAGGGAGGAAGATGAATTTCAACGGAATCAAGGAAGTAGCGCCATTTATTGAGGTCGTCGGTGGTGATGCCGTAGCGAGTGATGGCTCGGGTGACGCTATAAACGGTGCCGCTCTGTTCGTTCAGGGTCAGGTTTACCGGCGCGCTGCTGGCGCCTGATGCCGGCAGCTGCTGGTTGCGGCTGAGACGGTCGAGGTATTTTTCTACGGCGCTGCGCTCTTCATCGGAAAGCTTGCGCGTCGCGGCATCGCTAAAGGCCTGCAGCAGCGGCAGGCGACGACGTCTTGCATGCGTGCGATACCACCACCCGATAAGCAATGCGCAGATTAGCAGAGCTATCAAAAATATCAGAAAGGTGCCCATGCCCATCCCATCATAGTTATTCTTTTCTTACTGGTATCGTCGGTTGCCATTCATCAATGGAGGTAAAACAGCCGTCGCAATCGGCACTCTGTTAAAGCGGGAACATCTCTTATGCAAAGCAGCAGCATACAACCTTATCAAAAACGTTAAAATCCAGGAATCAGTATATTCTCAAATACTATTCAACCTATTGACTTTTTAGTCATTGTGATAATCGGACTCGAGACGGGAAAGTTGCAACTATGTAAATTAGTAGCGATTAGGATTGCCGAAACCGTGCTGCGTATCGCACAATGGCCGCTGTAATCACAGCATAGACCGATGACAATGAGCAAATCATTACAAAAACCCACTATTCTCAATGTTGAAACAGTCGCGCGCTCGCGCCTTTTTAATGTTGAAAGCGTGGACCTCGAGTTCAGCAACGGCGTGCGCCGAGTGTATGAACGGATGCGGCCTTCTACCCGTGAAGCCGTGATGATTGTGCCGATTGTCGATGACCATATAATCTTGATTCGCGAATACGCTGTCGGTACGGAATCCTATGAGCTGGGCTTCTCAAAAGGCCTGATCGATCCGGGTGAAAGCGTACTGGAGGCCGCCAACCGCGAGCTAAAAGAAGAGGTCGGCTTTGGCGCGCAAAAACTGACGTTTTTGAAAAAGCTGAGCATGGCCCCCTCCTACTTCTCCAGCAAGATGAACATTCTGGTGGCGGAAGATCTTTATCCGGAATCGCTGCCCGGCGACGAGCCCGAGCCGCTGCCCCAGGTTCGCTGGCCGCTGTCGCAGCTGATGACGCTGCTTGATGAAGAGGACTTTAACGAAGCGCGTAACGTTAGCGCGCTGTTCCTGCTGCGCGAGTGGCTGCAGGCTCAGGGGCGGCTGTAGCGCCTCTCCCGGATAACGAAAAATGTCCCGCGACGGGCCTTGCGGCGCCGTTACGGTAGGTCGTGGTAAAGGCGCCAGCCGTGGCGCGATATCTACAACCGGTTTTTCGTCAGCCAAAAAAAAGCGCCCGCAGGCGCTTTTTTTGTCAGAACAGTTCGTGGGTTTCCCCCCCGCCATCGGTAATGGTGGTGCCGACTTCATGAACCGCCTGCTGGGTAGGCTGAGTGCCCTCAATAAAGTACTCAGCGCGGCTGTTACCGCCGCTGGCCAACTGACCGGTACTGCGGTCAATATTGACCGTAATAATACCCGGCGGCGGCGTAAGCGGTTCTTCCGGTACGCCTTGCAGCACGTTTTTCATAAAGTCATCCCAGGCCGGCTGAGCGCTTTTGGCGCCGCCTTCATAGCCCGATATCTGATCTTTGATTGCTCCGGAGGCGGTGGTGCGGCCAAGGTCGCGACGGTGGTCATCGAAGCCAATCCATACCGACGTCACCACGCCAGGGCCGTAGCCGGAGAACCACGCATCTTTTGAACTGTTGGTGGTCCCGGTTTTGCCGCCGATATCGTGACGCTGCAGATCGCGTCCCGCTCGCCAGCCGGTGCCCATCCAGCCCGGTTCGCCGAAGATGTTAGTGTTCAGGGCGCTTTTAATCAGGAACGCCAGCGGGGTGTTGATCACGTGCGGCGCATACTCCGGTGCGCCACTTTGCGCCACCAGCGACTGGTTCGCCTGCGCCAGCTGCGGCTGCGGAGGAACGCCGGGGTTTTGCGGGTCCTGAGAGGTCGCTACGTCCTCAACGTCTTTGTTCTCGAGCACATCGGACTTTGGCGTATCGCCATAAATCACCGGAATATTGCACTGCGGGCAGGCAATTTTTGGCCGCTCTTCAAAAATGACGCCGCCCTGATCGTTCTCGATTTTGCTGATGAAATAAGGGCTGACCAGGAAACCGCCGTTAGCCATCACCGAATAGCCGCGAGCAACCTGAAGCGGGGTGAAAGACGCGGAGCCCAGCGCCAGCGATTCTGTTCGCACGATGTTCTGCGCCGGGAAGCCGAAGCGCTGGAGATACTCAGCCGCGTAGTCCACGCCCATGGCCCGCATCGCGCGAACCATGACAACGTTCTTTGATTGACCCAACCCCTGACGCAGGCGGATAGGGCCCGCATACTGCGGCGGGGAGTTTTTTGGCCGCCAGTCGGAGCCGGAACCGGCATCCCAGCGGGAAATCGGCACATCGTTGAGCATGCTCGCCAGCGTTAAGCCTTTATCCATTGCCGCTGTGTAGAGGAACGGCTTAATGTTAGAACCGACCTGGCGCAGCGCCTGAGTCGCGCGGTTGAACTTGCTCTGGTTGAAATCGAAGCCGCCGACCAGCGCAATGATCGCCCCGTTTTGCGGGTTGATCGATACCAGCGCCGAGTTGACATCAGGCACCTGCGATAGCCACCAGCTGCTACCTACCTGGCGGACCCACACCTGCTGCCCGGCCTGCACCACATCGTTCACTTTACGCGGCGTGGCGCCCTGTTGGGTATCAGAGATGAACCGACGCGCCCAGCGGACGCCTTCCATATTCAGCGACACTGAGGTGCCGTTGCTCATGAGTGCGACGGCTTCCTGCGGGCTTGCCGAAGTGACTACCGCCGGTGAGAGCGGTCCGGTACTCGGGGTTTTTTTCAGGGTATCGAGGATTTTCTGGTTATCCCACGGCGTTTCGCCCACCTTCCACAGCACCTTTTCCGGGCCGCGATAGCCGTGGCGCATGTCGTAATCCAGCACGTTATTCCGCACCGCCTGCTGGGCTGCCTGCTGGTTTTTACGGGTAATAGTGGTGTAGACGCGATAACCGTCTTCATAAGCCTGCTCGCCGTAGCGGCTGACCATTTCCTGACGCACCATTTCGCTAAGATACGGGGAGGAGAAGGCGATTTCCGGCGTATGGTAGCTGGCGTCAATCGTCTGGCTACGCGCCTGATCGTACTGCGACTGCGTGATGTAGCCTTCGCTCAGCATCCGTGAGAGAACAACGTTGCGGCGGGCGGTTGCGCGATCCATGGAGTAGAGCGGGTTAAACGTCGACGGCGCTTTAGGCAGGCCCGCAATGACCGCCATTTCGCTCAGCGTAAGCTGGTCGACGGATTTCCCAAAATAGACCTGCGCGGCCGCGCCGACGCCGTAGGCGCGGTAGCCAAGATAGATTTTGTTCAGGTACAGCTCAAGGATTTCATCTTTATTGAGCAACTGCTCGATGCGGATCGCGAGGAAGGCTTCTTTCACCTTACGCATCAGCGTCTTCTCAGGGCTCAGGAAGAAGTTGCGCGCCAGCTGCTGAGTAATCGTACTGGCGCCCTGCGAGGCGTGGCCGGAGAACATCGCGACGCTGGCCGCGCGGAAAATCCCGACCGGGTCAACGCCATGATGCTCATAAAAACGGCTATCTTCGGTGGCGATAAACGCTTTTATCAGCTCAGGCGGCATTTGCTGCAGCGTGACGGGAATACGGCGTTTTTCGCCATATTGCGCAATCAGCTCGCCATCCGCGCTATAGACCTGCATCGGGATCTGCAGGCGCACATCCTTCAGGGTTGCGACGTCGGGGAGCTGCGGCTCTATATATTTATAGAGACCAAAAATCGAGCCTGCTCCCAGCAGTACGCAACAGACTGCAAGGATAAAAAGATACTTTACGAACTTCACCGGAGATTTCTCATTTAGTTTTCATTGGGCAGTTTATAAACAAACGCGCAGTAGTATAAAGGCAAGCCTGGAGCATTGATATAGCGAAGCATATCGGCGGATAAGGAGATCGTAGGCATGGCTTTTAGAAACTGGCGCATAGGAATGCATATTCAGCAGGACCATATTGCTATCGTCGCGTTATTACTCGAGCGTTCACGCTGGGCGCTACGTCGCTGGTGGAGTATCCCGCTTATGCCCGGCACCGTGCGGCAGGGCATCGTGGTGGACGTTGAATCGCTGGCCCGCCAGCTGCAGCCCTGGCGGCGGGAGCTGCCTTTGCAGCATCAGGCGTGTATTGCCTTCCCGGCGGCGCGAACGCTGCAAAAGCAGCTTCCGCGCCCGCAGATTTCATTACGAGAAAGCGAGCAGGCGACCTGGATCGCCAGCGCGATGGCGCAGCAGCTGGAAATGCCCGCGTCATCGCTTTGCGTCGATTATGTGGACGCCAGAGCGGTGGATGGCTGGCGGGTCACCGCCGCGCAGCGCCTGGATATTAACGTCCTCGGCCAGCTGGCAAGCCGCCTTAAGCTCAAGGTGGTCGGAATTGTTCCGGACGCCAGCGCGCTTGGCGCCTTTTTCCCCTGGCAACCTGATGACGTTCAGGGGCTGGCCTGGCGTGACGAAGCGAGCTGGCTTTGGGCCACCGCCGAGAGCTGGGGATGCTGTCCGTGCAGCGACGTTCCCTCTTTTCCCGGCCTGGTTTCCCGGGTGAACGCCGGAGAGTTTCGCCTCTGCGCCTCTGCCTCGCCCGACGGGCAGAATTTTGATGCCTGGAGCGCCATCCATCGCCTGCAGCCCCCGCTCCCGGCCCGTGGCGATAGCTTTACCGTTGCCCTCGGCCTGGCGCTGGGAGCGCGTCAGTCATGAGCCACATCGTTAACTTCCTTCCCTGGCGCGAAACGCGTCGACGGCAACGTCTGCGGATGGCAGGACTGCTGATTGTGGGTTTGCTACTTATTCTGCTTGTGGCGATCCTCGCCTCACGGCTCAACCAACGAGTCAGCCACTCGCTTGAAACCGCGAAGATTAGCGCTGAAGACCAGCTTTATACCGCCTTTCAGCAGCGTGAGCGAGCCATGCGCGCGCGGCTGCAGCAGCAGGAACAACGACGCCTGCGAGCTCTGCGGCGAGAGAAAACCGCCGCCTGGCAGCCAACGTTACAGGCGATAGCGTCGCGTATGCCGGAGCACGCCTGGTTAACGCTGCTGGAATACCGACAGAATACCCTGCTACTGAGCGGACTCACGTTGCATCTAAAGGGGCTGGCTGAGATTGAAAAGGCGCTGGGGAGCGTTGCCGGCTTGCGTCCGCCAAGGGCGGGAGAAACGTACCGCGACAGCGAAGGGCGCTGGTTATTTCACTTTTCCATGGCCGAAGAGGACGACAATGCAGTGGGACATTGAACGTTGGCTGACGGGGCGCAAATATCTGTTCATGATATCCGTGGCTCTGGTCCTCATCGCCGTAATCGGGTTCTGGCTACTGCTGCCTCTCCAGGCAGAAACGTCGGCGGGGCGCTCGCCGCAGGTACAGGCGCAGTGGCGAAAACTGCTGCCGCTGCGTAGCGCTTTACAGACCGCCGGGATGGAGGAAGGTGCGACCCAGGTTTTTACGCCTATTGATCTTCCGATTGCCGGGGCGACACTTATCGCCTGGCGGCCAGGTGGCGCCACTGGCGAGATGCAGCTGGCGGTTGACTGGCAAGCGGTGCCCGCGCTCTTTTCCTGGCTGGCTCGCTGCGGGATGCGCGCTACGGCTTTCTCCTTGCAGCCGGAAAAGCAGGCGTTACGGTTGACCCTGCATCTGGAGGCGGAAGATGCGCCTTAAATGGTGGTGTTGGTTGCTGTTCCCGCTCCCGCTGCTGGCTGAAGAACGCGATCCGTTCCAGCCCCCGGTGGACCGCTGCCGGACGGCGCAGCTTAGCCAGTGGCGCTACGGCGGTGCTATCGGCGATTCGCTGGCGCTTATGGGTATCGTGCAGGATAGCGCCGGGAAATGGCGTCGCGTGAGGACGGAGGCGATTTTGCCCACGGGCTGGCGGGTGACGCGCCTGACGCCAGAGAAAATGACAATATCAACCGGTCCTGGGTGTGAACCCGCACAGTGGGTCTGGCTGCGAAAAGGAATAAAGAATGATGCGATGGACAAGCCTGCTGTTTCTGCTCCTGCCGCTGATGGTCGTCGCGGCCAAAAAGGATCTTCCCGTGTCGCTGGTCGTCGATGATGCGCCTGTGTCCCAGGTACTGCAAACGCTGGCGGAGCTGAAGCAAAAAAATCTCGTGGTGGCTCCTGACGTCAGCGGTACGGTATCTCTTCATCTGAAGGAGGTGCCCTGGTCACAGGCGCTGCGCTCGGTTATCGACAGCGCCGGTCTGGCCCTGACTCAGCAAGGTTCGGTCCTGTACGTGCACACTCAGGCGTGGCAAAAGGCGCAGCAGCTGCAGCTGGAAGCGGAAAAAGCAAAGCGTCTGCAGAATCTTCCTTTGCAGGGGCATAGCGTGACCTTGCATTATGCGGATGCAGAAGATTTGGCGAAGGCGGGTGAAAAACTGCTGAGCGCTCGCGGGCATATGATGGTCGATAAGCGAACCAACCGCCTGTTGATTCGTGATGATGCCCGGCACCTCCCGGCGTTAAAAGCGTGGGCCCGAGAAATGGATGTGCCCGTCGGCCAGGTTGAGCTGGCGGCGCACATCGTCTCAATGAGCGAAACCAGCCTGCGCGAATTGGGCGTTAAGTGGAGCCTGGCCGACGCCAGCAGTCCGCCGGGCCCCGGTAAATTAACCACCTTGAGCAGCAACCTGGCGGTAGGGGATGCCAGCACGAGGGCCGGGTTTAACATCGGCCGCATCAGCGGGCGGCTTCTGGAGCTGGAACTTTCCGCGCTTGAGCAGAAGCAGCAGGTGGACATTATCGCCAGCCCTCGGCTGTTGGCTTCCCATATGCAGCCCGCCAGCATTAAGCAGGGCAGCGAGATACCTTATCAGGTCTCCAGCGGCGAAAGCGGGGCGACCTCCGTTGAGTTTAAAGAGGCGGTGCTGGGGATGGAGGTGACGCCGACGGTACTGCATCACGATCGCGTGCGTTTAAAACTCAGGATTAGCGAAAATACGCCGGGCCAGGTGCTCAAACAGGAAAATGGTGAAGCGCTGGCTATCGATAAACAAGAAATAGAAACGCAGGTTGAAATGAAAAGCGGCGAGACCCTGGCGTTAGGCGGGATCTTTGCGCAGAAAAATAAAACGTCTCGCGATGGTATTCCTCTCCTTAGCGACATCCCCTGGCTTGGTCAGTTATTTCGCCGGGACGGTAAGGATAACGAACGACGTGAACTGGTTGTCTTCATCACTCCGCGTATTCTGGCAGTGCATTAAGCGGGTTTTTCATGCTAAACACGTTTCAGGTGTTTGACGTGAGGACGGATTTAGCATACAAGGGGTACCGATTTGAGAGTCGGGTACGACATCAATCCTCCCTTTCTTGTCCGGTGATTTATTCTGTTGCCAAACCAGCCGGAGTATTGAGATAATTTTTAGTCTGACTCTCGCTCTAATTGCATATGAGGTTTCAGTTCATGTCCTGCTGCGCTGGGTGTCTGCGAAGCGGGTTTACCATTAACGAATAGTCTTAGTAGTACCGAAAAAATGGCAGAGAAACGCAATATCTTTCTGGTTGGGCCTATGGGTGCCGGCAAAAGCACTATTGGGCGCCAGTTAGCCCAACAGCTCAACATGGAATTTTACGATTCCGATCAAGAAATTGAGAAACGCACTGGCGCAGATGTGGGTTGGGTCTTTGATGTAGAAGGCGAAGACGGCTTCCGCGACCGTGAAGAAAAAATCATCAATGAGTTGACGGAAAAACAGGGAATCGTGCTGGCAACCGGCGGTGGCTCTGTAAAATCCCGTGAAACGCGTAACCGTCTCTCCGCCCGCGGCGTGGTGGTCTACCTGGAAACAACTATCGAAAAGCAGCTTGCCCGTACGCAGCGCGATAAAAAGCGTCCTTTACTGCAGGTTGATGCTCCGCCTCGCGAAGTACTGGAAGCGCTGGCGGATGAACGCAATCCGCTGTACGAAGAGATTGCAGATGTCACTATCCGCACTGACGATCAAAGCGCGAAAGTGGTAGCAAACCAGATTATTCATATGCTGGAAAGCAACTGATTCTGGCTTAATAAAGTGCGTCAGAGTAAAAGCAACTGAGGTGGACGTCGCGTTATGGAGAGGCTTACTGTAACCCTCGGGGAACGTAGTTACCCGATTACCATCGCGGCTGGTTTGTTTAACGATCCAGCTTCCTTCCTGCCACTGAAATCAGGCGACCAGGTCATGCTGGTCACCAATGAAACGCTGGCGCCGCTTTATCTGGATACCGTACGCTCCGTACTCGAGCAAGCGGGCGTAAAAGTCGATAGCGTGATTCTTCCCGACGGCGAGCAGTTTAAAAGCCTGGCGGTGATGGATACCGTTTTTACCGCGCTATTGCAAAAACCACACGGCCGCGACACGACGTTAGTGGCGCTCGGCGGTGGGGTGATTGGTGATTTAACGGGATTTGCAGCGGCCAGCTACCAGCGTGGCGTGCGCTTTATTCAGGTTCCTACCACTCTGCTGTCGCAGGTGGATTCTTCGGTCGGCGGCAAAACGGCCGTCAATCATCCTCTCGGCAAAAACATGATTGGCGCCTTCTGGCAGCCGGTTTCTGTTGTTGTCGATCTTAACTGTCTCAAAACGCTGCCGAAGCGTGAGCTCTCTTCCGGCCTGGCTGAAGTGATCAAGTACGGCGTTATTCTTGACGGCGAATTCTTCGACTGGCTGGAAAATAATATTGATGCATTGCTGGCGCTGGATGAAAAAGCAATGGCGTACTGTATCCGTCGCTGCTGTGAGCTGAAAGCTGAAGTTGTCGCCGCCGACGAGCGCGAAACCGGGTTACGTGCTTTACTCAATCTTGGCCATACTTTTGGTCATGCTATCGAAGCTGAGATGGGCTACGGTAACTGGTTACATGGTGAAGCGGTCGCTGCCGGTATGGTGATGGCGGCGCGTGCATCCGAACGTCTGGGGCGGTTTAATCCGCAGGATACGCAGCGCATTATTCATCTGCTGCAGCGTGCTGGCTTGCCGGTAAGTGGCCCGCAGGAGATGGCAGCAGAGGCGTATTTGCCCCATATGATGCGTGATAAAAAGGTGCTGGCGGGCGAGATGCGGCTGGTGCTACCCCTCGCGATAGGGAAGAGCGAGATACGCGGCGGAGTCCCGCATGATGTTGTTCTTGGCGCGATTGCTGATACTCAGCAGGCGCAACAATAAGAAGGTCTGGCCGCGTTCGCGCGGCGTTATCATTTCGGGTGACGTGCAATAGTCGTGAGCATAAGCCTTTTAGTGGGGTGTTAAATGGATGAATTAAAACCAGAAGACGATATGAAAGCCGATCGCAGCGATCGTCGTACTGGTCGTTCTCGTCAGTCTTCAGAGCGTGATGCCGATCCGCAAATCAATTTTGATGATGTCGAACTTGATGATGCTGACGATGGTCGCCCGACGCGCGGCAGCAAAGCACGCCGTGAGCGCGATGAAGAACAGTATGAAGAGTACGAAGAAGTAGAGTCTGACGAAGACGATGACGAAGAGCGTCAGGTTGAGCGTCGTCCTCGTAAGCGTAAGAAGGCGCCTGCGAAACCGGCTTCCCGTCAGTACATCATGATGGGCGTGGGGATCCTCGTTCTGCTGCTGCTGATCGTTGGCGTGGGTTCCGCGCTGAAATCACCATCCTCATCCAGCGAGCAAACGGCTTCCGGCGAGAAGAGCATCAACCTGTCCGGCGAGCAGGACAATAATAATACCCAGCCTGCTGCTCAGGATTCATCAGCGGCAAACAACGCGCAGCCGCAGGATGTTTCTCTGCCGCCTATCGCGTCTAACCCGAATCAAGGTCAGGCGACGGCTGAACCCCAAGGCCAGCAGCGCGTTGAGGTTCAGGGCGATCTGAACAATGCGCTGACCCAGCAGCAGGGTCAGATTGATAGCGCGGTCGCGAATTCTACTCTGCCAACTGAACCTGCCACCGTTGCGCCAGTGCGCAATGGCACCGCGTCCCCGCGCCAGGCGACGGCAGAGCGTCAGACGGCGGCGACACCGCGTCCGGCGGAGCGTAAGCATACGGTAATCGAACCGAAACCGCAGGCCACGGCGAAAGCGCCGACCCAGCCGAAGCCGGCAGCGGTCCAGCCTAAGCGTGTCGAAAACGTCGCGACCACGACGCCGGCAGCCGCGCAGCCGTCTAAGCCTGCCGCAACAGCCCAGGCCAAACCAGCCGCGACTACCGCGCCTGCGGCGACCACTGCGCCAGCAGCAACTGCCGCTGCCGCTGCCGCTCCGGCAGCAACGGCTGCTGCGGGTAAAAGCTCTGGTGACGTCAGTTCGATGAAGTCTGCGCCGTCCGGTCACTACACGCTGCAGCTCAGCAGCTCTTCTAACTACAACAACCTCAACAGTTGGGCGAAGAAAGAGAAGCTGGAAAAATATGTTGTCTATGAGACTACGCGTAACGGTCAGCCCTGGTATGTCCTGGTGAGCGGTATTTACGCTTCGAAAGATGAAGCGAAACGTGCTGTTGCTACGCTGCCAGCAGATGTACAGGCAAAAAATCCGTGGGCAAAACCGCTGCATCAGGTTCAGTCTGACCTGAAATAATGCCGCAGTGTAGTCTGAAGCGCAGGATGCTGTCGGAGCTTTCTCCACAGCCGGAGAATGTGTAATTAGTTAGGCAGCATGAAAAAGAATCGCGCTTTTCTGAAATGGGCAGGGGGTAAATACCCCCTGCTTGACGATATTAAGAAGCATTTGCCGCAGGGCGACTGCTTGATTGAGCCTTTTGTGGGCGCCGGGTCGGTATTTCTGAATACCGACTTTTCTCGTTATATCCTCGCTGATATCAATAGTGATTTGATTAGTCTGTATAACATCGTCAAGCTGCGTACCGATGACTATGTTACGGCGGCGCGTGAGATGTTTACCCCAGAGAACAACGTCGCAGAGCAGTATTATCGATTCCGTGATGAGTTCAACCAGAGTCAGGAGCCGCTGCGTCGCGCGGTGCTGTTCCTGTATCTGAATCGTCATGGCTACAATGGCCTGTGTCGCTACAATCTGCGCGGTGAGTTTAACGTGCCGTTTGGTCGCTATAAGAAGCCCTATTTTCCCGAAGCTGAGCTGTATCATTTCGCGGAGAAGGCGCAGCATGCAGAGTTTCATTGTGAATCTTATGAAGAGTGCATGAAGCGGGCAGATAACCGCTCCGTTGTTTACTGCGATCCGCCCTATGCGCCGCTGTCATCAACGGCGAATTTTACGGCTTATCATACGAATAGCTTTAGCCAGGAGCAGCAGGAGCTGCTGGCTAAAAACGCGGAATCGCTGATGAAAAAGCGCATTCCAGTGCTGATTTCAAACCATCGCACGCCGCTCACTGAGGAGTGGTACAAAAACGCCGCTGAGACGCATATTGTGAAGGTTCGACGCAGCATCAGCAGCAACGGTGGTACACGTAAGAAGGTGGACGAGCTTCTGGCTCTGTACCGTCCGCCCAAGACCAAATAAATTTCAAGGAGATGCGGATGAAGCAGTATTTGATTGCCCCTTCGATTCTGTCGGCTGATTTTGCCCGTCTGGGCGAGGATACCGCCAATGCGTTGGCTGCGGGTGCGGATGTTGTGCACTTTGACGTGATGGACAACCATTACGTGCCGAACCTGACCATTGGTCCGATGGTGCTTAAATCACTGCGAAATTACGGTATCACCGCGCCGATTGATGTGCATTTGATGGTCAAGCCCGTTGACCGCATCGTTCCTGATTTTGCCGCCGCGGGCGCCAGCATCATTACTTTTCATCCGGAAGCTTCTGAACACGTTGACCGAACGCTGCAGCTTATCAAAGAGCACGGCTGTAAAGCCGGTCTGGTGTTTAACCCGGCCACTTCCCTGAGCTACCTCGACTACGTGATGGATAAGCTGGATGTCATCCTGCTGATGTCCGTCAACCCAGGCTTTGGTGGTCAGTCTTTTATTCCGCACACCCTGGAAAAACTGCGTGAAGTTCGTCGTCGCATTGATGAATCCGGCTACGACATCCGTCTGGAAGTCGACGGCGGCGTAAAAGTCAGCAATATCGCTGAGATTGCCGCCGCCGGTGCGGATATGTTTGTTGCTGGGTCGGCCATTTTCGATCAGCCTGACTACAAAAAAGTGGTCGATCAAATGCGTAGCGAATTAGCAAAGGTTAGCCATGGATAAGTTACAAAATATTCGCGGCGTGGCGTTCGATCTCGATGGGACGCTGGTCGATAGCGCGCCGGGCTTGACCGCTGCCGTTGATAACGCCCTGTATGCGCTGGAACTGCCGATGGCGGGCGAAGAACGTGTGGTGACCTGGATTGGCAACGGCGCTGACGTTCTGATCCAGCGGGCTCTGACCTGGGCCCGTCAGGAGCGCGCGGCGCTGAGAGCGGCGCAGGGCAAACCTTCCGTCGATCATGACGATATCCCGCAGGCTGAACAGCAGGCCATTTTGCGCAAGCTGTTCGATCGCTACTATGGCGAAGTGGCGGAAGAGGGGAGCTTTTTGTTTCCCGCCGTTGCCGATACGCTGGGCGCGCTGCACGCAAAGGGCCTGCCGCTGGCGCTGGTAACCAATAAACCGACTCCGTTTGTCGCGCCGATTCTGGCGTCGCTGGATATCGCGAAATATTTTACCGTTGTTATCGGCGGCGATGATGTAAAAAACAAAAAACCGCACCCGGAACCGCTGCTTCTGGTCGCGGAGAAACTGGGGCTGGCACCCGCGGAGCTGCTGTTCGTGGGCGACTCGCGCAATGATATTCAGGCCGCGAAGGCCGCGGGCTGCAGCTCGATCGGCCTGACCTACGGCTACAACTACGGCGAGCCGATTTCGCTGAGCGAGCCGGATTATATCTTTGACCAATTTAATGAACTCTTGCCCGCTTTCGGGCTACCGTACAGTGAAACTCAGGAATAAAAAATGACTAAGCCCATCGTTTTTAGTGGCGCACAGCCCTCCGGTGAATTGACCATTGGCAACTACATGGGTGCGCTGCGTCAGTGGGTAAACATGCAGGACGATTACCACTGCATTTACTGCATCGTTGACCAGCACGCGATTACCGTTCGTCAGGACCCGCAGCAGCTGCGTAAGGCCACGCTGGACACGCTGGCGCTGTATCTGGCGTGCGGTATCGACCCGCAAAAAAGCACCATCTTCGTTCAGTCCCACGTGCCGGAGCATGCGCAGCTCGGCTGGGCGCTGAACTGCTACACCTATTTCGGCGAACTAAGCCGGATGACCCAGTTTAAAGACAAGTCATCGCGCTATGCGGAAAATATTAACGCCGGTCTGTTTGACTATCCGGTACTGATGGCTGCCGACATTCTGCTGTATCAGACTAACCAGGTCCCGGTTGGCGAAGACCAGAAGCAGCACCTGGAGCTGAGCCGCGATGTCGCCCAGCGTTTCAACGCTATCTACGGCGACGTGTTTAAAGTGCCGGAACCGTTTATTCCGAAATCCGGCGCGCGCGTGATGTCGCTGCTGGAGCCGACCAAAAAGATGTCCAAGTCAGATGATAACCGCAACAACGTTATCGGCCTGCTGGAAGACCCGAAATCGGTGGTGAAGAAGATCAAACGCGCGGTCACCGACTCCGACGAGCCGCCGGTTGTTCGCTACGACATCCAGAACAAAGCGGGCGTCTCCAACCTGCTGGATATCCTCTCTGCCGTTACCGGTCAGAGCATTCCAGAGCTGGAGCAGCATTTTGAAGGCAAAATGTACGGTCACCTGAAGGGCGAAGTGGCTGAAGCCGTTTCCGGCATGCTGACCGAACTGCAGGAGCGCTATCACCGATTCCGCGGTGATGAAGCATTCCTCAATCAGGTCATGAAAGAGGGTGCGGAGAAAGCCAGCGCTCGCGCTTCCGTTACCCTGAAAGCGGTTTACGAAGCGATTGGTTTCGTCGCTAAGCCCTGAGCAATTTGCTGGTCTCAGCGCAATAAAAAGCCGGGTGCAATGCATCCGGCTTTTTAATTTGTGAGCGGTTTTGAGCTACATCAGCGTCATTAATGGTTGGAGAACCAGTTCAGCTTATCGCGCAGGCCGACCACGCGGCCGACAATAATCAGCGCCGGGCTGGCCATTTGCTGGGCCAGAATATCCAATTGTTCTAACGTGCCGGTGACAACCTTCTGCGTTATCGCCGTTCCGTTTTCAACGATGGCTGCGGGCATATCCGCCGCCATGCCGTGGGCAATCAGTTTTTCCCGGATCGCCGGGGCCTGGTTCAGGCCCATATAAAACACCAGGGTTTGCTTTTCAACCGCCAGGTTTTCCCAGTCCAGCTCGCCGCCGGTCTTAAGGTGGCCGGTGACCAGGCGCACGCCCTGGGCAAAATCACGGTGGGTCAGGGGAATGCCCGAGTAGGCGGAACAGCCTGAGGCCGCGGTAATTCCCGGTACAACGGAGAACGGAATACCGGCATGGCACAAGGTTTCCAGCTCTTCGCCGCCGCGGCCAAAGATAAACGGATCGCCGCCTTTCAGTCGTACAACGCGTTTCCCCCCCTGGGCTTCGCGCAGCAGAATCTGGTTAATCTCTTCCTGCGGTACGCAGTGGTAGCCCGAGCGTTTACCCACGAAGACCCGGTCGGCATCGCGGCGCACCAGATTCATGATATCGTCGGAGACCAGGCGGTCATAAACCACGACATCGGCCTGCTGTATTTGCTGCAGGCCTTTGAGGGTCAGCAGTCCGGCGTCGCCGGGGCCTGCGCCCACCAGTACCACTTCACCGCGATGATCCAGCGGCTCGGTCAGCAGCTGCTCCGTGGCGTCAGCGACGGCCTGGCGGTCCTCGTTGGCCAGCGACTGCGCCAGCCTGTCGTTAACAAACAGTTTCTCCCAAAAGCGTCGGCGCTCGCCGACGGTGGCAAACTGTTTCTTTACTCTTGAGCGAAGCTGACCAGCGTAGTGGGCCAGCTGGCCTAAATGCAGCGGTAAAACTGATTCCAGCTTTTCGCGCAGCAGGCGCGCCAGAACCGGCGAGGTGCCGCCGGATGAGACGGCCACCATCAGCGGCGAGCGGTCGATAATCGACGGCATAATAAAGCTGGCCTGCTGAGGGGCGTCGACCACGTTACAAAATATTCGCCTTTCTTCCGCTGACGCGCTGACCCGCTGATTAACCGCTTCGTTGTCGGTTGCGGCAATGGCCAGCCAGCAGTTATCCAGCAGAGCAGGATTAAACTCGCCCTGAACCAGGGTCAGCATGTTTGCATCGGCCCATACCTGGAATTGCGGCACAAAATCCAGGGCATTGACCGTTAATCTGGCGCCGGCGTCCAGTAACAGGCGAGCTTTACGTTCAGCCACATCGCCGCCGCCGACTAACAGGCAGTCGCGATCGCGTAATTGGCAAAATATAGGCAAATGGTCCACGACATTCCCTCTTAATTATTGGCAGCAGCCTTAGTATCTGGCTATCAGGCTATCTTATTTATCAGGTTGAACCTGGGCAGTGTTCAACCTGCCTGCACCGATTAGGTCTACTGAGCCAGACTCTTAGTCTCGTTAGTTTTTTCCGGGGCGGGGCGCTCCGATTGCGGCGTAGCATACCAATAACCCAATCCCATAAATACGACACCGGACAAAGTATTGCCGAGTGTTACCCATAACAGATTGTGACCGATTCCCGCAAGCGTGTAGGCATCGCTATGATGGCCAAACCAGGAGAGGGCAAACAGCGTCATGTTGGCGACGGAGTGCTCATAGCCGGACGCGATAAACGCCAGCAGACACCACCAGATAGCAATAAATTTTGCCGCGCCTTCGGTACGGATCGCCATCCAGATCGCCAGACACACCAGCCAGTTACACAGTACGCCTTTGAAAAAGAGCGCCATCGCGGATTGGCTGGTTTTTGCCAGCGCGACGGTGTGGACGAGGCTGGTATCGACCGGCAGCAGGCTACCGCCGCCCCAGCTATACAGCAGCGCCACGAAAACGGAACCCACAAGGTTACCCATCCAGGTTTGCGGCAGAATCGCCCACATCTGCCCCTGGCTGATGGTCCCCGCCTTTACCCCCAGGGTCAGGAACATGGTGTGGCCGGTGAACAATTCAGAGCCGGCGATAATCACCAGCGTTAACGCAATGCCAAAGGTGGCGCCCATCACCAGCGGCCGAACGGCAGGGTCGAGCAGGTTGCCGAGGGTGAATATAAGGATGATGCCGAGGCCGACGTAGGCGCCCGCCATCATGGCGCTGACCCAGAAGCTGAGTGGATTATTGGCCGAGAGGCGCGCAATGCGCCCGGCGTTGGCCGCGCACTTGTTGATTGTGTCCGTAAACATAGGAGCTCCTTTAGCACCTCATCCCTTGCGCTGGCTCTTGGTTAGCTGCCTTCGCGATGCAGTACAAATGACGTTGTGCCATCAATTGAAGAAAAAAATGCAAAAAAAGGGAGGCGTTGCGCCTCCCGTAAAGTGATTAACCGCGTAGCTGCACGACGCCGTCTTTCACTCGGGCTTCATAGTGCGCCACTGAATGGCTTTCATCTTCCATACACAGGCCGTCGCGCAGGCGGAAACGCTGTTTTTTCAGCGGACTGGCAACCCACAGCTCGCCCTGATGCTCGGCGATCAGGCCGCGAGACAGGACGCTGGACTCGAAGAACGGGTCGATATTGCTAATCGCAAACACCTGGTCTCCGTGATAGGGGCGGAAAATCGCCACCTGTTTGTCGCCTAACAGCGCGCAGACGCCGGTTTCCGGCAGGATGTCATCGAGTTTGCAGATGTTTTTCCACTGGCTCATGCGTTTTCCTCCACCAGAGTTACCGGGATACGTTCGTACGGCGTGGCCGGGCGATGCTGTTCACGCTCAGGCACTACCTGGACGTTAGGATCGCGCTTGTCGCTGTTGATAAAGTGTTTGAAGCGCACCTGGGCCGCTGGCGAGTTAACGGTTTCCGTCCACTCGCAGACTACCGCTGCACGCAGGCGGGCCATCTCTTCTTCCAGATGCTCGTTCAGGCCCAGTTTGTCATCAATGATGACCGTCTTCAGATAATCGATGCCGCCTTCCAGGTTATCCAGCCACGGTGCGGTACGGGTCAGTTTGTCGGCGGTACGGATATAGAACATCATGAAGCGGTCGAGGTATTTCATTAGCGTTTCGCGGTCAAGATCCGCCGCCAGCAGATCCGCGTGGCGCGGCTTCATGCCGCCGTTGCCGCAGACGTAAAGGTTCCAGCCTTTCTCCGTGGCGATGATGCCGACGTCTTTACCCTGGGCTTCCGCGCACTCGCGGGTACAGCCGGAGACGCCAAACTTCATTTTATGCGGCGTACGAATGCCTTTGTAGCGGTTTTCCAGCTCGACGCCGAAGCCGACGCTGTCGCCTACGCCGTAGCGGCACCAGGTGCTGCCGACGCAAGTTTTCGCCATCCGCAGCGCCTTGGCATACGCGTGACCGGTTTCGAAGCCCGCGTCGATCAGCTGACGCCAGATTTCCGGCAGATCGTCTTTTTGCGCGCCGAACAGGCCGATACGCTGAGAGCCGGTGATCTTGGTGTACAGATTAAATTCGCGGGCGATACGGCCGACGGCCACCAGGCCTTCCGGCGTGATTTCGCCGCCCGCAGAGCGCGGGATAACGGAGTAGGTGCCGTCTTTCTGGATGTTGGCCAGGAAGTTGTCGTTGGTATCCTGCAGCGGGGTATGCTGCGGCTTCAGAATATATTCGTTCCAGCAGGAAGCCAGCAGCGAGCCCACGGTCGGTTTACACACTTCGCAGCCGTAGCCTTTACCGTGTTTCGCCAGCAGCTCTTCAAAGGTTTTGATGCCTTCCACCCGGATGAGGTGGAACAGTTCCTGACGGGAGTAAGCAAAGTGCTCGCACAGGTTATTGTTGACTTCAATGCCCTGTTTCGCCAGTTCGGCGTTGAGAACCTGAGTCACCAGCGGGATACAGCCGCCGCAGCCGGTACCGGCTTTGGTTTCCGCCTTCAGCGCCGCCACCGTGTGGCAGCCTTTATTAATAGCGGCAATCAATGCGCCCTTGGTGACGTCAAAGCAGGAGCAAATTTGTGCGCTGTCCGGCAGTTTATCCACGCCGATGGACGGCTTACCGCTGCCCGCGTGCGCCGGGAGGATCAGCGAGTCCGGGTTGTCCGGCAGTTCGATGGCGTTCAGCACCAGCTGCAGCAGATTGCCGTAATCGCTGGTATCGCCCACCAGCACCGCGCCGAGCAGGGTCTTGTTGTCAGGGCTGACGATAAGGCGTTTGTAGACCTCTTTGCTTTCATCGAGATAAACATAGCTGCGCGCGCCCGGCGTACGGCCGTGAGCGTCACCGATGCCGCCGACGTCAACGCCCAGCAGCTTCAGCTTGGCGCTAAGATCCGCGCCTTCAAAGGCGTTTTCGGTCTGGAGGATATGGTCAACGGTAACCTGAGCCATTTTGTAGCCCGGGGCGACCAGGCCGTAAACGCGGTTGTTCCAGCTGGCGCATTCACCAATGGCGTAGATATCCGGGTCAGAGGTCTGGCAGGCGTCGTTAATCACGATGCCGCCGCGCGGAGCGACTTCCAGGCCGCACTGGGTGGCCAGCTTATCGCGCGGGCGGATACCGGTAGAGAAGACGATAAAGTCGACTTCCAGCTCGCTGCCGTCGGCAAAACGCATGGTTTTACGCGCTTCGGTACCTTCCTGAACGATCTCTTTGGTGTTTTTACTGGTGTGCACGCGCACGCCCATGCTTTCAATCTTGCGACGTAGCTGTTCGCCACCCATCTGATCCAGCTGTTCCGCCATCAGCATGGGCGCGAATTCAATCACGTGGGTCTCAACGCCGAGATTTTTCAGCGCGCCCGCGGCTTCGAGGCCTAACAAACCGCCGCCGACGACCGCGCCGCGTTTGCTGCGGCGGGCGCAGGCTTCAATCGCGTTAAGGTCTTCAATGGTACGATAAACAAAGCAGTCCTGGGTTTCAGAACCTTTAATCGGCGGGATCCACGGATAGGAACCGGTCGCCATAATCAGCTTGTCATAGAAAACGGTACGGCCCGCGCTGGAGTGGATAACCTTCTCCTGGCGGTTGATGGTGATGGCGCGTTCGCCGACCAGCACCTTAACGCCGTGCTTCTCGTAGAAACCTTCCCGTACCAAAGAGAGTTCTTCGGCGGTATGGTGAGAGAAGTAGGAGGAGAGGTGTACGCGGTCGTAGGCGATACGGGGTTCTTCACAGAAGACGGTAATATCGAACAGGCTGGCGTCGGATTTATCAAGAAGGTCCTCAATAAAGCGGTGGCCGACCATACCATTACCAATGATAGCGAGTCTGACTTTGCTCATTTTTGCCTCGATTTCTTTTATATTACCGCCTACCTTAACGATTCAGCCGCGACACTTATTGATGCAAATCAATTACACCTTTACCTACTACTTAAGTGGTATGTTTATGATTTGTCAGTATTTTTATAAGTAACGGAAAACGCTGGCTTTTCCTTTTTGCTTTTTTTATGTACAAAATTAGCAACGGATACCCACGGCGGGTTGAGTAAAACTTCAGCAACAATTACGGGAGTCATCGATATGACAGCAGCGCCGCTTTGGTTAATTGAGAACGTTCGTCTGCCCGATCGCGAAGGGTTATGGCAGATAGCGATAGACAAGGGGCGCTTCGGGGATATCACCCCTATGGGGGAGGCGCGCAAAGAGAATTTTGAAGTGCTGAACGCCCGCGGCGGACTGGCCATCCCCCCTTTTATTGAGCCGCATATACACCTTGATACGACCCAAACCGCCGGAGAGCCGAACTGGAACCAGTCCGGGACGCTGTTTGAAGGGATTGAGCGTTGGGCGGAGCGTAAGGCTTTATTGAGCCATGAGGACGTTAAAGCCCGCGCGTGGAAGACGCTGAAGTGGCAGATCGCCAACGGCATCCAGTTTGTTCGTACTCACGTTGATGTTTCCGATCCGACGCTGACCGCACTCAAAGCCATGCTGGAGGTAAAGCAGGAGGTCGCGCCGTGGGTAGAGCTGCAGATTGTCGCCTTCCCCCAGGAGGGCATTTTATCCTACCCCAATGGTGAGGCCCTGCTGGAAGAGGCGCTGCGTCTGGGGGCCGACGTGGTGGGCGCGATTCCGCATTTTGAATTTACGCGCGAATATGGCGTGGAATCCCTGCACATTGCTTTCCGTCTGGCGAAAAAGTATCAGCGGCCTCTGGATATCCACTGCGATGAAATTGATGATGAACAGTCGCGGTTCGTTGAAACCGTGGCGGCCCTGGCGTTAAAAGAGGGGATAGGGCCACAAGTGACCGCCAGCCATACCACCGCGATGCACTCCTACAATGGTGCCTATACGTCACGTCTTTTTCGTTTGCTGAAGCTCTCCGGCATTAACTTCGTCGCTAACCCACTGGTCAATATTCACCTCCAGGGACGCTTTGACGACTATCCGAAGCGTCGCGGTATCACGCGCGTGAAGGAGCTGATGGCGGCGGGCATTAACGTCTGCTTTGGCCATGACGATGTATTTGACCCCTGGTATCCACTGGGGACCGGCAATATGCTGCAGGTGCTGCACATGGGTCTGCACGTTTGCCAGATGATGGGCTATCAGCAGATTAACGAGGGACTGAAGCTGGTCACGGAAAATAGCGCGCGAACGTTTGGCCTGAGCGATTACGGTATTGCGACGGGGAACACGGCGAATCTGGTGATTCTGCCCGCGGAAAACGGGTTTGAGGCCGTGCGTTGTCAGGTTCCGGTGCGTTGGTCAATCCGCCAGGGGAGAGTCATCGCCACCACGCAGTTGGCGCAAACCTGGGTACAGATGGATCGGGGCGGGGAAGAGCTGTTCTTTACCCGAAATAGCCCCTTTGCCGGAACAAAGGGGCCTGAAGCTTAGTGCGATTCCGCTGCCGCGTTGTTCTGACGGTGGCGGGAGACGAAGCCGAGGATAAGGCACATCACAAACACCACGGCATAGAGGCCGTTAGCGGTATGCAGCGCTGCCAGCGGACCGCTGGCGGCAACGATAGGGCCGGTCACGACGAAAGTCAGCATGGTACCCACGGTGCCGCAGGTCAGAATGAAGTTCACCAGCTTCGGCGACGACACTCGGGTTTGCTGTGAACCCAGGGTGATGATCGACGTATAAATGGCGCTGGAGAAGAAGCCGAGGGTCAGAATAAACCACGGCATATGCTCCGGCGAACCGTTGATAAACAGATACATCAGTACCGTCGCTACGCCCGCCAGCACGGTCAGAATACGCTGCAGGTCGAAGAAGCGCAGGATGAAGCTGAAAGACCACATGCCGATCATGTACGACATCCAGAAATCGCTCACCAGTTTACCCGCATCGCCAAGACTCATGCCCAGGCCTTTGGCGTATTCCGGCACCCAGGAGATGAAGCCCAGCTGACCGAGGATGTAGCATAGCGCAGCGATGGAGAGGAACAGCACGCCGATACCCCATTTCTCTTTCACTACCGGCTGGCTATCCTGCAGGGCTTTTTTGCCCAATACCGGGAATTCGCAGCCGAAGGTCAGAATGAAAATAGCGACGTAGACCAGGCCGATGCAGGCATAAACCCAGTACCATTCGATGCTGCGCGCCAGCAGATAAGCGGCCAGCATCGGGAAGATCATCCCCGCCATGCTGAAGAAGGAGTCGGTGAACAGCAGACGCGCCCCGCGCTGACGGCCTTCATACATATGGGTGATCAGGAAGGTACCAATCGACATGGTAATCCCGCTGACCAGACCAAGCACGAACATCGAAGCGGAAAACAGCGCCAGGCTGTGGCTGAACATTAAACCCGCGACGGCCAGAACCATCAGGATAAAGCCAAAACGCAGCTGGGTTTTCAGCGGAACAATTTCCATCAGCCAGGCGTTCAGGAAGATAGAGATCAGGATACCGGCATTAAGGAAAGTAAAGGTGTTGCTCATACTGGAAACGGGCAGATGAAAATAATCTGCGATATTTCCCATCACCATCCCGGTGACAATCACCAACGCGCCGGTCAGGGCGTAGGAGAAGAAGCTGATCCATGTGAGCTTGATACGATTGCTGTTAGTCATGACTGGCCTGTGAATAGAAATGTAAAGCGCGTTGACTCTGCGCCGGGCGGACAGATTTTATGCGTTAGCGTGATTCAAGCAAACGTTTATTCTGAAATTTATATCTTTTTGCAATTCTGAGTGTGACTCATATCACATTTATCTATTTAGCCGATCGCCTGGCCCACCGTTACAACTGTTTCAGCTAAGTAAAATTAGGTAAAAGGCTGGCCCAGGATGCAAAGGCTCTTTAGAATCAAAGCACTCGGTTTTTATTCTGCTCCGTTAAGGAATTTCCATGCTCAAATCAACTCTCGCGGCGGTGGCTGCCGTTTTCGCCATTTCAGCATTCTCCCCGGCCATGGCGGCAAAAGGGGATCCCCATGTGTTGCTGACCACGTCTGCGGGCAATATTGAGCTTGAGCTGAATAGCCAGAAAGCACCGATCTCGGTGGATAACTTCCTCAAGTACGTGAACAGCGGCTTTTATAACAACACCACTTTTCACCGCGTGATCCCGGGCTTTATGGTGCAGGGCGGCGGCTTTAACGAGCAGATGCAGCAGAAACAGCCTAATCCACCGATTAAAAACGAAGCCGACAACGGCCTGCGCAATACGCGTGGCACCATCGCCATGGCGCGTACCGCCGATCAGGACAGCGCCACCAGCCAGTTCTTTATCAATATTGCGGATAACGCCTTCCTCGATCATGGCCAGCGTGATTTTGGCTATGCGGTGTTTGGTAAAGTCGTTAAAGGTATGGACGTGGCGGATAAGATTTCTCAGGTGCCGACCCATAACGTTGGTCCGTATCAGAATGTACCGTCCAAACCTATCGTGATCCTTTCCGCAAAAGTTCTGCCGTAATCTTATTTTGCGCGGGTAACCCGTACCCGCGCAGCCCCCGCTTCCCTGCGAAATCGTTTTTTGCCGCTTATACTTGTGGCAACTGCGGACGCGTCAGGGAGGTGTTAAATGAAAAAGCTCACCGAAAAACAGAAATCCCGTCTCTGGGAGGATCGACGTAACGTGAATTTTCAGGCCAGCCGACGGCTGGAGGGCGTCGATGTTCCGCTAATAACCCTTACCCCCGAAGAAGCCCTGGCGCGCATTGCGGCCTTAAGGAGTCACTATGAGCGATAAATTCGGCGAGGGGCGGGACCCCTATCTCTACCCCGGTCTTAAGGTGATGCGCAACCGCCTGGGAATTCGCCAGGCTCAGCGACTTGAGCAGGCGGCGTGGGAGCTGACCGCATTACGCGCGGCAACCATTGAACTCGGGCCGTTGGTGCGGGGATTGCCTCATCTCTGCGCTATTCATCGCCAGCTCTATCAGGATGTCTTCGACTGGGCGGGGCAGCTGCGTGAAGTGGATATCTATCAGGGCGACACCCGTTTCTGCCATTTTGCCTATATCGAAAAAGAGGGAAACGCGCTGCTTCAGGATCTTGAAGAGGAAGGTTATCTGGTGGGTCTCGCGCAGGATAAATTCATTGAACGTCTTGCTCATTACTACTGCGAAATTAACGTCCTGCATCCTTTCCGTCTCGGTAACGGCATGGCGCAACGCATTTTCTTTGAGCAGCTGGCTATCCATGCGGGCTATACGCTGGATTGGCGCGATATTGCTGTCGATGCGTGGAACCAGGCCAACCAGAGCGGAGCGATGGGCGACCTTTCTCCACTGCGGACGATATTTCGCAAAGTGGTAAGCGAAGCGACGGAAACTGAGTAGAATAGCGCGGTTCTTTGTTCCCGGAGCCGCTATGATCCTGCTTATCGATAACTACGATTCTTTCACCTGGAATTTGTATCAGTATTTCTGCGAGCTTGGCGCGGAAGTTCTGGTCAGGCGTAATGACGAGCTGACGTTAGCGGATATCATTGCCCTGGCGCCAGCGAAAATCGTTATCTCGCCGGGCCCCTGTACGCCGGATGAGTCGGGGATTTCGCTGGCGGCGATCCGCCATTTTTCCGGCCAAACGCCGATCTTAGGCGTTTGCCTCGGCCATCAGGCCATCGCCCAGGTTTTCGGCGCCGCTATCGTACGAGCCGCCAAAGTCATGCACGGGAAAACGTCCCCCGTCAGCCATACCGGTCAAGGGGTGTTCCTTGGACTGAATAACCCGCTTACGGTGACCCGCTACCACTCCCTGCTCATTGATCCGCTAACGCTGCCTGAATGCTTTGAGGTGACCGCCCGCAGCGAAGAGGGGGAGATCATGGGCATTCGCCACCGCGTGTTCGATCTCGAGGGCGTGCAGTTTCATCCGGAGAGTATTCTCAGCGAGCAGGGCCACCACCTGCTGGCAAACTTCCTCAATCGGTGATTTGTAGTTGCCACGGGTTGATTTTTTATGCATATTTTGTGATTAGATTATCATAATCATTGCTGCATAACGTAAAGGATGGGCACCACATGGCAACTGAACAACCGGCAATCACCCGGGCTACATTCGATGAGGTCATTTTGCCGATTTATGCACCGGCAGAATTTATTCCGGTGAAGGGTAAGGGAAGCCGGGTATGGGATCAGCAAGGTAAAGAGTACGTTGATTTCGCCGGTGGGATTGCCGTGACCGCGCTCGGCCATTGCCATCCGGCGCTGGTGGCGGCACTGCATGAGCAGGGTGAAAAGCTGTGGCATACCAGCAACGTTTTTACCAACGAACCGGCCCTGCGACTCGGGCGGAAGCTGGTGGATGCGACTTTTGCCGATCGCGTCGTGTTTATGAACTCCGGAACGGAAGCTAACGAAACGGCTTTCAAGCTGGCGCGCCATTACACCGTGACCCGCCATAGCCCGTACAAAACCAAAATCATCGCTTTCCATAATGCGTTTCACGGTCGCTCGCTTTTCACCGTCTCCGTCGGCGGTCAGCCGAAATATTCCGACGGGTTTGGGCCGAAACCGGCCGATATCGTTCACGTGCCGTTTAACGATTTACACGCGGTGAAAGCCGTGATGGATGATCATACCTGCGCGGTGGTGGTCGAGCCGATTCAGGGTGAAGGCGGAGTGACGGCAGCGACGCCGGAATTCCTGCAAGGATTGCGCGATCTCTGCGACCAGCACCAGGCACTGCTGGTGTTTGATGAAGTACAGTGCGGTATGGGGCGCACAGGCTCGCTGTTTGCCTATATGCATTACGGCGTGACGCCGGATATTCTGACCAGCGCCAAGGCGCTTGGCGGCGGCTTCCCTATCAGCGCGATGCTGACCACCCATGATATCGCCAGCGCTTTCCACGCGGGTTCTCACGGCTCAACCTACGGTGGTAACCCCCTGGCCTGCGCGGTCGGCGGAGCGGCCTTCGATCTGATTAATACGCCGGAAGTGCTGGACGGCGTCACCGCGAAGCGCGAGCTGTTTGTTGAGCACCTTCAGCGCATTGACGCGCGGTTCGATCTGTTCAGCGATATTCGCGGCATGGGTCTGCTTATCGGCGCCGAGCTGAAGCCGCAGTATCACGGGAAGGCGCGCGATTTCCTCTACGCCGCCGCAGAGGCGGGCGTCATGGTGCTCAATGCCGGACCGGACGTGATGCGCTTCGTACCGTCGCTGGTGATTGATGATAGCGATATTGCTGAAGGCATGGCGCGCTTTGCCCAGGCGGTTGAGCGGGTGCTTAGCGCTTAGTGGCGCGCAGCCAGATGCCATGATGCGGACGCTGACGCCATGCCACCGATGAAATGGTGTGCATGGTGTTCAGATGCCCGAGGATGCGCTGCAAATGCTGCTCCATCGTACTGAGCGGGCCGCGAGGAACCTCCGCATCCTGCGCCTCCATAATGTTCACATCCCCCGCGCTGCCCGGCCCGTCGGAATCCAGCCGCTGTTGGCAGCGCTGGAGCGCAATCTCGCAGGATTCCAGATAACGCTGCGCCAGATCCGGCGTCAGCATATTGTGCTCGCGCGCCAGAGTGGTCATCGCGTTAATATGCTCGACAATAAACTGGCTGTGGGTCACCCACAGCTTCATGTCTTCCAGATAGTGCGAGTTAAAGCCGGGTTCCTGCATCGCCTGATTCAGCGAGTTAAACAGCGCGTTATGCGCCTGATTAACGCGCATGCGCTGGTAGGCCAGCGCCGGGGCCTGATGATCGTCGCTGAGGATCAGCCTGATCGCTTCCTGATCGGCTTCCAGCGCATCGTGGGCATTTTTGCGCAGCAACCCGCTTTGCCACTGCGGCCATAGCCAGACCATTCCGCCGAAGGCGATCAGACAGCCAATCAGCGTATCAATCAGTCTGGCGATGATAAACTGCTCGCCGTTCAGGGTGAGCAGCTGCAGAGTGTACACCGCCGTCACCGTAAACCCGACCATCGCCCAGCCGTAGTGCTTGCGGATAATCAGATAGCTTAACAGCGTGATGAACAGCATCGCGGTCAGCGTATAGCCTTCAGGAACGTGAAAGTGCAGCGTGAGCCCGGCAATGACCAGTCCCGCAATGGTTCCGGCAGCCCGATGGACGATACGTACCCGGGTTGCGCCGTAGCCGTTTTGCGTCACGAACAGCACGGTCATCAGGATCCAGTAGGGCTTAGGCAGATGCAGCGCGCTGCCCATCAGGCTGGCGACGCTCAGCATCACGCTGATACGCGCCGCGTTTCGTAACGCCGGCGACTTAAGCGACAGATAGTTTTTCAACGCGGGCAGCAGCGGCAGGCGGCGGGTTTTATCCGCCATCAGGTTACGCGCGTATAGCGGGCGCTGGGTGCGCAGAACCCTGGCAATGCGGCTGAAGTGCCAGGCGCAGAACTGGCCAACCGGATTATCCGGATGCTGCCAGGCGATTTTTTCCAGCGCGCCGATCTGTTTATCCATCTGAAAGCGCTGAGGATAACGGTGGTAGAGGAGATCGTCTGCCAGCTCCCGCAGGCGGGCGGCAACGGTTTGCGCGTTCCAGCGAATCACCGCTTCCGCGTGGCTGCGCTCCACCAGTTTCTGTACCTCTTCCGGCTGATGAAGACTGACGGAAATATGTTCCTGAAGGTCCAGTCCAACCTGGAAAGCGCGCAGCAGGCGTTTGTGATCGCTGCGCTGGTTAGCCGCCAGCATATGCATCTGCTGATAGCACTGGGTAATCAGATCCACCACCTTCTGCTGGCGGTTGAGCAGCGGCGGCAGCGATGTGGCGGGGTCCGTATGCTGGGTAAGCAGACTGTATTTGGCCTCGCAGTAGTTGGCCAGCTCCCGGTAGAGCAGGCTTAATGATTCACGCAGCGGCTGTTCGCGCCACAGCCAAAACCAGAACCAGTTAAACACGCCATACCATAAGGTGCCCATGGCGTAGATTAACAGCGGCTCCCAGATAGGCATATTGCCAGCGAGACTGAGGGTAAAAATAGCCGCGATAAGCGAGGCGGGCAGCAGCCGAGCGTGCAGGGAGCTGATTTCGGCGGTGACGCCGAGGATGAGCGCCAGACCCGTGAGGATCAGCGGCAAAGGGATGTCTCGCTGCAGAAGGAGCTGAACGATCAGGCTACAGCCGGCAAACAGGCAGCCGCCGATAATCAGGCGTTTAAAGAAGCGTTTATGCGGCGTATCCAGCCCGGCAACGTTGCAGCAGGCGGGAACAAGAGAAAACAGCAGCCCCTGCTGGAGATGACCGAGCAGAAGCCCAATCGCAACCGGCAGACACAACACCAGCGTTTGCCGCAGTGCATAGTTGACTTCCGGGTGGTAAATCAGCCTGCGCCACATGAGGGGAAAACAAAAACGGCGTATTGTCAGGCAATACGCCGTTTTACCGACTTAACGGGTACCGTAGACGACGATAGTTTTACCGTGCGCGGAGATCAGGTTTTGATCTTCCAGCATTTTCAGGATGCGGCCAACGGTCTCGCGGGAGCATCCGACGATCTGACCAATTTCCTGGCGGGTAATTTTAATTTGCATACCGTCCGGGTGGGTCATCGCATCCGGCTGTTTAGCCAGGTTCAGCAGCGTCTGAGCGATACGACCGGTAACGTCAAGGAAGGCGAGGTTGCCGACTTTCTCAGACGTGACCTGCAGACGACGAGCCATCTGCGAAGAGAGACGCATCAGGATGTCCGGGTTAACCTGGATCAGCTGACGGAATTTTTTGTAGGAGATTTCGGCCACTTCACATGCGGTTTTCGCACGTACCCAAGCGCTACGCTCCTGGCCTTCTTCAAACAAGCCTAATTCACCGATGAAATCGCCCTGATTAAGGTAAGAGAGGATCATCTCTTTACCTTCTTCATCCTTGATGAGTACAGCCACGGAGCCTTTAACGATGTAGTACAACGTTTCTGCTTTCTCACCCTGGTGGATCAGCGTGCTCTTTGATGGGTACTTATGAATGTGGCAATGAGACAAGAACCATTCAAGGGTAGGGTCTGTTTGCGGTTTGCCAAGCACCATGCGCGGTTATCCTCTGTTATAAGCTATCTCCGGGTGCCGACACTACACGGCATCCGGGCATGCAATCGTATTGAATCCCTGTACCTGGGAATCCGGCTGAAAGTTTTCTGCAGCCTGTAATGTGAACTCCTCTGCATACATGCAGTACATCAATGTATTACTGTAGCATCCAGATTGTTTTAGCATAGCTTTCGCCGCATGTCTCCTGGTGTCTCGCTTCAGCATGACCCAGGTCGCCTTCCGTTGCGAGAATTGTTATGTACGCGTAATCTGTCAGGAAAATTACAGCCCTGGAGTTAAATTTATGCAAGCGCGAGTGAAGTGGGTTGAAGGGTTAACCTTCATCGGTGAGTCGGCTTCTGGCCACCAGATTCTGATGGACGGCAATTCCGGGGATAAAGCGCCCAGCCCAATGGAAATGGTACTGATGGCGGCAGGCGGATGCAGCGCGATTGATGTGGTATCCATATTGCAGAAGGGCCGCCAGAACGTCACCAACTGCGAAGTTAAGCTGACCTCGGAGCGCCGCGAAGAGGCGCCGCGTCTGTTTACCCATATCAATCTGCATTTTATCGTGACCGGTAAAGAACTGAAGGACGCTGCCGTGTCTCGCGCGGTCGACCTGTCGGCGGAAAAGTATTGTTCCGTCGCGCTGATGCTTGAGAAAGCGGTAAACATTACCCACTCTTATGAAGTGATCGAAGGGTAAGCCGAACGCGCCCCGGCCGGCAATCGCGCCACCGGGGTTCTGGCTACTCGCTGATTTTCCTGCCTTCCATCAGCCGCTCAACCAGCGGCGCCATAATCAGTTCCATCGCCAGCCCCATTTTCCCGCCCGGTACCACCAGGGTATTCATATGCGAAATAAACGAGCCCTGCAGCATCGCCAGTAGCCAGGGGAAATCGATATTTTTTAGATTACGGAAATGGATAACGACAAAGCTTTCATCCAGTGAAGGGATGGCTTTGGCCGCAAACGGGTTGGACGTATCCACCGTCGGTACGCGCTGAAAGTTGAGGTGGGTGCGTGAAAACTGCGGGGTGATAAAGTTGATGTAATCTTCCATCGAGCGGACCACGGAATCCATGACCGCCTCACGAGAGTGTCCGCGCTCGCTGGTGTCGCGGATAAGCTTCTGGATCCACTCAAGATTGACGATGGGCACCACGCCGACCAGCAGGTCGACATGGTTTGCTACGTTATGCTGCGGCGTCACAACGCCGCCGTGCAGGCCTTCATAAAACAGGACGTCAGTCGGTTCCGGCAGCGGCTGCCAGGGCGTGAAGGTCCCCGGAACCTGATTCCACGGCACGGCCTCGTCATAGGTATGTAAATATTTGCGCGACTGGCCTTTGCCGCTTTGCCCATATTCGGCGAACGTGTGTTCCAGCAGGCCGAAGTCGTTAGCCTCGGGGCCAAAGTAGCTGATATGTTTGCCCTGATCGCGCGCTTTACGGATCGCCATATCCATTTCCGGACGGGTATAGCGGTGAAAGCTATCGCCTTCAACTTCGGCGGCGTGCAGATTAAGCTGGGCGAAAATTTTGCGAAAGGCGAGGCTGGTGGTCGTGGTTCCCGCGCCGCTGGAGCCCGTGACGGCAATCACCGGATGTTTGGCAGACATAACAACTCCCAGAGTAAACGATAGTATGTGCCGCCTTAGCCGTGAAACTGCTTGCGGGGCATGATATTCACCGTTTCGTGCAGTTCTGACCACACCAGCACGGCTTCTCCGCTTTTCAACTGCTGTTTAACATCCGCGACTTTATCCGTCAGCGAACGTTCATGTTCACCATAATCGGTGCCTTCACGTAATACAAAACTTTCGATCAGGTTATCCAGCGTTTCGGGATCGAGATCTTGCCAGGGAATGATCATATTTGCGCTCCTAGCCAACGGGTTAGCCAATCCGGGATGCGTTTTTCAAGCCACATTTCAGGCTTACGCAGCGTGCCGCCGACGAAGCCAACGTGCCCGCCGTGCTCCGTGAGCTGATATTCGACATTCGCTGGCAGCTGCTCCTGCGGGGGAATCGAGTGGTGATCCATAAAGGGATCGTCCTTCGCGTGAATAATCAGCGTGGGCTTAGTGATATCGCTCAGGCGCGGCATGGCGCTACACTGGCGATAGTAGTCCAGCGCATCGGCAAAACCGTGGATCCTGGCCGTAATGCAATCGTCAAACTCGCGGATACGGCGCATGCTTTTTAGCTGGCGTAAATCGACGGGCAGTGAGCCGGGATAGGCTTTTAGCTTACGCGCGGCGTTGGCTTTCAGCAGGTTGAGCAGGTAGCGCTGATAAACGCGGGAGAAACCTTTGTCCATATGATAGCTACAGGCCTCCAGCATAAACGGCGCCGAGACGATAACCGCGGCATCAACGGGAATAGCGTCGCCTTCTTTTGCCAGCAGGCAGCCCAGCATATTGCCCCCGAGCGAATATCCCACCGCGGCGGTGGGAACCGTGCCGTACTCGCGCTGGAGCCAGCGCAGAAACCAGGAGCCGTCTTCCGTTTCGCCCGAGTGGTAGATGCGGTTATTCCGGTTGGGTTCGCCGCTACAGCCGCGAAAGTGCATCACCACGCCCAGCCAGCCGCGCTGCATTGCCGCATGGATAAGTCCGTGTGCGTAAGGGCTGTGTAGGCTCCCCTCCAGGCCGTGAAATACCACCAGACGAGGTTTATGGCGCGCCTGAGAAGGGTCTTCACTCCATGCCAGATCGACAAAATCGCCGTCCGGCAATTCCAGACGCTGCCAGTGGGGAGTAAAGCGGAGTTTGCGACGGATTAGCCGCGGCAACATGGTTTGCAAATGACGATTGCCTACGCCGCGCATCGGATGAAACTGCTGCGAGTCGTCTTCAGGGGGCGTCATTTCTGTAGGAGTGATATCAACCATAGCACCAGAGCAATAAATAATCTTTATAACATACTATACCGCGCATGAAGTGCGCAGGTTAGCCCATATGTGGCCTTGCGGCTAATCGGCCAGCAGGTTACGTGAAAAGAGATGAAAATCGACGCCGGGTTTACGCCGCCATAGCCGCGCTTTCCGCGCGCCGGTTGCCGCTGTTTCACCGGTCTCTTCAAACATTCCGGAGGCTTCGAAGCGGCGAATCAGGCTTTTGCGTTGAATCGGCTGACCAAGGATGATTTCCGTGGCTTCCAGCAGCTGACCATGGGTAAAGGTTTCCGGCAGGCAGTAAACCGGCAGTAAAGAGTACATCGTTTTTTGGCGTAAGCGATGCAGACCGGCGTCGATAATCTTTTGATGATCGAAAGCCAGCGAATAGCTATCCAGCTGCGCCACCGGCACCCAGCGGGCATCGCTGACGCTGGCGATATGCGGCTGACACTCTACCCACGAGATTAACGCAAACCAGGCGATAGTCAGGCTCCAGCCGCGCGGATCGCGATCCGGCCCGGAGAAGGTGTCGAGCTGCTCCAGCCATGACGGTGAAATCCCGGTTTTTTCCGTGAGCTTACGTAGCGCCGTGGCGCGGGTTGAATCATCGTGCGCCAGATCGATAAAGCCGCCGGGTAGCCCCCACGCCCCCTGCTGCGGTGGATTAGCGCGCTCAACCAGCAGAACGCACAGCGCCCCTTCATGCAGGGTAAACAGGACGCTGTCGACGGTCACCAGCGGCGAGGGAAAGCGGCTGGCATCGTAGTGGCTGAGGTATTCGGCATCGTTGGTCATAGAGCGCTCGCAGCGGAAAAGAACGCTGACAAGTGTACCAGCCCCTTCCTGAGCAGCAAGCCTACATTTTTATTATTGTTTTTCAATTGCTTAATCCACATCTCCGCTTAAATGACATTTAACGCTTGCGCAATATGTGTCTTAGGGACATTATTAATTATGTCTTAGGGACACAATTTAATGAGCGGAGGTCATCATGAGCGAAAAATTTACCCTGGAACTGGATGATGAAGCGTTTACGCTTGCCAGCGGCGTCTTTCCCGATGGCGCTGTGTGGCTGAAGGTGACCGATCCACTACCGCCTTCTGCTCGTCTGATGCGCATCCGGGCGGTTGCTCTGCGCGACATGAACGATTTTATGCTGCTGGCGCAGCTGGTGGAGGCCGTGCGTCATGTTACCGACGTGACGTTTAGCCATCTGGAACTGCCGTGGTTGCCGTGGGCGCGTCAGGATCGTCATATGGTGCCGGGAGACAGCTTTGCGCTGAAGGTCTTTGCCCGGCAGCTTAATACCCTTGGTTTTGACAAAGTCGTGGTGCTTGACCCGCACAGCGATGCCGCAGCGGCAGCAGTCAATAATATGGTCGCGGTGGCTCAACAGCACTGTCTTCTGCAGAACGCCGGTCTGCGTCAGGCTATTGCTGCCGGGGAGCTGATGCTGGTGGCGCCGGATGCCGGCGCGCTAAAGAAGATTCATCCTGTGGCTAAAGCCTGCGGCGCCGGAGAGTTCGCGATCCTCGGTAAAGAGCGTGATCTTGCCAGCGGCGCGTTAACCGGTTTTTCCCTGCTGGCCGGTAATGTCGCGGGGAAAGCGGTGCTTATTGTTGACGACCTCTGCGACGCTGGCGGCACCTTTATCGGCTCGGCGCAGGTGCTGCGCGAGGCGGGCGCCCGCAGCGTGAGTCTGTACGTCACCCACGGTATTTTTTCCAAAGGCGTAGAGCATCTGTTGAATAACGGCATCGATGCCGTTTACGCCACCACCTCTTTGACTTCTCCTGCCCTGGCTCATCCGCAGCTGGAGCTTATCGATATTGACGCCATCTACCGAGCACATAGGGGATAACATGATGAAAATAAATCCGATTCTGGCCATTGATGGTTATAAAGTTTCCCATCGCGTGCAGTATCCGCAGGGGACAACGAAGGTTTACTCTAACTTTACCCCGCGCGGCGATCGTTTTTTCCAGTCGCCGCAGGCCGATGGCAAGCTGGTGTTTTTCGGCCTGCAGGGCTTTCTACAGTGGTTCCTGGTCGATCTGTTTAACGACGCGTTTTTCGCCCGCCCGGAAGAGGAGGTCGTGAACGAGTATAAGCAGGTGATGGACGGCTATCTGGGGCGCGATACGGTTGGGGTGGAGCCCGTTCGCGCTCTGCATCGGCTTGGCTATTTACCGCTGCATATCAAAGCGCTGGATGAAGGCACCAAGGTGCCGATGAAAGTACCGGTGCTGACCATCACCAATACGCAACCTGAGTTCTTCTGGCTGGTGAACTATCTG
Source organism: Klebsiella sp. OBRC7 (assembly GCF_000293135.1). Lineage (NCBI taxonomy): Bacteria > Pseudomonadati > Pseudomonadota > Gammaproteobacteria > Enterobacterales > Enterobacteriaceae > Klebsiella > Klebsiella sp. OBRC7. The sequence goes on along the minus strand of NZ_ALNJ01000149.1, from coordinate 9,970 downwards.
GAGACGGTGCTTTCGGCGGAGCTGTGGAAAGCGTCAACCAACGCGACCATCGCCCACCACTATCGCCTGATTTGCGAACGCTGGGCGGAGAAAACCTGTAGCGATCTGACGCACCTTGATTTCCAATGTCACGACTTTTCGTTTCGGGGGATGTCCGGGCTGCACGACACTGCGCAGTCGGGCTGCGGACATCTGGCCAGCTTCAAAGGGACCGATAGCCTGCCTTCGCTGCTGTATGCCCGTGATTATTACACTCGCGGTGAAGATGAGCTTATCGGCGCCAGCATTCCGGCCACGGAACACAGCGTGATGTGTATGGGCGAGCGCGAGCGGGAAATTGAAACCTTTCGCCGGCTGATTACCGAAGTCCACCCGCAGGGTTTCGTCTCTATCGTCTCGGATACCTGGGACTACTGGCAGGTGCTGACCGAATACACCCGCGAGCTGCAGGCAATAATTATGCAGCGTCAGGGGCGCGTGGTATTCCGTCCGGACAGCGGCGATCCGGTGGCGATTCTGTGCGGAACCGCAGCTGACGACGACACCCGCAGCGAGCGCAGCGCCGAGGAGAAAGGCTCCGTGGAGGTTCTGTGGGAAATCTTTGGCGGCACTATCAACGAAAAAGGATACAAGGTGCTGGATCCGCATGTCGGCCTGATTTACGGCGATTCCATTACTCTCGCCAGAGCGGATGAAATCCTGCGTCGCCTGGAAGCGAAAGGCTTTGCCAGCGCTAACGTGGTGTTCGGCGTGGGTTCATTTACCTACCAGTACAACACCCGCGATACCTTCGGCTTCGCGATGAAGGCAACCTGGGGGGAGGTGAACGGCGAGGGAAGAGCCCTCTTTAAGGAGCCGAAAACCGATAATGGTCTTAAACGTTCGGCGCGTGGTCTGCTGCGCGTGGAACGCGACGCCTTGGGGGAACTGCAGCTGTACGATGGGCAAACGCTGGAACAGGAGCAGCAGGGCGAGTTAAAAACGCGCTTTCTGGATGGCAAGCTGTACGGCTATGCCTCGCTGTCGGAGATCCGCGCCCGGCTGGCGGCACAGCGCTAAGCCACGGTGCGGAGGATGAAAAAAGGCGGGTTAGCCCGCCTTCACGTATGGCATATTGCCGCTAGCCTTCCTGCAGCATCTGCTCCAGCTGCTCCTGGGCATCCAGCCAGGCCATTTCACACTCTTCCAGTCCGGACTTCGCGCTGGCCTGCTGCTGTAGACACGCGGTGAGCTCGGCTTTGCGGCTTTGATCGTACAATTCGCTGTCGCCCAGCTTCTCTTCCGCCTGCGCCAGCTGCGCGTTGAACTTCTCCATCTCTTTTTCCAGTCGGGCGATCTCTTTGCGCAGCGGCTGGGTCAGCGTACGCAGCTCGGCTTCCCGGCGTTTCTGATCTTTACGCGCCTGGGCGCTGTTGCCGTTTTCCTTCGGCTCTTCCGATGTCTGGCTTTCCTGCTTTTGCGAGTCGCTCAGCCACTGCTGATAGTCTTCAAGATCGCCATCGAAAGGTTCGACTTTGCTGTCGTGCACCAGATAAAGGTCATCGGTGGTGGAGCGAATCAGGTGACGGTCGTGCGAAACCACCACCAGCGCGCCTTCAAAATCAATGAGCGCTTCGGTTAGCGCCTGGCGCATATCGAGATCGAGGTGGTTGGTGGGTTCATCAAGCAGCAGCAGGTTAGGCCGCTGCCAGACGATTAACGCCAGCACCAGGCGCGCTTTCTCGCCGCCGGAGAAACGCTTTGTCTCTTCGTTGACTTTATCGCTCTGGAAGCCGAAACCGCCCAGATAGTCGCGCAGCTTCTGCTCCAGCTCCTGCGGCGCAATACGGGCAAGATGCTGCAGCGGGGATTCGTCGGCGCGCAGAAACTCCAGCTGGTGCTGGGCAAAGTAGCCAAGCTTGATGCCTTTCGCCAGACCAATTTCACCCTGCAGCGGCTGTAGCTCGCCGGCCAGCAGTTTAATCAGCGTCGATTTACCGGCGCCGTTGCGCCCCAGCAGACCAATGCGCGAACCGGGCACCAGATTCAGCTTGATTGAATCGAGAATCACGCGCTCGCCATAACCGGCGCTGACCTTTTCCATTTTCAATAGGGGATTGGGCAGGCTTTCCGGCGCGCGAAAGCTAAAGTGAAACGGGTTATCAACGTGGGCAGGGGCGATGAGCTCCATACGCTCGAGCATTTTGATGCGGCTTTGCGCCTGTTTAGCTTTGGTGGCTTTAGCGCGAAAACGGTCGATGTAGCTCTGCAAATGCGCGACGCGCAGCTGCTGGCTCTCATACATCGACTGTTGCTGCGCAAGACGGGTCGCGCGCTGCACTTCAAATGAGCTGTAGTTGCCGGTGTACTCGAACATCGTTTGCTGTTCGATATGGATAATTTTGTCGACGATCGGATCGAGAAAATCGCGATCGTGGGAGATCAGTATCAGGGTCCCCGGGTAGCCTTTGAGCCACTTCTCCAGCCAGATGACCGCGTCGAGATCGAGGTGGTTCGTCGGTTCATCAAGCAGCAGCAGATCGGAACGGCAAATTAGCGCCTGCGCGAGGTTGAGACGCATACGCCAGCCGCCGGAAAAGTCGCTCACCGGTCTTTCAAGCTGTTCGTTGCTGAAACCGAGCCCGTGGAGCAGGCTTGCCGCACGCGAGCGGATGGTCCAGGCGTCGATGGCGTCCAGCTTACCGTGGACCGTCGCGATAGCATGGCCGTCATTACGTTCGTTGGCTTCGTGCAGGTCCGCCTCCAGCTTGCGGAATTCGCGATCGCCATCAATAACATAGTCAATAGCCGGCTGCGCAAGCGCAGGTGTTTCCTGATTAACCCAGGCCAGCTGCCAGCTGCCGGGGAAGGTCATTGAGCCGCCGTCGGCGCTAATCTCGTTTTTCAAAAGCGAAAGCAGCGTGGATTTACCGCAGCCGTTTTTACCCACCAGGCCGACTTTTTGCCCTGGGTTGATGGTGGCGGTAGCGTTGTCCAGCAGGACGCGTACGCCGCGACGAATTTGTAAGGAGGAGAAAACAATCATAAGGCGCCGTATGTTCTGACTATGTTAATTTGTCATTATGATAATGTAGTGTCGAGCGAATCGCTCAACCGGGCCGCAATGGTAGCCCAAAATGAAGATGATACACAAAGTCATTCTGGTTGCGTCGGGACGCAGCCGCTGCACAGGCCGCCAGAAGACGTTCGGGAGGGGAAAGATGTCTCAGACAGCGAAAGTTTTGCTGCTGTATGCCCACCCAGAATCTCAGGATTCCGTGGCCAACCGGGTTTTGCTTGAACCGGCCTTACAGTTGTCGAATGTGACCGTGCACGATCTCTACGCGCACTATCCGGATTTTTTTATCGATATCGCCTGCGAGCAGGATCTCCTGCGCCAGCATGAGGTGATTGTTTTCCAGCATCCGCTCTATACCTGGAGCTGCCCGGCGCTGATGAAAGAGTGGCTGGACAGGGTGCTCAGCCGCGGCTTTGCCAGCGGGGCGGGAGGGAATCAGCTGGCGGGAAAGTACTGGCGTAGCGTCATTACTACCGGCGAGCCGGAGAGCGCCTACCGGCGCGATGCCCATCGTTATCCGATGAATGATATTCTCCGCCCTTTCGAACTGACCGCCGGTATGTGCCGCATGCACTGGATGAGCCCGATTATCGTCTACTGGGCGCGTCGGCAATCACCCGACGATCTGAAAAGCCGCGCTCGCGCCTACCGCGATTGGCTGGCTAACCCTGTAACGGCGGGAGGTCCAAATGGCGGGAGCTGATTTACTGCTGGCCGGGGTGTTATTTCTGTTTGCCGCCGTAGTGGCGGTGCCGCTGGCGGCGAGGCTGGGTATTGGTGCCGTGCTCGGGTATCTGCTGGCCGGTATCGCCATCGGCCCCTGGGGATTAGGCTTCATCAGCGATGTGGATGAAATTCTTCACTTCTCAGAATTAGGCGTCGTCTTTCTGATGTTTATCATCGGACTGGAGTTGAATCCGTCCAAGCTGTGGCGGCTGAGAAGCTCCATTTTCGGCGTTGGGGCCGCTCAGGTCGCTTTCAGCGCGCTGATACTTGGCGGTTTGCTCATGCTTAGCGACTTCTCATGGCGCGCTGCGGTGGTTGGCGGGATTGGGCTGGCGATGTCTTCCACCGCGATGGCGCTGCAGCTGATGCGGGAGAAAGGCATGAGCCGCAGCGAGTCCGGGCAGCTGGGCTTCTCCGTACTGCTGTTTCAGGATCTGGCCGTGATCCCGGCCCTGGCGCTGGTTCCCCTGCTCGCAGGGTCAGGTGACGACCATTTTAACTGGCTCACCATCGGGATGAAGGTGCTGGCCTTCGGCGGAATGCTGGTTGGCGGTCGTTATCTGCTGAGGCCTGTATTTCGGTTTATCGCCGGATCCGGCGTGCGGGAGGTCTTCACCGCGGCGACGCTACTGCTGGTTCTTGGATCGGCGTTGTTTATGGATGCGCTCGGTTTGTCGATGGCGCTGGGGACCTTTATCGCCGGCGTCCTGCTGGCAGAGAGCGAGTATCGCCACGAGCTGGAAATCGCCATTGAGCCGTTTAAAGGGCTTCTCCTCGGGCTGTTCTTTATTTCCGTTGGCATGGCGCTGAACCTTGGGGTGCTCTATACCCATTTACTGTGGGTTGTGGCCAGCGTCGCGATACTGGTGACGGTAAAAGGTCTCGTCCTGTATCTTCTGGCACGGGTTTATGGCCTGCGCAGCTCTGAACGGGTGCAGTTTGCCGGCGTGCTGAGCCAGGGGGGAGAGTTTGCCTTTGTGCTGTTCTCACTCCCCGCTTCGCTTCGTCTGTTTCAAAACGATCAGATGGCCCTGCTGCTGGTGACGGTGACATTATCGATGATGACCACGCCGCTGCTGATGAAGCTCATCGATAAAGTCCTTTCGCGGCGATTGAACCAAACTGAAGAGGAGGGCGAGGCTCCTTGGGTTGAAGATGACAAACCGCAGGTGATCATCGTTGGTTTTGGGCGTTTCGGCCAGGTGATTGGCCGTCTGCTGATGGCCAACAAAATGCGTATTACGGTACTGGAGCGCGATATCAGCGCGGTCAATCTGATGCGTAAATATGGCTATAAAGTTTATTTTGGCGATGCGACGCAGCTGGAGCTCCTGCGCTCGGCGGGAGCCGAAGACGCGCAGTCCATAGTTATCACCTGCAACGAGCCGGAAGATACCATGAAGCTGGTGGAGATGTGTCAACAACACTTTCCACATCTCCATATTCTGGCGCGAGCGCGGGGACGCGTTGAGGCCCATGAGCTGCTGCAGGCGGGAGTGGCGCAGTTTTCCCGCGAAACCTTCTCCAGCGCGCTGGAGCTAGGACGGAAAGCGCTTATCTCACTCGGCATGCATCCCCATCAGGCGCAGCGCGCCCAGCTGCATTTTCGGCGCCTCGATATGCGGATGCTGCGCGAGTTAATGCCGGTGCATAGTGATACCCTGCAGATATCCCGCGTGCGGGAAGCCAGACGCGAGCTGGAGGAGATTTTTCAGCGCGAGATGCAAAAAGAGAGCAGGCAGTTAGACGGCTGGGATGAATTTGAATAAAGGTAAATGATATGGCTGTGCGTAAACGTTTTATCGCCGGTGCGAAATGCCCGGCGTGCCAGGCCCAGGATTCGCTGGCGATGTGGCGTGAGAATAATGTCGATATTGTTGAGTGCGTTAAGTGCGGTCATCAGATGCGTGAGGCGGATAAAGAGGTCCGCGAGCATGTTCGCAAAGAAGAGCAAGTGATAGGCATTTTTCATCCGGACTAGCGTTATCTATCGGCTTTTTTTAAGCTAGAGGGTACACGGGTGCAGAATTCCGCTACAATCTGCGCCACTATTCTTCCCATGCTCAGGAGATATCATGAAAGTAGCAAAAGACCTGGTGGTCAGCCTGGCCTATCAGGTACGTACAGAAGACGGTGTGTTGGTTGATGAGTCTCCGGTAAGCGCGCCGCTTGACTACCTGCATGGTCACGGTTCCCTGATTTCCGGCCTGGAAAACGCACTGGACGGCCACGACGTTGGCGACAAATTTGACGTCGAAGTCGGCGCTAACGATGCGTACGGTCAGTACGACGAAAACCTGGTTCAGCGCGTTCCTAAAGACGTATTTATGGGCGTCGATGAACTGCAGGTTGGCATGCGCTTCCTGGCGGAAACCGATCAGGGTCCGGTACCGGTAGAAATCACCGAAGTGGGTGACGAACACGTTGTTGTTGACGGTAACCACATGCTGGCTGGTCAGAATCTGAAGTTCAACGTTGAAGTTGTCGCGATTCGCGAAGCAACGGCGGAAGAGCTGGAGCATGGTCATGTACACGGTGCTCACGGGCACGATCATGGCCACGACCACGATCATGATGGTTGCTGCGGTGGCCACGGCCACGGCCATGACCACGAACATGGCAAAGGCGGCTGCGGCGGCAACGGCGGCTGCGGCTGCCACTAATTCCGCAGCGCTCGCGTTGTGCTTTGTGGAATAGAAAAAAGCGGGGAAACCCGCTTTTTTTACGTCTTAATAGTGCGGCGGGGGCGTTTCTTCCGCCTGTGAAGCCATATGCGACGGCTGAGTGGCTTTCAGTTTTTCGACCATCAGGCGCATATGTTCGCGCATCCTCGCCATTTCTATCTCGTGGGCAGTGACGGTCTTGTTGAGGTCTTCAATAGTGATTTCCTGAAACGCCAGTCTGCTCTCCAGCTCCGCAAGGCGAGTCTCTAAAGTGCTATCGTGCATGAGTAACCTCTTCTGTCTTATCCTGCGGGCGGATTCTACTGAAGTTTCAGCATCCGCGCAGCATCGTTACGTCTGACAGGAAACTAATTCATACAAAAATAGTCTTAAATGAGGCGATATTCAGGTACGTCTGTATGTTGATTTGTTCTGCAACGTTCTATAGTACGTTTTTTGTTTTTTACGATAACCTTGGGGTGAGATGCCCCGGCCCTGGAGAAATGGATGAAATCACTGTTTAAAGTAACGCTGCTGGCGACCACTATGGCCATCGCCCTGAATGCACCGCTGAGCTTCGCTGCTGAGACTACAGCGAAAGCGGCACCCGCAACGGACAGCAAATCGGCATTTAAAAATGACGATCAGAAATCTGCTTATGCGCTGGGTGCATCGCTGGGACGTTACATGGAAAACTCCCTGAAAGAACAAGAAAAGCTGGGCATCAAATTAGATAAAGATCAGCTGATCGCCGGCGTTCAGGACGCTTTTGCTGATAAGAGCAAACTGTCCGATCAGGAGATCGAACAGACTCTGCAGACGTTTGAAACCCGTGTAAAAACTGCTGCTCAGCAGAAAATGGAAAAAGACGCCTCTGAGAATGAAGCGAAAGGCAAAGCTTACCGTGACGCCTTTGCCAAAGAGAAAGGCGTGAAAACGTCTAAATCTGGCCTGCTCTACAAAGTCGAGAAAGCGGGTACCGGCGAAACGCCGAAAGACAGCGATACCGTTGTCGTCAACTACAAAGGTACGCTGATCGACGGTAAAGAGTTTGATAACTCTTATACCCGCGGCGAGCCGCTTTCCTTCCGCCTGGACGGCGTGATCCCGGGCTGGACCGAAGGCCTGAAGAACATCAAGAAAGGCGGTAAAATCCAGCTGGTCATTCCACCGGATCTGGCTTACGGCAAAACTGGCGTACCGGGTATCCCGGCAAACTCTACTCTGGTATTTGATGTAGAGCTGCTGGATATTAAACCGGCGCCGAAAGCGGATGCCAAGCCTGAAGCCGCTGCTGAAGCGCCAGCTGCTGACGCTAAGAAGTAATCGGTTTTAAGCCGCCGCCTCCAGGGGCGGCGGTTTTTTTATTGCGGGCAGATATAATTAAAACTGGAAAGAACCTCAGGCGCTGTATTACTTTAGATAGATTAATAATGATGATGAGCCTGCCCTGACGATAACGACAGGCTCCTGAAAAGGAGTGCTTTTTTTCATGTCCAGGTCGCTTTTAACCAACGAGACCAGTGAGCTTGATTTGCTGGATCAACGTCCTTTTGACCAGACCGACTTCGATATCCTTAAATCCTATGAAGCGGTAGTGGACGGGTTAGCGATGCTCATCGGTTCCCACTGTGAAATCGTATTGCACTCATTGCAGGACTTAAAATGTTCCGCTATTCGTATCGCCAACGGTGAACACACCGGCCGTCAAATCGGCTCGCCAATTACCGACCTTGCGCTGCGCATGCTGCACGATATGACTGGAGCCGATAGCAGCGTTTCCAAATGCTATTTTACTCGCGCTAAAAGCGGTGTGCTGATGAAATCGGTCACCATCGCTATCCGCAACCGTGACCATCGGGTCATTGGCCTGCTGTGCATCAACATGAACCTTGATGTCCCTTTCTCACAAATCATGAGCACCTTTATTCCGCCGGAAACGACGGAGGTGAATTCCCAGGTCAACTTTGCTTCATCAGTTGACGATCTGGTGGCCCAGACGCTGGAGTTCACGATTGAAGAGGTGAACGCTGACCGTAACGTTTCTAACAACGCTAAAAATCGGCAGATCGTCCTGAACCTCTATGAGAAGGGGATCTTTGATATCAAAGATGCCATCAACCAGGTGGCCGATCGGCTGAACATCTCTAAGCACACGGTATATCTCTACATTCGTCAGTTCAAAAGTGGAGATTTCCAGGGGCTGGATAAGTAATGCGCTTTGCCATTACGGTAACGGGGCCCGCTTATGGTACCCAGCAGGCCAGCAGTGCACTACAGTTTGCCCGCGCCGTTTTGCAGGAAGGCCACGAGCTGCTCAGCATCTTTTTTTATCGTGAAGGCGTCTATAACGCGAATCAGCTCACGGCGCCCGCCAGCGACGAAATTGATCTGGTTCGGGCCTGGCAGACGCTGCACGACGAACACGCTGTTTCCTTGCATATCTGTGTAGCCGCAGCGTTACGCCGTGGAATCACTGATGAACAGGAAGCCCGGCAGCTGAATTTGCCTGGATATAATTTGCAGCCGGGCTTTACCTTGAGTGGATTGGGCGCGCTGGCGGAAGCCGCGTTAACCTGCGATCGCATGGTGCAGTTCTGATGAAGCGCGTAGCCTTTGTTTTTTCTTCTGCGCCTCATGGTTCAGCGTCGGGCAGGGAAGGGCTGGACGCCCTGCTGGCAACCTCAGCGCTGACGGAAGAGATCGGCGTTTTCTTCGTGGGCGATGGCGTCTTTCAGCTTCTTCCCGGGCAGCGCCCCGCAGCGGTGCTGGCGCGCGACTATATCTCCACCTTTAAGCTCTTATCGCTATACGATATCGAACAGTGCTGGATTTGCGCTGCCTCAGCACGGGAGCGCGGTCTGAATTCTGCCACGCCGTGGGTTGTTGATGGCGAATGGCTGGAGCCAGAGGCTTTGCGCGCCCGGCTTGACGATTTTAACGTGATACTGCGGTTCTGAGGCTCGAATGCTCCACACGCTAAGCACATCCCCCTGGCACGCCGATATGGCGGCTATGCTCCGTTTGCTAAAAGAGGGCGACGATCTTTTGCTGCTGTCGGACGGCGTTATCGCCGCTCTTGCGGAAGGCCGTTTCCTTGAAATCCTGCAATCTGCCCCCATATCCGTCTACGCTCTGCAAGAAGATATCGAAGCCCGCGGGCTGGCTGGTCAAATTGCGGACAGTGTCGTCAGGGTTAGCTATACTGATTTCGTCAGACTTTCAGTCAAACATGCCGGTCAGTTGTCCTGGTAATGGCGGGATCGTTGTATATTTCTTGACACCTTTTCGGCACCGCCCTAAAATTCTGCGTCCTCATATTATATGAGGCGATTTATTACGTGTTTACGAAGCAAAAGCTAAAACCAGGAGCTATTTAATGGCAACAATTAACCAGCTGGTACGCAAACCACGCGCGCGCAAAGTTGCAAAGAGCAACGTGCCGGCGCTGGAAGCCTGCCCGCAGAAACGTGGCGTATGTACTCGTGTATATACCACCACTCCTAAGAAACCGAACTCCGCA
>NZ_ALNJ01000148.1:0-5072 GCF_000293135.1 Klebsiella sp. OBRC7 | reverse complement strand
ACTAAGCTGGTACTCAGATCTGGAATGGAACTATCTTTAACTGACGGTTGAATGATACCCCCCACTCTTTACTCTGATCAATCTGATTTACAAGAGCCAGCTAACACATTGATTAGACTCTGGCTGACTAACAGGTGGTGCTGAGTCAGTACCATTACCTGAGTGGAACTATCTTTAACTGACATTAAAGATTAAAAACCGAATGACAGAGTGGAAGGGTTCATTCGGTGTTCTACTCTCCAGAAAAGGAGAGAAAATGGAGACTCTTACAAAAGTCATCCAGACTCTGAAAGCGCTCATTGTGCTTTTAGAGTTAATTCGCTGGTTCTTCTAACAACCAGCTCACCCAAGAGCCAGGATTCCCTGGCTTTTTTATTAACCAATCCTAGATCGCTCGCCAATATGTAACATTAGGGTATACGTCAACGATACCGGGAGCTTCCTCCGCCTCCGGACTGATGTGACCAGATATGTGAGGCCATAAACGGCAAGACCACTTAAATATCTTCAGAGACGTCTGTAACTGTAGAGTGAATGGTATGCCAGGGAAGAGGAGAGGGGGACAGAACCACCCCGGCACTGCCCCCCTCGGAAGAAACAGAAAGTCCCCTCCACGCGAATGTTAGCATTTTTTGCCTGTGATATTATGACAACGTTATTTTCAGAGCATGGACCGATGAAAAAGAAAACCACCACGCCCACACCCCACGATGCGACATTCAGGCAGTTCCTGACGCAGCCGGAAATAGCCCGGGATTTTATGGAGCTGCACCTCCCGGCAGAACTGCGTGCCATCTGTGACCTCACGACGCTGAAGCTGGAATCCGGCTCGTTTGTTGAGGATGACCTCCGCCAGTATTTCAGCGACGTTCTCTATAGCCTGAAAACCGCCGGCGGCGACGGCTACGTTCACGTGCTTATTGAGCACCAGTCGTCGCCGGACAGGCACATGGCGTTTCGCCTTATACGTTACGCAGTAGCCGCCATGCAGCGCCATCTGGAAGCGGGCCATAAGAAGTTGCCCCTGGTGATACCGGTCCTTTTCTATACAGGTAAACGCAGCCCCTATCCGTACTCCACCCGCTGGCTGGATGAGTTTGACGACCCCGTGCTGGCAGGCAACCTCTACAGCAACGCTTTCCCGCTGGTTGATGTGACCGTTATTCCGGATGATGACATCGCCGGCCACCGCAGTATGGCCGCCCTGACTTTACTGCAGAAACATATTCATCAGCGCGACCTCGCTGAACTGGTTGACCGTCTGGCGCCCATTTTGCTGGCCGGATACCTGTCTTCATCCCAGGTCATATCACTGGTACACTATATCGTGCAGGCAGGCGAAACAGCCGACGCCGAAGCCTTTGTACGCGAACTGGCACTGCGTGTGCCGCAACACGGGGACGCACTTATGACCATCGCACAGCAGCTTGAGCAGAAAGGTATTGAGAAGGGTATCCAGCAGGGAATCGAGCAGGGGCTCGAGCAGGGCATCCAACTAGGTGAACAACGTGGTATTGAAAAAGGCCGCAATGAAGGAAAACTGGAAGGCAAACTGGAAGGCAAGCTGGAAGTTGCCCGTACCATGCTCAGGAGCGGCATTGACCGCAGTACCGTGATGAAAATGACCGGTCTGACTGAAGACGACCTGGCGCAGATCCGCCACTGATTCTTCCCTCCTGAGAACGCGTTTACTGCCCGGATGAGGCAAAATACCTACCCGGCATTTCATTCTGAACCCCTTGTCTGTTCAGAACTCGCTTCTGGACAGACAAGGGGTTGGACAAGCCTGCTGCGCGTCAGCCTGTAGCCGTTAAATTCGTTCTTTCAGCATCGCCACCGCCTCGGCCCCCGGCATCTGGAACTGAACCCGGTGACGTGCCGCCACATCGAGCGCAAACACCTTCGTGTAGACCTCCGTTGAGCTCACTGACTTGTGGCCCATCAGGCTCTGCAGGACCTTCAGCGGAATGCCGGCATACAGCATGTGCATGGCGTAACTGTGCCGGAACGTGTGCGGTGTCACCGGTATCGAGAATGTGACGCCATCAGCAGCAGCTGCATCAACGGCTTCATTCAGCCAGGTGCGTACGGTACGGTCGGTAATCTCCCAGATGCGGGCCTTCTCGGTTCGGCCGGTCCGCTTGTTGCGACGCTCGAGAGGAATTTTCAGCGTGGCCACCATCATCTGCAGCTGGCTGACGTACTGGTGATCGGATAGCGGAACCAGACGATGGGCCTGATTGCCGGCGGGCGCTCTCCCGGCCGTTCTCGCCGCTTTTTCCGCACGCTGTTTGAGCGTGGCCAGCTGCACAAACGGATACGGCGGTGCCAGTGAAAAATCCCCCCGCGTCAGCGCCAGCGCTTCGTTAATGCGCGCGCCGGTGTTCCAGAGCGTCGCCAGCAGCATCTTGCGATGCAGATCGGGCACATAGTGGAGCAGGGCGCTGATTTCCGGCGCCAGCAGGTATTTCGGCAGTTCGTCCTGAACAAGGGCCATCTGGCGCAGGGCGAGGGCCGCGGGATAATCGATGGCCACTGGCAGCTGTAAGGAATGTCCCTGGTGAGAAACAGCCGGAAGGGATGACATTATCATGATGGTGTTCCTGCAGGAGCTGAATCATTATTACCGGACTGTTTCCGGATATGAAACGCTGCTATCGCGCGCTGATTAAGGATAGTTATCTTGGCCCGACGTTTACGCTCCTGCCGCCAGATCGACCAGAGAGCAGGCTGTGCCGACCAGGGCGTTGCATCGAGGCGGGTTGCAGGGAGTTGTGCGAGGTTTCTCAGCCGCCGGGAAAGAATAATTGTTTTCAGTCCAAGCCAGGCATACTGATAGCGACGCTCATAAAACGTATCAGAATAGTCAGGTGGATCATCATGTTCAGCTGCTGAACTGACAGCCCTGTCAGCACCGTTCTGCAATACGGGCAACTCGCGGATACGGTACATAAGATGGCGGGGCAGGACTCGCCAGTCACCTGAGATAGCACTAAGACTGAGGTCTTCCGGTACCACTGAAAACCGGGTAATACCGTCACGATCTTCATAACCGGCATCCGTGGCAACTCTTGCACAGTGCTCAGCGAAACGTTCAAGGTGGAAGACCAGCTCCGTGGTGATGTAAAGAAGTTCTTTCTGCTGTTTATCCTCAGACAGTTGCTGCTCATGGCGCAGTCGCTCCGCTGCCGCAGTCGCTTCTCGTTCCCGGGCGTAACGGTGATTCACCCTGCTCACCAGTAAAGCCACGCCGCCAGCCAGTACACCACCGGCTAGGGTTGATATCACCGGCATCCATGCAGAAAACCCCTGCACAACTGCTTTAACTTGTTCTGAATCTGTCATGACATCTGACATGATTGTTCCTTAATGTGAAATCACACCTTCTGTCTGTATTCAGCGGCCGGCAGCCAGCTCTTCAGCAAGCTTCACAAACCCTTTGTGCTCAGTCTGCAGGTAATGACTGTAAATCCGGGCATCACGTTCTGTCAGCCCGGATGAATTACCGGTGAAGTAGCGCTTCAGCACCGTAATACAGTGGCTGTAGGTATCGAGATCATATTCCCAGTCGCCCAGTTCGCCGGCCGCATCCAGTTCCTTGCGGAACAGTTCATACTTGCGGACCAGAATGTCGAGGCCGAGATTTGTAGCAGCATAAGTATTACTTTCACCAGGTGAAGAAATCGCGTTACGGATTTTTTCAAAAGCATAACTGAAATCATTTCTCTCATTGAATGCAGTAAACATGTCCTTTCCTCAGTTGAATAGTTAGCCGTGCAATTTTACCACACCTCAATCATCGTCAGATGAGTGCCACTCTGTTGAGAAAGTGACTTTCACAACAGTTAATTTCAAACACTGAAATAATAAGCAGAGAAACAGTCACGCTGATAAATTACCGGATGACCATTCCGGCCTGATCCGATTTACTGCAATTTAACGGATTTCCGGAAGTGTACCACGCACACGAAATAACCACATCGCCCTTTAATGGGGGTGATCGGGCGGTCACGGGGCAGGGGAGGAACACAACATATAGAAGAAAACGCAGCTGACGGAGTGGCACATCTTGTGTCAGTGGGTCGCGGCGCGCCAGAGAGGGCATGGAGATCCGGAACAACCTTTTTTCGGATCTCAAATGACGAAATAATTAATACCGAAGAAAATTCAATAATCAATAGTTAAAAACTATAAAAGGTGGGGTGAGAACAAAACTTGCACAACTTAACGATTTAACGTAGTCTATAAAGCATGAAATCGAAAAGGAGGTTTTATGAACACATCAACTCAAAAACGAAACGGTAATGATCGTTCCTCCACTATGCATAATTTTTTGGACAACAGCATTGCTGCAGAGCGTCTTGAGAATTTTTTTCAGGATCTGGTAGAGGAAGTTCGGTCAGGTAAAACACCGATTGCTCCTGAAAGTATGGGGAATACCGATGCGGTTTTTACCATGGATGTCATCCTGAAGTTACTTGAAAATCGCGCAGTTAACAGCCTGACGCCTGAAAAAAAACGTCAGCAGCGACGTTTACACAGTAAGGCCCTTTTCCTTCAGAGACTGGAAAATGACGGCGGGGTTTACACCTCAGCTAAAGCTGCAGAAATGGTGGGCAAGAGTAAACCCACAGTTAAAACCTGGAAAGATACCGATCAGTTACTTGCTCTTGATATTGACGGTGAGTTTTACTACCCGGTGTTTCAGTTTACTGATGAGGAAGGGATCTCGGACAAAGGCGTGCTCCGGGGTGTGGCCGAACTGCTGACTATGCTGAGCAGCTTCAGTGACCGAATGAAGTATTCTTTCTTTATGGAACAGAGAAATACTGTCCTGGATGGGCTGAACCCTGCAGGGCGTTCGTTTACCGTCGCCGAGGTTCTGAAAGGCAATCCGGATGAAAAAGTGATGAATGAATTACGCCGGCTGGCTCGCAACTATGGCACACAGAACGCCGTTTAATGAAAGGGGGTGCTTGCCCCCCCTTTATCAATTATTCCTCAACAGGAATTCCCAGGTCATAAACAAGAATATCTGCCGCTTCCTTACCCTGATACTCAAACTGACTGAG
>NZ_ALNJ01000147.1:0-19281 GCF_000293135.1 Klebsiella sp. OBRC7 | reverse complement strand
ACCATCATACACTAAATCAGTAAGTTGGCAGCATCACCACATTATCTGCTTCTTTTTTCAGTTCAATGACTTTGAATGTTTTACGACCTTCCCAGGGGCGTCTTATCAGCTCAAAATCATTCAAGCGGCGAATGCGGCAGCGGAATGAACGCAAAGGTAAAGCACCGCTGACTGGATCATAGCTATCACCGCTGATTAAGCTATTGTAATTGCTACTGTACTCACCTTTAACCGGGTATGAAGGTTTGCCAAAATCAGGACAAGCCTGCCACCACCCAAACTCAGCAATTACAGTTTCATGAGAGAGTTTGGCTTCCACTTTTGCTCTAAATCGAGCAAGACCTGCTCTCGTTTCAATTTCTACCCAATCCCCCGTCTTGATACCTTCTTCGTCAGCCAGAGCTGCCGAAATGTCTACCGTTGGATAAGGTGCTTTTTTTCGTAGGCTAGTCAGGCTTCGATGTTGGCTATGACAGAAGAATCCGCTTTTAACGGATGTCAGCATTAGTGGATAATCAGGATCGTTGCGCTGGTATTCTTGCGGCTGTACATACTCAGGTAAAGGATTGTAACCATAGCGATGAAGGATCTCAGAGTAAAACTCTGCACGTTTTGTTTCTGTATTGAAACCTGCCAGATATCCACTATTTGGGTCTCTGAAAGCATATTTTCTGACTTTATGCTCAAGCGGGATATCGTAACCTTCTGGCTTATTTCTGAGCATCTCAACAGTCAAACCTAATGGTTCTAGTTGATAATTCCAGGCTGCCTCAATATTGCCGTCGAAGAACGCTTCATTCATTCCTAACCGGCATGCAAGATCGAAAACAATCTCAAGGTCGGAACGGCTTTCACCGCGCGGAGAGACCATTTTTTTTCTCAACTGAATGTGGTCCTGAGCAGCAGCACTACTTTCAAACCCGGTTCTTAGGCCTTCGCGCTCCCAGGCAGTGTTTACTGGCAGAAGGATATCAGCATACTTTGATGTAGGCGTTTCAAACAAATCTACATGGGCATAAAACTCAAGTGCCTCAAGCGCCTGTTGTCCGAGAGAAGTATCACTTTGTGAAAGTAATATGTTGGCACCAAAGCCAATTAACCCGCGAATTTTATAGGGTGTACCTTCTAATACTGAATGCCAGATATCCTGAGAATGAACCCAACCTTGTGAAGGCGGCCCGATAGGCCTTTCTTCAAGACCTAATGCTTTATCCCATTGTGATTTTGGCATCAGTGTCGGTGAATTAACCACATTCACCGGGTGGCTGGCATAGATTCGATTACATCCTTCCTGATCGAAACAACCGGTTAAAGCATACAGTGTCGCAATCGCACGTTCTGTTTGGGTGGCATTAGTGTGTTGTGCCACTCCAGACCAACTGTGGTAGGCGATTTTCTTGGCCCCGGCAATCAAACTCGCAGCGGCTTCAATTGATGCAACAGATACCCCGGTGATACGGCTTACGTTTTCTGGGTCATAATTAGCCAACATATCTTTAAAAGATGAAAACGCCGTTTGGCAGGAAATTTTTGC
Organism: Klebsiella sp. OBRC7; assembly: GCF_000293135.1. Classification (NCBI taxonomy): domain Bacteria; kingdom Pseudomonadati; phylum Pseudomonadota; class Gammaproteobacteria; order Enterobacterales; family Enterobacteriaceae; genus Klebsiella; species Klebsiella sp. OBRC7. Next base: position 17,747 of record NZ_ALNJ01000147.1, on the reverse strand, counting down.
ACCATCAGCTATTGCAACTTCAACATTACCCTCAAGTGCAGCTGTAGGCGTCAGCGTTTCTTCAGTTCGAGTCTCGGAATCGATAAATGTGACTTGCTGGTTGTGTTCGTCCCAAACTGTATAGCGATTACTGATGGCAAGTGGGTTAATATCTTTTTCCCGAAGAAAATAACCATTATCATTTCGAACCAACAAAGGACCATTAGTCCAGTTTCGAACAAACTCATGATTAAACAGGTTTCTTTCTACCAGGAGATGGCTTAACCCCAAAGCTAATGCACCGTCAGTTCCAGGATTGACATCAAGCCAGGCATTTGCTTCTTTCGCTAAAGGTGTCGGGCGAGGATCCACGACGATCAGTTTTGCACCGTTATTTCGACCAGTACCAATCGCACTAGCCTGGGCAAGCCAAGTATTCGCGGGGTTATGCCCCCAAAGAAGGATAAGATCGGCATGGGAATAGTCAGCAACAGGGATGCCGCAGCCAAAGGTCCATCGATGTGCAACGTCTTTATGCCAGTTACATATTTCAGTTCCATAGCTGGTGTTTGGGCTGCCATAGATACGAACAAATCGCTCTAACCATTCAATTGCATCGCTGAGGGGGGTACCGCTTGGGCTCGTAAAACCGAAAGCGACAGATTCAGCTCCGTTCTCTCGTTTAAATTTTTCCAGTTGTCCGGCTATCGTTGACATAGCCTCTTCCCAACTTATACGTTTCCAGCCCGGGTTCTCGGCACCTTTAGGATGGGTTCTCTTCATCGGGTACAGAATTCTATTTGCGCTGTCCACCAGCTCAGGTGCCGCTTTGCCCTTCATACACATGGCCTTACCATTAGGATGTTCAGGGTTGGCCCGTACCTTGATCAGGTGGTCATTTGCTACTTCATTCAACGTCCCGCAACGCGAACGGCAAAGTGTGCAATATCCGGGAATAATATCTGACATTGTAAACCTCACTACTAAAAACAGTTAATATATTTTAAAAACCACATTGCTTTCTTTTCACCCAAGAATTACTAACCCAATTAATGTTAATATCATCTTGTTTTGTGGGCGTAATTTCAGTTGAAATTACTGTCATATATGGGTAGCGGCTAAGTAATTTCAGGGCCAGAATCTGATTCCTGCAAACCGTTAACATCTGCAAGATACAGTGCACGCAAAATAGGGCATTCAGGCTTATCATCCCCTGCACAGCAATCAGAAAGCGTTGTAAGTATTGATGCCATACGCTGAAATTCTTGAATTTTTACAGTCAACTCGCGGATGTGTGACTCGACTAATTTTTTCACATCAGCGCTTTGGCGCGAATGGTTACCCCAAAGACAGAGAAGTTCTCCTGTTTGCGCCAGAGAGAAACCTAACTCCCGACATCGACGTATAAAATGCAATTTGTACACATCAATATCGCTGTACATCCGATACCCGGCTGCAGTTCTTGCAACTTCCGGTATTAATCCCGCCTCTTCGTAATAGCGGATCATTTTGGCGGAAACTCCGGATAACCGGGCAGCATCACCAATGTTCATCCTTACCTCCCAAAATGTATTCTGTTAATATCAGATCCAGTTTCAAATGACGTCGTTTCTGACACTCTTACCTTGCATACGTAGTGATACGGTTACCGTTTGGCTCATCAAGACTTAGTCGATATCCAGCCTAGACCTTCCCGTGGTGGTAAGGTCAAGAAAAAAATCATCAAGATAAGCTGTGTAAAAAACCAGATGTGACGAACATACTCATATCCCTTATGACCACATACTTAATGACTCAAAACACTCTTCTTTGGGTTTAGAAAGGATGGTTTCTCTAGTGGCATCATTTTTATATTCACCAACACTCACTAATTCCCATGATTCGACATCATTCAACAGTGCAAGCATCAACTTATTATTTAATGCATGCCCTGACTTATAAGCATGGTAGGCGCCAATAATATTATGGCCTGATACAAAGAGGTCTCCAATCGCATCCAGTGTTTTATGTCGCACAAGTTCGTTATTAAATCGCAGACCTTCCGGATTCAGAACGCTATATTCATCAAGCCCTATCGCATTGTTCAAACTTGCCCCTAACCCAAGACCTTTTTGTTGTAGAAGTTCTACATCACGAACAAATCCGAAAGTTCTGGCATCAGCAATCTCGCTAATATAGTTTTCTTTCGACACTTCAATATTTAATCTATTAGTCTCAGCAGAAATCAAGGGATGCTTAAAATCAATCATAAAATCGATCGAGAACTTTGAGTCTGGATGCAAAAGAGCCCATTTGTCGCCATCTTTTACGGAAACCGTTTTTTTTATCAGAAGATATTTTTTTAGCGCACACTGCTCTATCAAACCAGCGTGCATTATTGAGTCTATGAATCCTCTGGCACTCCCATCGAGAATGGGAAGTTCTGGAGCATCGAGCTCCACCAAGAGGTTATCAAGCCCCATGCTAGACACCGCAGAAAGGAAATGCTCGATTGTTGAAACTCGAACTCCCTGAGGGTTGATAATGCTTGTTGCCAGCATAGTGTCATGAATCTGATCGGCACGGAGCTGAATATCAACAACAGGAGTTACATCTGTTCTACGGAACCGTATGCCACTATCGGCACCAGCAGGCATGATTTTCATGTTAACGGTTTTACCGCTATGCAAGCCAATACCGTTTAATTCAACAATATTCTTGATAGTTTTTTGCTTGATCATGGAGACCTCTGTTTGCTCTAGCGACTAGGCAGAACGTCCGCAACAAGGTTCCATTGATGATTCCCCCTATTGCTCTGTTCATCGTCCTCGCTACTCTCGACTTGGTTCCATTAAAAACCATGAAGTTGATATAGGGTCAAGATTTTATACGATATACACATCAAGCATCTTGCATGAGTCGCACTGACTGACCCGGGTTAGTTACCATCATATTCTTTATGGTTGAGACCATACGGAAATCAGTGAATTAAAAATATTTATTCATCCAAAACACAAATGGTTTTAAGAAAGCCTAATGCCCTTCTTGTAAAATTATTCAAGATAGTCAAGTATGTTTTTTATATTGTCAATTAAGGCGACATGCAGGTCAGGGTCATCACATTCATCTGAATGGCAATAGGAAATATGTTGAAGTATAATTCTTTTTTTGAATTCACTAACTGTACACTCCAACTCATACACCGACCGTACGATATCAATACAAGGTTCATCATCGATTAAAAAATCCTGCATTTTATTATACTTATCAGTCAGATCTTCTATCATAGAAATTAATACGGGGTCATTAACTAACATTGGCATATCTCTCCTCATAATCTGAAAGTAAAGATGGACACAGCGCTGATAAATTCCAATTCCCTTGCTTGCGGTACCGACCGGGAGGAAGATGAAACTTGTTTTTAAAAGCTCTCGTGAAAGTTTGTTGCGAATTAAAACCATACTGAAGTGCAATGTCTAGGACTGTTCTGGAAGTCAATTTCAGATCAATCGCAGCACATGATAATCGACGAGCACGAACATATTCACCCAGCGCAACACCGGTCGTCTGTTTAAACAAACGTTGAAAATGCCATCGTGAATACCCAGACTTCTCAGCAATAAATTCTACTGGCAAGGTTGTATTCAATGAACTTTCAACCCACTGCAAAATATCTTTGACAACACTTTCAGAATATTTCCTGGTGTCCATTCTCTCCCCCCAAACCATATTCTATGAATATATTCAAACCAGAATACGGTCTCTGAGTCTGTCATCCATGAAGAACTCAGGGACCCAACTCTTTATTTTCGTAATAACCTCAGGCCATTTGCCACAACCAGAAGACTGGCACCAACATCAGCAAATACAGCCATCCACATAGTTCCCATTCCCATGAGCGTGAGTACAAGGAATACGGCTTTAATACCTAGAGCGAGGCTGATATTTTGCACGAGTAAGCTGTACGTTTGTCGGGATAATTTTACAAAGGCTGGGATTTTACGCAGGTCATCATCCATTAAGGCTACATCTGCAGTTTCAATCGCCGTATCAGTACCCATTGCGCCCATAGCAAAACCGATATCAGCTGCAGCCAGAGCCGGTGCATCATTGATACCATCACCAACCATCCCAGTGATTCCAATCCGTGAATGCTCTTCAACTGCACGATGTTTATCTTCTGGCAATTGATTCCCTCGAGCCTCATCGATTCCAACCTGAGATGCGATTGCTTTAGCTGTATGTGGGTTATCACCAGTCAGCATAATAGTTTTAACGCCAAGTTCATGAAGTTGTTCAATCGCTTCACGGCTGCTGTTTTTAACAGTATCAGCAACAGCGAACAACCCAAGCACTTGCTTACCATCATTGAGTAAAATAACTGTTTTACCCTGGCTTTCCAGCCTTTGTACTGTTGCTTTAATCTCTGATGGACAATTAAAGTGTTCTTCAGTCAAACGCAGGTTACCAAGGTAAAAATCCTTACCTGTAATCGCGCCATGCACACCTCGCCCAACAATCGCTTCAAAGCTGTCAACATCCTGCTTTTTCAAATCAGCAGAAGCATTCACAATTGCCAGTGAAACAGGGTGATCAGAGTAACTAGCGAGACTAGCTGCAGTAGTACGAACTTCACGCTCGCTCCAACCATTGAATACCATTACGTCGGTTTGTACTGGTTTCCCATAGGTAATAGTTCCTGTTTTATCCAGCGCAAGGGCTTTTAGCTTACGTCCCTGCTCAAGATAAACACCGCCTTTAATGAGAATCCCTTTGCGAGCAGCTGCAGTAAGTCCACTAACAATCGTTACTGGCGTAGAAATAACCAGGGCACATGGACACGCAATGACAAGCATAACTAAAGCTTTATAGATCCACTCCTGCCATGTTCCTGCCCCAAACAATGGTGGCAATACAGCAACCGCAACAGCAATACCCATAACGACGGGGGTATAAATCTGGGAAAAGCGGTCAACAAAACGTTGTGTAGCTGCTTTGGCGCCTTGCGCCTGCTCAACGGCATGAATGATGCGAGCAAGGGTTGTATTATTTGCAGCTGCAGTGACTTTATATTCAAAAGAGCCTGACTGATTTATTGTTCCAGCAAATACAGCATCGCCCGCAATTTTATCGACAGGCATACTTTCACCTGTAATTGGAGCTTGGTTAATGGTGGTTTGGCCTTTGACGATTTCTCCGTCGAGACCAATTCGTTCACCTGGTTTTACCCTGACAATACTGCCCGGTTGTACGCTACTGGCGTCAACTTCCTGCCATGTTCCATCAGCTTGTTGGACCATTGCAGTTTCAGGAGTCAGGTTCATCAGGGAACCTATTGCATTTCTGGCTCTATCAAGTGATTTGGCTTCTATCAGCTCGGCAATGGTGAATAACACCATAACCATCGCCGCTTCTGGCCACTGCCCAAGGACCAAAGCCCCAGTAACGGCAATACTCATTAGTGCATTGATATTCAAGTTGCCATTGCGAATCGAAATCCAACCTTTTTTGTAGGTTGTCAGACCACAAGAAAGCACTGCTATCAAAGCCAACCCAGCTTCTAGCCAGTCAGGCATATCAGCCCAGTGCATCACTTCGGCTGCAAGAGCAGCTACGCCAGCAAGAGCTAATGGCCACCAGGGCTTTTTTTTCTCCTGGGTATTTTTCTTGCCGCTAGTATTATCAGAGACTTCTGGCGCGAATCCCAACGAGCGAATTGCAGCCATGATAGCTTCAAGCGAATCCGGTGTATGGGTTACAGTCAAAACACGCTGCATCAGGTTGAAATCAAGCTCTTTAACAGCGCTCATTCCACCCAGTTTCTTTTTGATAAGATTTTCTTCAACAGGACAATCCATCTGCATAATGCGAATTTCTGTCCGTAATCCACCAGCCACAACCTGCGAGCCCCCTAGGCTACTCAATTGTTCTGGAGCAGCGGAGCAACAATCCCCCTCATGGCCGTGATCGTGGCCTTCATGAGAATGCTCTTGCGCGGCATGAGCATGGTTACATCCCTTATGATTATGCTCATCATGCGAATGCCCTTCGCCGCCATGGCTATGGGCATCATGATTATGGCCTTCATGGTTATGGCCTTCATGGTTATGACCTTCATGGGAATGATCATCACTGCATTTCTTGTGATTATGAGCCTGCTGATCATGTGCATGATCATTTGCTTTATGTGATTCACCAGTATTCTTAACCCGGAGTCCTGTCCCTAAATTGAACGTTTCACAGCAACTAGCCGCTTCGTCTCCTGCAGGGTTTTTGCTATTTTTTACACCACCACTCATTTTCATTGCCTCATCTGTTAACTATACTGACGATTAAAGACCCTAATCTAACTAGAGGGTCAAGCGCATAAGGGGGGAGGCATGAAAATTGGTGAATTGGCCCGTAAGGCGGATTGTCCGGTGGAAACTATTCGGTACTATGAGAAAGAAGGATTACTTCAGGCTCCATTAAGAGATATTGAAAATAACTATCGCCGTTACAACAATACTCATCTGGAAAAGTTATTATTTATCCGACGCTGCCGCTCTCTTGATATGACCCATGAGGAAATACGTGCATTGCTACTGGCAATGAATAATCACGGTAAAGACTGTGGCCCCATTGATGCAATAATCAGTGCCCATCTCACTCATGTTCAGCATCGTATTAAAGAATTAATAGCCCTGGAAATACAACTCAAAGAACTTAATAACTATTGCAGCTCAGACCGGAGCGTGGACGAATGCGGGATAGTACAGAAATTGACTGCTGATGAAGAGAATGGTGATCTTCCTTTAACCGTACCAACTGACCACTTGGGGGGTGTGCATTAGTGGTGTGCGCTTATAAGTTGATTAGACTGATGGCGTAACACAAGCCCATACAGCTTTGTGCTACGCCATCATGCCCTTAAAATAAGGGGTCAGGCTTTTTCCATTTCGTTACCACGAGAACGACGTTGCACTGCCCCTTCTCTCTTACCGGGATGGCTTTTAGCATCAGCGGTCATTAATGTCTGGAGTATTGGGCATTCAACTCGCTCATCCCCAGCACAGCTTTTGATCAGAGCTCTGAGTGTATCTGCCATTCGTCGCATATTTTCCATACGTCGCTCTAAATCATCCATATGCTCTTGTGCCAGACGTTTAACATCGGCGCTCTGGCGAGATTTGTCATTCCATAACTTGAGCAAATCGGCTATCTCTTCAAGAGAAAAACCAAGATCGCGCGCACTGCGGATAAAAATCAGACGATGGACATCATTGGGTGCATAATCACGGTAGCCCGCTTCGGTACGGCCAGTAGCAGGAATCAGACCAATTTGCTCGTAATAGCGAATCATCTTTGCGGAGATTCCTGATTCGTTCGATGCTTTACCAATGTTCATAGCTCCCCTTTTCTTAGTGCTCAGAGTCTTCTGCCAGCGGAGGCTGGAACCGACGCAAACGAAGTGCGTTGCCCAGGACAAATACACTGGATAGCGCCATCGCGCCTGCAGCAAAGATTGGTGAAAGCAGCAATCCATAGGCAGGGTACAGCAGGCCTGCTGCTACAGGGATCAATGCGGCATTATAACCAAACGCCCAAAAAAGATTTTGCCTGATGTTACCTATGGTTGCCTTAGACAATCCAATAGCATTAGGCACACCCTGTAGGTTGCCGGACATTAAGACAACATCAGCAGATTCCACCGCTATATCGGTACCTGTACCAATTGCAAGCCCAATATCTGCCACGGCTAAAGCTGGGGCATCATTAATGCCATCACCAACATAAGCGACCTTACCGTAAGACTCCTTCAACCGACGAACTGCTTCAACTTTCCCTTCTGGCAACACTTCGGCAACCACTTCATCAATACCAAGCTGTCTCGCAATCGCATTTGCTGTATTGGCATTGTCACCGGTAATCATTGCGACTTTGAGCCCCAGTTGGTGCAATGCATTTATGGCAATCGGCGTACTTGATTTAATAGGGTCAGCGACTGCGATAATGGCAGCCAGACGTCCATCAATAGCAACATAGAGTGGCGATTTTCCTTCGTTTCCAAGGCGTATCGCAGTCTTTGAAAAATACTCGATATCCAAGCCTAACTCACGCATAAATCGATCGGCCCCGACCTCTACGCGCTCTCCGTCTACGGTAGCCCTGACGCCCATCCCAGTAATTGAATCAAACTCAGTCAACGCTGGCAGCGATATCTCTTTTCCTAGAGCAGCTTCAACGATAGCGCGGGCAATAGGATGTTCCGAACGTGATTCAACAGCGGCAACTTTTGCTAATACTAAGTCAAGCTCAAACCCTTCGGCCAACTCCAGGTCTGTCATTACTGGGCGCCCTTCAGTCAAAGTACCTGTTTTGTCTACAGCGACAACCCTGGCATCTTTAAGCAACTGCAGAGCTTCTCCCTTACGGAACAAGATCCCCATTTCTGCACCACGCCCAGTACCTACCATGATAGAGGTTGGGGTAGCCAATCCCATTGCACATGGGCAGGCAATGATCAATACAGCCACGGCATTAACCAGTGCGAAAGACAGGGCCGGTGATGGCCCAAATGTTAACCAGGCAAGGAAAGTTAACAACGCTGCCAGCATCACCACAGGAACAAACCATAATGTCACCTTATCGACCACGGCTTGTATAGGTAGTTTAGAGCCCTGGGCTTGCTCTACCATTCTGATTATTTGTGACAACATCGTCTGGCCACCAACGGCTGTTGCACGCAACCTCAATGCTCCTTTCTGGTTAACAGTCCCGCCAACCATTAAGCTTCCGGGAACTTTCTCGACGGGGATAGGCTCCCCCGTTATCATCGATTCATCGACAAAACTTGTTCCTTCACTCACCTCACCATCAACAGGTATCCGCTCACCTGGTCGAACTTCGATAATGTCATCAAGGGCTACATCACTAATGGGAATATCGATGACAATGCCGTTACGCAGCACATGCGCCTCTTTGGCCTGCAATCCAACCAAACGCTTGATAGCCTCAGACGTTCGACCTTTAGCTCGCGCCTCCATAAATCGTCCTAAAAGAATAAGAGCGACGATTACCGCAGCAGCTTCGTAATACACATTGACGGTACCTTGAGGCAAAAGACCTGGAGCAAAGGTCGCAATCATTGAATAACCGAATGCAGCGAGAGTCCCGACGGAGACGAGAGAGTTCATGTCTGGGCCAAGTCTTAATAACGCGGGAATACCTTTCAGGTAAAAGCGCCGCCCCGGAATAGCCAACACCAGCAATGTTAATACAAACTGGAGATACCAGCTTTCCTGGAGCCCAATGGTATCCATTATCCATTGATGCATTCCCGGTATCACATGCGACCCCATTTCCAGAATAAATACTGGTAACGCAAGTACGGTCGCCAGAACTAAATCTTTCTTCAACGCAACCTTTTCAGCATCTTTTTTTTCTGCGGCACTATCATTATTCTGGCTTTGGTTATCAACCAGGCTGGCTTCATAACCGATTTTTTCGATAGCAGTTATGAGGTCATCAACTCCTGCGGTTCCACGTACAGTAGCTCTTTCAGTCGCTAAATTAACAGTGGCTTCTTTTACACCTTTAACCGCTCGGAGCGATTTTTCGACACGCCCTACGCATGATGCACATGTCATGCCCTGAACTGATAACTCTACAGAAGCTTGAGGAACCTCATAACCAACCTTTTCAACTGCTTCAACCAACGCCATACGATTAACGAATGCATTTAGGCGGATATCTGCACGCTCTGTTGCAAGGTTAACGCTTACGTTTTGTACGCCTTCAACCTTAGCCAGAGCGGCTTCAACTCGTCCAACGCAGCTTGCACAAGTCATTCCCTCAATGGGCAAGCTGACTTGAGTTTCACCATCATTAGAATGCTGTTTTTTTTGAATGCTCATGATGTATTTCTCATCGTTATGGTCAGATAAAGAACAACCTTAAGGCTTACCATCGTGGGAAGGTCAAGCGCATTATTTTGAACATGCCGATGCCGTGGAAGGAATGGATATAAAAACCCTTTACATGAACACATATTCATATGTTATATTGAAGGCATCATGTATAACCAACCGCTTGAGGCCCTATGTCACAATCACATGATCACGAGCATGACCATACTCCAGCAGTAACCAGTGCAAACGAGCGTAAAGTCCTTATCTCCTTCCTCATGATATTCACATTTATGGTGGTCGAAGCTGTTGGAGGGATACTTTCTGGCTCATTAGCATTGCTGGCAGATGCAGGCCACATGCTTACAGATGCAGTAGCTTTGGCGCTGGCTTATGCGGCATTCCGTTTTGGCCGTCGAGCTGCTGATAGCAAACGAACCTTTGGATATTTGCGATTTGAAGTCATCGCGGGATTCTTTAATGCCCTGACACTCTTCGCTATTGTGGCGTGGATTGCATATGAGGCATGGGAAAGGTTACAAGCTCCACCAATTATACTGGCAGGCCCAATGCTGATCGTTGCCATTGCAGGATTGTTGGTCAACATATTGGTATTATGGATCATGACCCGTGGTGAGACCGATCATGTTAATGTCAAAGGTGCTATTTTACATGTGATGGGTGATCTATTGGGTTCTGTTGGCGCTATTGTCGCCGCTATTGTCATTTACTACACGGGCTGGACACCGATTGACCCAATACTTTCCGTTCTTGTCGCAGCACTGGTTTTACGTAGTGCCTGGAAATTATTAGCAAAATCGCTGCACATCCTGTTAGAAGGAGCGCCTGAAGATGCCTCCCCAGACAAGGTGGAACAGAGACTAATCAGTTCTGTTAAGGGCTTAGCAGCCGTAAGTCATATTCATGTCTGGCAAATAACCTCAGGTCGGACGATGGCAACACTGGAAGTAAGAGCCAAGGAAGATGTGGACGTAAAAGACGTTGTGAAGCTTGTAAAACAAGAACTTTATGAGCAGTTCAAAATAGAACATGCAACTGTGGGAATCGACTGGAATTACGATCAAAACGATAATACATGCAGCCTTTCACCGACAAAACTGCGTAACGAACACGAACACGAACACGAACACGAACACGGAAAAAAGCATAACCATTCTAGTCCAGGCCACAAACATTAATCAGGCCTCTGGTGATGCACTATCAATTTAGGAGGGAGAATCATAATGTCCAGCACATCAGATTGCGGCAACATACAAGACTGTTCCGCGACAGATCATGTCGCGGAGCCAGATCTATCAATGCTCTCGCAAAACGACATTGGGCAACTTTCCGAGATTTTCCATCTACTGGGGGACCAGTCAAGACTACGAATCCTGCTTTACTGTATGCGTGGTTCGGTCTCTGTAGGCGACATTGCTGAGTCGCTCCAGTTATCACAATCTCTGGTCAGTCATCATCTGAGGTTGTTACGAAGTGCAAGGCTTGTTCGCGGAGAGAGAAAGGGTAAGTACATATTTTATAGCATAATGGATCACCATGTAAGTCATGTTCTTCAGGACATGGTATTTCACATAGCTGAAGAATAACCCGAATGAATTTTGATAAGTAGAGCTTGTGTAATTCCAACTCACCTTAGTTTTTCATTACTTTGGTGAGTTGTTTCATCATTAATTTATTAAAACCTTAATAATTAACCTTTTAATAATGAAACCTGCCCCCTTCCCTTGTATGTAATAAATACCTGATGGTTCACTATCACCAGATAAAGCGAAGTGAGCAGGCCACCTCATGAAGGAGAAACCTTGCTTTGCAAGCTTATTGAATAGCCACGGATAATCTAGTTTGTCTGCTTCGTGCCAAAAGCGGACATTGCTACATCACAATGCGTTATGGTCAACATCAGAATGCAGCCCTTGTGTTGTGACGTGTAGTCTGGCCTAAACGCAGTTGCACTACATTACCTCGTGGGGTCAGCGACGGCCCCGTTTCAGTTCACGTACACAGGGATCATACTCATCTGCATAGCCACCAAAGTCATGGCTGGGCATGAAGTACCACTTTTCACCTTTCCAACCAGCGATCCGGGTGGTCGGTTTGGTTTTATTCAGAACAACAATACAGACGCCGACGGGAGACACTGGAGGAAGAAGTCGTTGCACCACACACTCACGATTGCCCACATCAATCCAGTCTTTGACGTGAATTTCAGGATGGTTCATTGTTTATCTTCATGTGATGGAATTGCTTACCGTAATGCATCCGATTACCGTGCAAGATCATGTATCCTGTCGCCTTCCTGCTCCCTTGAGGTGGCGCTGCCTTGGTACAGTCAGCACTCTGAATGTCAGGCCCAGCCGCGAGGCCGGAAGCTCATCAGGTCGCTGCGGTAGGGGAAAACGGTCCGGGTAACAGACCGTAATCGCCTGCTGGTGGTTATTGGCCCTGACTGGAGCCGCACTGAAAACTGAAGCGCATTAATATACTCGCGCCTCCGACAGGTCAGGCAATTTCTTCCAGCGCATCGTCATTTGCCGGTGGAGGAGGAAGTATAAGCGCGTCGCACTCCCTGATGACATATTCAGGAATGAGATCAAACCGGGCAGGATCCAGCTGACAGATAAATTCATTTTCAATGTGGTAGGTCTCATTCATGAATTTACGTATTACTGCGTTCTCGAGTCCGGTCTGAAGCAACCTGAACACCTGCAGTTTCTCGTAGCCATTACGGCAGAGCAGATAAAGCGCACGTATACGATCCGGGTCGGTGAGCTGAACGAAAGTGGCCTGGTAGTCAAAGCCGGGAATGCGATCGGCGATTGCCTGGCAGCCGAAGGCAACTTTTTCTGCGGACATTTCAGGATGTCCCACTCCCTGCACAACGGGTTCACGGGTGTCGATGGGCGTTTCACGGTGATGAAAAAGGTTTGACAGCACCTGATAGGCATCACCGAGGTCGTCCATAATTTCATAATGTCGGCGAAGATAGATCAACTTGATGATGTCTTCACTATCAGAGTCAGTGACAGACTGGCAGATCTGAGCAAAAGTGCGGATATCACTTTCACCGATGAGCTGCTCGGTGATGCAGCCTGCGCTGTAGTGCAAGTGTGAGGCCGTAACCAGATTACTGAACAGCTTCCTGACGGACTTCAGTGTATCAATAATAGGCTCAACATCGTGAGTCAGCATCAGTACCGTTTCATTTTTCAGGCACTCACCGGTATTGCGGCGAAACAGCATCTCCAGGATGGCAAATTTCTTGTTCTTATCAAACGATGAAATCGGGTCGTCAAGAATGATCAGGCCTGGCTTCTTGGCTAAGCATTCATACATAAACAGAACAATGGCAAAGGCGTTGCGTTCACCGTAGCTGAGATGCTGGCTGCCGCCGCTGACGTAGCCTTCAAAGTCTTCGTGGCGCAGTTTCAGCCGACATTTATCGCCTTCCCCAGTGATATCCACCTGATAACGATAGCCTGCGTAAGCCAGAAAGGTATTGATATCGGTTTTATGCTTGAGGATCAGCTTCTGCATGCCCTGACGCTGCTTATTTATTTGACCCTGCAGGCGTCCGGCCTGCGTCGTCAGGTCGTCTAAAGAGGTATTGAGACTGGCTACGGTGCGGGCCGTTTTATCCGACTGCAGCTCCGGGAAAAACTTCACGTCTAGGCGACAGGCTTCCAGTGCAGCCTTGACGTTGGTTGAAGCGCTGAACGTAAAGCCGTTAAGAGTCTTAAGGGTATTCAGCATATTTATCAGGCTGTCTGTCTGCTTCTTCACTGTCACGAGATATTCTTCGTGCTGTTTTTCCAGCCCACTTTTTAGGGTTGTAATATCAGCGAGGCGGGCACGGGCAGGCTCTGAAAAATATTCGCCGAGTTTATCTAGCACGCCGATCAGGCCGATCAGGTTTTTAATGACAGCCTTATCATACTCCGCGCTGACGCGGCTAATCTGCTCGGCCTTTTCACGGGAGTCGCCAGTACAGAACGGACAGCAGCCGTCGGATAGCGCGGAGAATTTCTCATACCCCCGGGTCTGCCACTCGATCCACTCTACGCTGCTTTTACTTTGGATGTACGGCTTATAAGATTCCAAACCGTCGGGAATGTGCTGAAGCTTGTTGCCAGCGGATAAGCCTTTCATACCGGTAGACGTTTTTGCAATCCCGGTACTACTCAGCTTAAATGCGGCGCTGAGTTCCCCCAGGTGCGTGATGAATTCTTCAAGCCCGACGTTATCAGCAAACTGCTGCCGTATGGCCACGACCATGGCTTCGATTTCGCGTTCTGTCTCGTGATACGCTTCACTTTTGATGAAGATGTCAAAACTATTACTTACTAACTCGTCTGGTTGAAAAGTGAATTGATCGACATATTTTTCATTAAAGCACATGACGTTTTGCAGGCCATCGACACCAGTTACCCTAGGCTGTACTGCATCGGGATTAGAACCACGGTATCTAAACGGAAGCAGGTCGCTGAGACCCTGTTCATCCCCGTTTACCGTACACTGAATCGCGCGGGAAATGGTGCTTTTTCCGGTGCCGTTAGGCGCAAATTTAATATTTAGTTTTTTTTCTGCCAGAGTTATATTTGCTTTATCGATGTTATTACAGCAATTAATTTCAATTTCCATACCTAATCCTTTACGGCAAAGACACTGAGCAGGCCCCGTATATTGCAGGCCCGATTAATTATTTAAGCTGAAGCCAGAACATATAAGCACCGTTTCATTTTTGAGTAAAGCACTCCGGGATTCGCCCTTGGTACCGCAGCGCCGGAGCAGTTGTTTTATAGAGCGTATGTACGGCGCTTGTGATGTATGTCCGCTTCGTGCCAAGAGCGGACATTTGCACCCTCAGTACCCGCACCAGACTAAGCCGGCTCAGCAATGTCGGCGTTGCTGATACTGACAGACGTTATGCCGTTTTAAAGCGACGTTTCCGGTGTATCACCATGAGAGCGACAATTACCGCCACCGCAATTGTCGCGGTCCCCCGGAAGACGACTGATGAATCTCCTAGGATGATTTCCATGAATGATGATAAAAACTGGCCGGAGAATATAGCCATAGAAAGCCAGGCAAGGTTACGTCCCCGGACGCGAGCGTGACTCTGCTCGACTGTCATATGATTCACAAGCGGCACCGACAGACCAAACCCACAACTCATTAAAACCCCGCCAGCGATGTAGAACACTACATTATCAGCGAATGAAAATATGAAATGTCCGGCAGCGTAGCAGCTAAACGCCGTGTACAGATTTCCGTACTCACGTAAACGCGCTATGAGGCGCGGCATCATCGCAGCAGCCCCGACGGCGACCAGTGAGATAAACGACAGAAAGTATCCGGTTTCTGCTGCCCCAATAGCCATGCAGCTAAACACCTGCGGAATGATGATAATGCTGGTGAAGAAGCAAATCATGGACAGCAGGGCTGCAAAAAGCACAGGCGCTAATCGAGTCGCACTCACCGATTCGCTTTCTCCGGCGTTTTCATTCATGTTTTCTGTCCCAGAGGACAATTGTTACGGCACAAACGCCAGCTGCATAACCAGAAGAACCTAGGCAAAAAGATGAAGCAAAAACGGCCACTGCCAGCCAAGGGTTGCAAGTAATCCGCCTATAAACAGAAAAATGACACCGCCCAGCTCAATCAACATTCCCTGCGAAGGTATCATTTTCAGGCAAGCCTGACCGCTATGAAACGAGGAAATCAATCCGGTTCCTGCTGACATGACGATGGCGGTATCTGACTGAAATCTGGATGTATCTTCTTCCAGATCTACTTAAAACTCGTTCTGATAACCATACCGAGAAATAACTGTCAATCCATCCATATCTAGGGTTTGATATAGTAAAATTACCTATATATAGTTTTTTTAGTTTTCATCTCACTTGGACGCCATTTCATGAAAAGTCACGAGTACATTGTGATTTGCGGTTTTAACCGCAGTAAAGTCGGCCGATATATTGCCATTGTTGCCTCAGTTATATCGTTCGTTCTGATTTTACTAGCACTCACACTAATCGAATGGCTGAAAAACTTTCACATTAACAGCCACATACCTGCCTCAGTTTTTTCACTTATTAGCGCCGGTGGGATCTACATGGGGTTGTATACATGGTTTGATAAAAATCTCTGGCATAACACCTACCTCGGGAAATTTTTATGTGTGCCAAATCTTGCAGGCCGCTGGAATGTTGAAGGCCATACCCGATCTGAAGGTGGTAAACCCTGGGAAGGTGAGCTGAGAATTGTCCAGTCATGGGACAAAGTCAGAATTCATCTGAAAACTCAATCATCGCATTCGGATAGTGTGACAGCCTCCATCATTCATGACGAGGGAATTGGTTACCAGCTGCTTTATAACTACCGCAACCAACCCAAGACAGGTGAAGAACACCTGACTTCACATGTTGGATTCGCAGAGTTCAGGTTCGACGACGGACTCAAATCTGCTGAAGGCCATTATTTTAACGGTCAAGGCCGGGCTACTTACGGAACAATGACAATCACTAGGATCGACAATGTCTAATTCATTTAGTGCGCGAATTGAACGCATGAAGTCTCGTCGTAAAGGGACATTCGATCAATTAAACGTAGCCAGAGAGTCAATCAGTAACCAGAGGATTGATGGACTGGAAAACTATGCTTTGCTAGAAGGTTTCCTGGATTTAAATGAAAGTTGGGAAACCAGGGGAAAACAAGATTCTGCAACCCGCTATGTTATAGGTGCCATGCAACCGGTTGATAACCGCTATACCGAAATTTCTTTTGAAACTGCCAAGCGTATTGAGAACCAACTGGTAAAGAAATTAGATCTTAATCTGGAGTTTCGTGTCCAAGGCTCTGTACCACTGGATATTCATATTAAAAGTTTCAGTGATGTGGATCTGCTGATTATAGACACTCAGATGCTTATTTATGATAGCGACGGTATTGGCCGCTACACCCCTACGAACAAAAATGATGGGGATGTCATCCTTGAACTCAGGGATGCCGCTAGGGATGCCCTGAAAGCAACTTTCCCTGCGGCAGATGTTGATGACAACAACGCCAAATCTTTGAGAATAACGGGAGGGTCTTTGCAGAGAGAAGTGGATGTGGTGCCAAGCATCTGGTGGGATACCAAAGAGTACCAACATACTAAAGATGTAGATCAACGTGGGGTCACTATTATAGATAAAAACACACGTCAACGTATCTACAACCTACCTTTCCTCCACATCAAACGAATTAAAGACAAATGCGATCAATGTAATGGAGGATTGCGTAAGTCTATTCGTTTTCTTAAGACACTAAAAGCGGATAGTGAAGCTGAGGGTACTAAAATTGAACTCAGTAGTTATGATATTGCCTCGCTGATGTACCACGCAGATGGTAACAATCTCCGACATAGCCAATACTACGAGCTGGCTGTCCTTGTAGAGACTCACAGATGGCTAAATTATCTTGCACAGAACCCTAATGCTGCAATGCTGCTCTACGTTCCAAATGGCACCAGAAAGATAATTGACAAGAATGAAACTTTTGCCGAATTGCTTAAACTGACGGGAATGGTCAATAGTATTGTCACTGAGGTGCTGCGTGAAATAACCGGCCAGCCTACTGAATATTACACACCCGCCAAAGGAATTTTACTTATAAAACAAGCGGTTTACTAACAGGATGCTATCAAGATCCACTTATTAAGTGGATCTTGAATCATCCGCGACTATTTGCCGGACAGCGCTAGTCATTCCGGCTTAAGCGCTATTATGAGATTTATTTCCAGTTTAGTATGAGTCTCCGTACTAATCGTTGATTGAAGAGACATACATGCTGGATAACTCTTAATGGGGTCAGTTTGGATATCGAAAATTATTGTACTATAAG
>NZ_ALNJ01000146.1:0-226781 GCF_000293135.1 Klebsiella sp. OBRC7 | reverse complement strand
ATGCCGTGTCCGGGCTTAGGCTTTCGCGCCTGTTCCGTAGATCCTTTGCACCGGACCGCCGTTCTTTCTCATGTGATAAACCGGACAGTATCATGGACCGGCTTTCACCGGTAACCCGTATTTGCAAGGTTGGTTTCACTATGGAAAATGAACTCCACTTCATCGGTATTGATGTCGCCAAAGCTAAACTGGATGTCGACATTCTTCGCCCTGATGGCCGGCATCGTTGTAAAAAATTTGATAATACCCTCTCCGGACACGAAGCGCTGGTCCGCTGGCTTCGCGGCCATGACGTGAACCGTGCCCATGTCTGCATGGAGTCCACCAGCACCTACATGGAAGACGCGGCCGCGCATCTGAGTGATGCCGGGTATACCGTGTCCATCATCAACCCCGCCCTCAGTAAAGCTTTCGCACAGAGTGAGGGGTTGCGCAGTAAAACTGACAAAGTGGACGCCCGTATGCTGGCTCACTTCTGCCGGGAAAAACGCCCGTCAGCCTGGGAGGCCCCTCATCCGACAGAGCGGGCACTGAAAGCCCTGGTGTTAAGGCATCAGGCGCTGACAGAGATGCAGACGCAGGAGAAAAACCGGCGGGAAACCGCGCCGGAGGTTCAACTGGCCAGCATTGATATCCTGCTGGGATGTCTGAGCGCGGAGCTGACGCGTATCGAAAAACAGATAAAAGACCTGACGGATAACGACCCGGATATGAAACGACGGCGGAAGCTGCTGAACAGTATCCCGGGCATCGGGGAGAAAACAGCGGCGGTTCTGCTGGCGTATACGGGCCTGAAGCTGAAGTTCGGTACAGCGCGGCAGTTCGCGGCGTATGCGGGACTGACGCCGGTGCAGCATGAGTCGGGCAGCAGCGTGATGCGGGCGAGCCGGATGAGCAAAGCGGGGCCGGTTCAACTGCGCAAGGCGTTATACATGCCGGCATTATCGGCGCTGTACCATACGGCGTGGGGAAAAGCGTTCAGGAAAAGGCTGGAAGAGAGCGGAAAGCGGGCAAAAGTCATCATAGGGGCGATGATGCGAAAGCTGGCGCAGGTGGCGTACGGTGTACTGAAGTCAGGAAAGGCGTTCGATGCGTCACAGCATGAGTTGTTGATAGCGTAAGAAAGAGTGCCGGATTAAACGACAGCACCGGATGGCGCTGTCGTTGTTGTGCCTGTCATCCGGGAGCCGGAAAAGGTGACAGTAGTTAAAAGAGTTGCAGGCGTTCACAGTATCTACGGGTTACCAGCAATCTGCAGCCCTGTAGCCCGGCTAAGCGCAGCGCAAGCCGGGAAGAAGCCACAGCAATACCACGTCACGGCATATTCCCCGGGCTATCGGCAATCTGCGGTGCTGTAGCCCTGAAAGGTCCTACTCCTCGCTCACGACTGGCTTAACTCTTACCGCAAACAGCACTATCACCATGGCGCTGACCAGCAGCACGCCGCTGCCGACAAAAACGCCGCTCGCGCCGTTAAGATCGAATACCGCACCGCCGCCAGCCGCACCGGCGCTAATCGCCAGCTGAATAGACGCCACCAGCAGACCGCCCGCGCTTTCAGCTTCATCCGGCACCGTGGTGGCAAGCCAGGTCGACCAGCCCACAGGCACCAGACCAAAAGCAAAGCCCCACATCGCCACCAGCAGACCGTCCAGCAGCGCGACGTGGCCGAACGTTACCATCATCATCGCCAGCACGCTCATTGCCAGCGGCACCAGCGCCAGCGTCAGGCGCAGGCTTCGGGCTAACAGATGTCCGGCAATCGAGGTGCCGATAAAGTTCGCTACCCCAAAACCGAGCAGGATCAGAGAAACCCCTTCGACGCTGGCCTGCGCCACGGTTTCGAGGAACGGACGCAGATAGGTAAAGAAGGCGAAGTGGCCGCTAAAAATCAGGATTGTCGCGAGCATACCGCCAACCATGCCCGGACGGCGCAGCACCTTAAACAGGGTAGCGAAGCTGCCGACGCTCTCCGGACGCATGGAAGGCAGAACCCACAGCTGCCAGAGCAGCGCAACCACGCTCGGCAGCGCACAGATAAGAAATACGTTGCGCCAGCCGATCAGCGCGCCGAAATAGCTGCCCAGCGGCGCGGCAACCACCGTCGCGATGGAAACGGCGGAAAAGATAATCGCCAGCGCTTTCGGCACCATCGCCGCCGGAACCAGACGCATGGTGGTCGCGGTCGACATCGACCAGAAGCCGCCGATGGCTATCCCCAGCAGCAGGCGTCCAAGCAGCAAAAACTCCAGCGAACCGGCGAAGGCCACCATCATGCTGGAGATAATTTGCAAAACGGAGAAGAACATCAGCACCCAGCGGCGGTCAATATTTCGCGTCGCGGTAGTGATCAGTAGCCCGGTAACTAACGCCACCAGCGCCGTCGCGGTCACCGCCTGCCCCGCCATGCCTTCGCTAACGCCCAGGCTTGCCGCCATCGGCGTCAACAAACTGGCAGGAAGAAACTCGGCGACAATCAGGCCAAACACCCCCAGCGCCAGCGCATAGACGGCGCGCCACGCGGGCCTGGCGTTGGCCTGGCTCTCTTCAGCTGCAATGCAGGAACTCATAAACATCTCTCCAGAACAATTAACATTTCGTTAAGGTTAAGCGCTTCTGTTCGGACGATCTATGATACATACTCCTTGATTATTGATAATTCGTCCGGGAATGATGTTATGACTCAGCACGCCCTCGATCTCACCAGCGAACTTCTGCGCGGCATGCGCCTTTCCGGCGTCAACTACCGCCGCATCGAAACCTCCCGCCCTTTTGGCGTCGAATTCGGCTTCGTACCCGGCAAAGCGCAGTTCCACTTTATCAGCCGGGGGCCGGTACTGCTGCGCATGGTCAGCGGTCAGCGCCTGATGCTGCAGAGCGGCGATGCGCTGTTTATTCCTAACGGCGATGGTCACGTGCTGCTCTCCGATGACCAGGCAACGGTGGTTAACGTGTCCAGACTGCCCAGCGAACCGGTTTGCGACTCGGTAAGCTGCGTCAAAAACGCCTGCGACGACGCGAAAAGCGACAGCGCTATTATCTTCAGCGCCTGTATGGACTTTGAGCTGGGCGGTATGCAACCGCTGGTCAAAGCAATGCCCGAAGTGATGCTGGTCAGCAGCCTGCTGACCAGCCGTCCGGAGATCCCGCCGATGCTGGCGGCCATGGAACGCGAAAGCCTCACTCGACAGGCGGGCTACGCCGGCATTCTGGCGCGGCTGGCCGATGTGGTCGCCGCGCTGATTGTCCGCGGCTGGGTGGAGTGCGGCTGCGGCAACGCCACCGGCTGGGTACAGGTGCTGCGCGATCCTAAGCTGGCCAAAGCCATTTACGTTATGCATCAGCAGCCGGGCATTAACTGGAAAGTCGAGGATCTGGCCCGCGAGGCGGGAATTTCGCGTTCGGTATTTGCTGAACGCTTCCTCTCCGCCACCGGCACCACGCCCGCCCGCTATCTTACCGAGCTGCGTATGCGCCTCGCGGTGCAGTACATTTCCCATGAGGGTCAGGC
The DNA here is from genome assembly GCF_000293135.1 of Klebsiella sp. OBRC7. Lineage (NCBI taxonomy): Bacteria > Pseudomonadati > Pseudomonadota > Gammaproteobacteria > Enterobacterales > Enterobacteriaceae > Klebsiella > Klebsiella sp. OBRC7. Next base: position 223,270 of record NZ_ALNJ01000146.1, on the reverse strand, counting down.
GCTGGAAAAAGTGGCCTTCAGGCTGGGGTATAGTTCTCATGCCGCCTTCAGCCGCGCCTTTAAACGCATTATCGGAAAGGCGCCGGGCGCGCTGCGCGATCTGTCGCGGGAAGAAGGATTTTAGCGCTGTCCCAGTTCACGGGTGCGTCTGACCGCCGCCAGTACGCTGCGCTGAAGCCCAGCGGCAAAATCGCTGTTGTTCAGCTCATACAGACCGTGGATCCCGACGCCCGCCGGGGAATTGTTGATATCCAGAAGCTGGCGCGGATGCTTCTGGCTTTGGCGCAGCATCTCGACCGCGCCGAGCAGGTTTTCAAGCACCACCTCCGTTGCCTGGGGTCGCGGCAGCCCCGCCAGTACGCCGGCATCGGTAAGGGACTCTATAAAGTAGTAAATATAGTTAGGGCCCGCGACGCCAAAGCCGGTAAAGATATCGATCTCAGTCCTTCGGTAATATTTTGCAGTGCGGTGAGGTTGTGAAAAAGATTCCACGATTGAAAAACCATAGCGGTTTTTGATCGTAGTTTTTCAATCTCCTTTTTCCCGCTTTTGCACAATCCAAAAAGCCAAAAAATAATTTTTTATATATTTGTTATGACAATGAGGCTTGATTGTAACCAAACCTTATTTGCAAAACAGGATTGCGGTAACCGATAGTTTCATTCAAATTTATTGAACAATGAGAGCAAATTGTTTCGATTTTAATCATCGCGTCGTCGGCCTATTATTTATCACATCGGGGCAACAACGCTCCAACACTGACAAAACACTTAAGGAATACGACCATGAAATCCATCAAAACTTTCGTTGCAATTGCCGCACTTTCTATGATCTCTTTTGGTACTTTTGCACAGAGCATCAGCGCCAGCGCTTCCACACTGGACCGCGCAGAAGCCAAAATTGCCGCTCAGGCCGCAGAGCAAGGCGCCTCTTACAAAATCACCAGCGCTCAGTTCAATAACCGCGTGCATATGACCGCAGAACTGACGAAATAAACTCACCCGTCATACTTCAAGTTGCATGTGCGTTGTCCTGCAACCCGAATTATTTAGGGTATATAACAATATTGCCGGGCCGCCGGAAGACACAGGCGACAGCGACAACACGATGAAATAAGGAACAAAATATGAAAAATATCGGCGTAGTCACCGCACTGCTGTTAGCCGCTACACTTTCGTCCGGGGCGATGGCCGCAGAGAATAGCTTTGCGCGTCCGGAGGCAGGTTCAAATATCGACACGTCCGTGCATCAGAATCATATTGATGTCAGCCATGCCTTTGATAAAGAGAGCCTGACTGCGGGCAATCTTCAGTAACACATAGCACAGGGCGCGCGCGGAATTATCCGCTGCGCGCCTTACTTTTTCTGCCAGTGTGCCCACGGATTATCCGCCGGCGCTTCCGCTTTTACCGTATCGATATCGGACAGCGAATCGATATACAGCGCTTCCACTTCTTTACGCGCCCACGGCGTGCGGCGTAAAAACTTCAGGCTCGACTTAATACTCGGCTCGCTTTTAAAGCAGTTGATGTTGATGCGTTTCGCCAGTTCGGCCCAGCCATATTGCGCGACCAGCGCGTTTAACAGCGCTTCCAGCGTGATGCCGTGCAGAGGATCGTTTGGGTGCTGCATTGCGTCTCTTTACCTGAATTAAAAATTTTGCTCACCATACTGGCTCCCGACGCCAATCGCAACCGCCCCGCCTTCCCCTTATCCAAAATTCGCAAAAGCACAGAACCCTCCACGGTCATAAATTAGAAAAGAACGTTATTGGTTGATTTTTTTCGCTTAAGGCAAGCTGGCTTCAACCACCCGACTGAGGAATCGATCATGCGCTGTTGTTGTCCCCGAACCCTGAATCTGAATCGACGAAAACACCTGAATACCGACTTCGGAGAACACAATGAACGCGACAACCTTACCGATACTGGATCTGGCCCGCTACGCGGACCCCGCTGAAAAAGCGGCGTTTCTCGCCGACCTGCGCCACGCCGCCCGCGATATTGGTTTCTTTTATCTGATTAACCACGGCGTCGATGAATCGCTGCAGCAGGCCGTGCAGCAGCAATCCCGCGCCTTTTTTGCCCTGCCCGACGATCAAAAGCAGAGGGTGGCAATGATTCACAATCCGCATTTTCGCGGCTACAACCGCGCCGCTTCTGAATTAACCCGCGGTCAACCCGACTGGCGCGAGCAGTTCGATATCGGCGCCGAGCGCCCGGCCCTGCAGCTTAGCGAACGCGCGCCGCGCTGGCAGCGCCTGCAGGGGCCGAATCTCTGGCCAGAGGCGTTGCCCTCGCTCAAACCCACATTACTGACCTGGCAACGGGAAATGACTGAGGTTGGGATCACCCTGCTGCGCGCCTTCGCCGAAGCGCTGCGCCTGCCGCTGGATGCCTTCGATGGCCTGTATGGCGATAAGCCCAATGAACATATCAAGCTGATCCGCTATCCCGGCCAGCAGGAGACCCAGAGCGCCCAGGGCGTTGGCGCGCATAAGGACTCCGGCTTCCTCAGCTTCCTGCTGCAGGATGAGCAGAAAGGATTGCAGGTCGAAGTCTCCCCTGACCGCTGGATTGATGCGACCCCACTGGCGGGCAGCTTTGTGGTGAATATCGGCGAGCTGCTGGAGCTGGCAACCAACGGCTATCTGCGGGCAACGGTGCACCGTGTCGTTTCGCCGCCCGCCGACCAGCAGCGGCTGTCGATCGCCTTTTTCCTCGGCGCCCAGCTGGATGCCGTGGTCCCCGTCTACACGCTGCCTGACGAGCTGGCCCGCGAAGCCCTCGGACCGGATAGCGACCCGCAAAACCCGCTGCTGCGCGAGGTGGGCTGGAATTACCTGAAAGGGCGTCTGCGTTCGCATCCTGATGTCGCCGAGCGCTACTACCAGGATGTTTTTCGCGAACGCGCCGAGCAATTGATCGTGTAGACCCTAAATAATTCGGGTTGCAGGCAGGCGGCAAGTCAGTGAATCCCGATGAGCTTACTCTGGTAAGTGATTCGGGTGAGCGCGCGCAGCCAACGCACATGCAATTTGAAGTATGACGGGTATAAACATAACAACAACACAAGGAATAAGATGATGAAATATGCCGCATTTAAACTGGCAGGGGTTGCACTGTCTCTCTCTCTGGCATGGAGTTCCGCCCAGGCCGCCGCGCTGCGCGTCGCCGCGGACCCGGTGCCGCACGCCGAGATCCTTAACTACATTAAGAAGATCGATCCCAGCCTCGACCTGAAAATCGTCGAACTCACCAGCGGCGTTAACGCCAACGAACTGCTGGCCAACGGCGATGTCGATGCCAACTACTTCCAGCACGTCCCCTATCTGAAAGATCAGGAGAAAGCGCTGGGCAAAACCTTCGCCGTCGCGGCGACCGTCCATATTGAGCCGCTGGGGATCTATTCGCGCAAGCATAAAGATTTTAAATCGCTGCCCGAGAACGCCACCGTGGCGGTACCGAATAACACCACCAACCTGAGCCGCGCGCTGTTCCTGCTGCAAAATCAGGGTTTGATTAAGCTGGCGGCAAAATTTACCGACCCGGCGACCACCCTGGCGACGCCGAAAGATATCGTGGAAAACCCGAAGCACCTGAAAATCCTTGAGATTGAATCACCGCAGATCCCGCGGTCGCTGGATGACGTTGACCTGGCGGTGATAAACGGCAACTACGCGCTGGAAGCCGGGCTGGTGCCGGCCAAAGACGCGCTGGGTCTGGAGAGCGCGACCAATAACCCGTACGCCAACATTCTGGTGACAACGCCGGCGCTGGCGAACGACTCGCGCATCAAGGCGCTGGCCAAAGACCTCACCTCGCCGCAGGTCGCCGAATTCATTCGTAAGCAGTATAACGGCTCGGTGATCCCGGTTGCTCCGCAGTCATGATTGAGATTGTCGGGCTGAGTAAAACCTATGCCGGAACAGGCCAACCGGCGCTAAACGATGTCTCTCTGCAGGTGCCGAGAGGAGCCGTTTACGGCATCCTCGGCCGCAGCGGTGCAGGCAAAAGTACGCTGATACGCTGCCTGAATCTGCTGGAGCGGCCCACGTCGGGCCGCATTATTGTGAACGGGAACGATATTACCCGGATGGATAAAACCGCGCTGCGCGAGTACCGGCTGCGTACCGGCATGATCTTCCAGCACTTTAATTTACTTCACGCCCGCAGCGTCGCCGACAATGTCGCGGTGCCGCTGGAGATAGCCAAAGTGCCGAAAGCCGCCCGCCAGGCGCGGGTGGCGGAACTGCTGGAACTGGTCGGGCTGGCGGATAAAGCCGCCGCCTTTCCGTCACAGCTTTCCGGCGGGCAAAAACAGCGCGTGGGGATCGCCCGCGCGCTGGCCGCGCGGCCGGATGTGCTGCTGTGCGATGAGGCCACCAGCGCCCTCGACCCCGAGACCACGGCCTCGGTGCTCAGCCTGCTGGCGGATATCAACCAAAAGCTGAACCTCACCATCGTGCTGATCACCCATGAGCTGGAAGTGGTGAAAACCCTCTGCGACCACGCGGCGCTGCTTGAGCACGGGGAGATTATTGAAAGCGGCAGAATTGCCGATTTGCTGGTGGCGCCATGGTCGCGGCTACGGCAGTCGCTGCTGCACGATCCTCAGGCCGAGCGGGATTTCCTCGCTCGCCACGGTTTTCACGGGAGGCCATTATGCGGAGTAGCATGAGTTGGGAAGATCTCTGGCCGCTGCTGCTTCAGGGCACGGTAGATACCGTTTATATGGTCGGCCTGGCGGCGCTGTTTACCGTGCTGCTCGGGCTGCCGACCGGCGTGCTGCTGTTTGTTTCACGCCGCAACGGCCTGGCGCCGATGCCGAAGCTCAACGCCGTGCTGGGCGCGATTATCAACTTTGGTCGTTCGCTGCCGTTTATCGTGCTGCTGATCGCGCTGATCCCATTCACCCGGCTGATTATTGGCACCACCCTCGGCAGTACCGCCGCGGTGGTTCCGGTCACCATTGGCGCCTTTCCGTTCTTTGCGCGGCTGACGGAGAACGCGCTGGATGAAGTGGATTACGGGCGTATCGAGGCGATTTTATCGATGGGCGGCAATATCTGGCACGTGATCTTTAAATCGCTGCTGCCGGAAGCGCTGCCGACGCTGCTGGCAGGCATCACGCTGACCATCGTTATGCTGATCGGCTTCTCTTCGATGGCGGGCGTGATTGGCGGCGGCGGACTGGGCGATCTGGCCATTCGCTACGGCTATCAGCGCTTCAATAACGAGGTGATGTTCGGTACCGTGCTCATTCTGGTCGCGCTGGTGCAGGGCGTGCAGATGGCCGGCGACCGTCTGGTCCGCGGCCTCGCCCACCGTCGTTAACAATAAGCGGGTGGCCGCGCGCCATCCGCGATTAAAAACCACTTTCGCGCACCAGGGTGCGTATCAGCTCCGCTGCCGGCAGCTCGCGAATCAGGCTCACTCCCTGCCCGGCCCAGTGCGCACCGTACTGACGATCTCCCTGCGCTTTCGCCGCCGATGCCAGCGCCTTCCCGGCGTCGTAAGCCACGGGATAAGCCGGAATCAGCGGCGGATCGTTTATTTCACGCCAGCCGTTAACCAGACATCTCGCCGGGCGTCCGGAAATGGCTGAGGTTAAAACCGTTTGCCCGTCAGACGCGCTTTTAAGGGCCTCACGGTATCCGCCATCCGTGGACGATTCAGGGCACAGCAGAAACGCCGTCCCTAGCTGCGCCCCGTCTGCGCCCAGGTTCATTACGCTGTTAATTCCCGCGCCGTCCATCACGCCGCCAGCGGCGATAAGCGGAATATCGGTATGCCGTCTTATCGTCTGAACCAGAGTAAAGGTGCTCATCTGTCCGTCAGGCGCCAGCGGATCAAAGATGCCGCGATGGCCGCCGGCCTCGTAGCCCTGCGCCACCACCATATCGATTCCCTGCTCTACGGCCAGCAGCGCCTCTGCCACGCTGGTCGCGCTCGCCAGGGTGACGATCCCCTTTTCCCGCAGTTGGCGAAGGGTTTCACGATCCGGCACGCCAAAATGAAAGCTCACCGCCGCCGGAGTCAGGTCGAGCAGCAGCTCGGCCATCCGCGGCTGCTGCTGAAAACTCAGATAAATTTCCGCCAGCGTCTCCGGCGGCAAGCTGCCAAAGCGCGCAAATTCCGGGCGCAGCCTCGCCAGCCACCGGGCTTCACGCTGCGGATCCCTTACCGCCGGGGCGTGGCAAAACAGATTGACGTTAAACGGACGGGTGGTTAAGCGCCGGGTCCGGTTAATCAGCGTTTCAGCCTGCTCTATGGTTGCCGAGCCCAGCCCCAGCGAGCCGAGCGCGCCGGCCCCGCTGACCGCTGCCGCCAGTTCCGGCGTCGACACGCCGGCCATCGGCGCCTGAATAATGGGGTAATCAATATCAAGCTGCTGCGTAAGCCTGTTGCTCATGGTTTGCCCTGTTAAAATTTGTGCGTTCGGGCCATTAAAATCTCTTTTAGAGATGATAAGATCAACATTATTTTCAAATTAAGAATAAAAACATGAACCACACCACATTAGAGATTTTTAAAACGGTGGCGCAAGAGCGCAGCGTCACCCGCGCGGCAAAGCGGCTGGGGCGAGCCCAGTCCAATATCACCACCCGCATTCACCAGCTGGAAGAGGAGCTGGACGTGAAGCTGTTTGCCCGCGGCAATAAAAGGATGCTGCTGTCCCCCGCCGGTGAACATTTTTTAGGCTACGCGCTAAAAATCCTCAGCCTGGCCGAAGAGGCCAGACAGGCGCTGCATCCGGCGACGCCGGGCGGCAGTTTACGCATGGGGGCGATGGACGCCACCGCCGCCAGCCGCCTGCCGCCGCTGCTTCCCCGGTTTCGCGCGCTGTGCCCGGAGGTGACGCTCACCCTCAAAACCCAGCCCACCCGTCAGCTGACCCAACAGGTGCTGGACGCCGCGCTGGATTGCGCGCTGGTGAGCCTGCCGCAGGGAACGCCTCCGCCCGATGACCTGGAGTACGTATCCATCTTTAAAGAACAGCTGCTGCTGGTGCTTCCCGCCAGCCCACAGCGCTTTCGCTTTGCCGCCTTTGCAGAGGGCTGTACCTACCGGGCGATGGGGGAAGCGTTTCTGGCGCAATCAGAGGAGGTGGAGAGCGAGATCCAGGACGTCGGCTCCTATCACGCGATGCTCGCCTGCGTCGCCACCGGCGGCTATGCCGGTATCGTGCCGCAGAGCGTGCTCGATACCCTGACGCTGCCCGAAGCCAGCCAGCTGCGGCCGGTTGGCCAGGCGATCACCCAGCTTATCTGGCGCAAAGGCTACGCGTCTCCCGCCCTCGAGAAAATGCGCCAGCTTCTGGAATCAGCTTCCGACCTTTGACGCTCGCCCCGCCCCTGCCGCCACCAGCGCGGCGGCAGCCAGCAGCGCAATGGCGGCCGCGCTCAGCGAAGGATTAAACGACCCGCTGCGGTCATACAGCGTTCCGGCAACCAGCGGGCCGACGATTTGCCCGATGCCGTAGGTCGCGGTCATGGCGGCAATCATATTGAACGAAACCAGATGATTAAGCCGCCGCCCCTCGGACAGCGCGATGGTCACGGTGCCCAAAAAGGTGCAACCCACCAGCAGCGCGCTTAATATGCAAAACGGTAACGCATGGCTCCACGCCGGGAGAATGACGCCGATTGCCTGAATCAGCAAATTAAGGGTAAACGCGCGGCGGTAGCCGAGCTTGATGACCAGCCGGTGCCAGATAAAGCAGGAGGGAACGGCGGCGAGGCCGAAAATAGCCCAGATCTGCACCGGATCGATAGCGTTCAGCGAACCGCTGAGAAACAGCGGAAGATAGGTGGCGGTAATAATGTAGCCGAAGCCGGCCAGGCCGTAAATCAGCAGCAGTTTCCACGCCTCCCGCACCAGCCCCTCGCCCTCCTCGCGGTGTGCGGTCGCGGCGGGTTGATAAGCGATAAGGTAGTCGGTGGGGCTCAGCAGCAGACGCAGCGCGAGAACAAAAAGCACGCCGGAACTTATCGCGCATATCAGCCATATCTGCTGGCTGGAGAGCGCCAGCGCTTTCCCCAGGGAGATAAATTCCGCCGACAAGAATATCCCCATTCCGACGCCAGAAAAAAGCACCGGCGCGCCGTTAGGGTGCTTCATATGCTGCAGTAGCCAGAGAGAGGCGGCGATCAGCGTCACCGCGCTGAGTAATCCGGCAATTCCGCGCACCACAATAATCGCCAAGGGGGAAACCAGGAACGCCAGTAAGGCCAGGCACACCAGCGTCAACAGTGCGGAAAGCAGGCTTAGCCACCTGGCGTCCGCGGGCCTGGCTTTCGCCAGCAGCAGCGCGCCGGCCAGATAGCCGGCATAGTTCGCCGAAGCGGCAAGATTGCCTTCACGCAGCGTCAGCAGCTGCTCATTGAGCATCAGCGGCAGGATCCCGGTATAGGCAAACCGGCCATAGCCCATACCAACGATCAGCACGACCGAACCGGCCAGCGCCAGCAGAAAGGCCTTCCATTCCGGCCTGGTTGCAAAAACGTTCACCCACTCCCCTCCATTATTATTCTCAAATAAAGAATAATAAATAATAATAATTCTTTATTTATTATGATTTCGCTTACCACGATGCGCAAGCAGCGCCATGCGGCAGCGCCCGGCCTGCGGGGAGAAACTTTACGGCAACGGCCGGGGGATGCTTCGGCGAGTAACGAAATGTGGAGTGAGGCGCTGGACATCCTTGTCCAGAGGGATTTAACGGTGGCTAAAAGCCAGTTTGGCGGCAAATAACATAAAGAGGCCGCCGGTTGCGCGGTCCATCCACCGAATAAATAGCGGCGTCTTTAATAGCCGAGCGGCAGAGCGGCTGGTCAGGATTAGCGTTAACGACCAGAGCGTCCCGATCGCCACATGGATGGCGACCAGCAGGAACGTCCAGACGATGGGCGAGTGGCCGGTCGGAATAAACTGCGGCAGGAAAGAGACGTAAAAGATCCCCATTTTCGGATTGAGCACATTGCCCATCATCCCTTTTAAAAACCAGTTACTTGCAGGCGCCGCCGCCCTGTCCTGATGAACAAAATGACCGCGCGGCTTGAGAACTAACTGAATGCCCAGCCAGCATAAATAGGCGGCTCCGCACCATTTGAGCAGGTCATACGCCAGCTCCGATGCCGCCAGCAGCGCCCCAAGACCGAAGGCGACCGCCGCCCCCCAGATAAAACATCCCGTATCAATGCCCAGCGCCGCCTGAAAGGCTTTTTTTCCGCCTTCAACGGTAGCGGTTCGCAGAATTAAAGCGGTATCCAGGCCTGGGGTAAGGGTGAGCAACAGCGCAGCAAAAGAGTAAGCAAGAAGGGAATCAGCAACGGACATTTTCTCTCTCCGAAAGCGAAGATTCTAGATAAAACCCGCCGCAGAGACAATCGAATAAATTCGCTTTGCCGGGCGCGTTAAAAGCTCTTTGTGACAAATGGCCGCCGCAAAAGCGGATACAGTCAATCGACCAAACCTTTATCGATACAGGCTGTTATGACGCTTAACGCTATCCGCATCGCCAGGCCGGTCACCGACCTTTCACTCAGTTGCCACATGTACTGCACAGGCCTTGGGCTGGAGCAAATCGCGCAGTTTGCCGATCATGACGGCTTTAGCGGCGTGATGGTCGGACGCCGCGATCTCGGCTGGCATCTTGAATTCACCCTCTGCCATCATCATCCGGTGAAGCCCTCTCCGGGCGAGGAAGATTTGCTGGTGCTTTATTACCCGGAAGCCGCTGAATGGCGGGAACAGTGTGCGAAAATGCTGACCGCCGGTTTTGTGCCGGTCAGCGCGTTCAATCCGTACTGGAATGTGAACGGAAAAACCTTTGTCGACGGCGACGGTTATCGCGTGGTGCTGCAAAACAGAAGCTGGCCGTAGACGCTACTCCATAAGCCGGACGTCAGGATGGCGCGGGCTTGCCGCTTCGTGAAAAATATCGCCCAGCCAGCCGGGAATTTCCGACTCCGGGAGATCGTCCGGGATGATGATCCCACGCAGCGGCGAACATTTCCGCTCGTTCAGATCGACGCGGAAAAGTAGCCAGCGTTCGCCCTGGCGCTGGACGCCAATATGGCGCCCGAATACGTCATAAATCAGCATTCCATCACCCTGCCGATCGCAGGGGATGATGGGCGGCTCATGCATGCCATTATGCTTTGCCCTCGCGCAGCCACGGGGTCACGGTAATCCCTGTCAGCAGCCCTTCCGGGCTCAGCAGCCGCGTGACGGTTTGCCCCCACGGCTCAATGCGGTTGTCCACCAGCAGACGATAGCCTCTGGCCTTCAGCGCGTCGGTGGCGGTGTTGATATCACGCACTTCAAACTCGACCCACGCCTGCGGCACCGGCAGATAGTCAGGCCAGAGATCGGCGTCAAAGCAGGAGCGCGCCGCCTGCGCCAGCGGCCACAGGGCAAAATGTTTTACCCCGCCAATGGCGTCATGTTCGGTCAGCAGATACTCTTCGTTACCGGGCATCGGTTTTAGCGGCAGGCCAAGCGCAGCCACATAAAACTCCCTGCTGGCCGGCGTCGATTGCGTTATCGGCCCAAAGCCGGCGACAAAAAGCACATCCATACCGTCTAAATCGTATTCCATACTCTCTCCTGTCATTATCCGTGATGCGTTAACAGATTTTATACTCTGCCGCGCACGACTTGCCCAGAATCCTCTTTTCTCATGACTATTTTTAGTGCGTTTGCCTGAATCATTGAGAAAACGCATGCCCTGCTCGTTGCGCCCAACGGCGCTGCGCTGTTGGTGGGGCGTATTTTCCTCGGCGTCGGGGAAAGTTTTACCGCCATCGGCGCGACCCTTTGGGGGATCAAAACCGTCGGTGCGATTCACACTTCGCGGGTGATCTCGTGGAACGGCATGGCGACCTACGTCGCCATGGCGGTCGGCGCCCCGCTGGGTGTCATGCTTAACGGCTATTTTGGCATCAGCGGATTTGCCGCCGTGGTGATCCTGGCGGCGGCGGTGGTCGCGCTGGCATTTATCTTGATTTTGCGCATTTACCTGCAACAACCCGCTGCTTTACCGCGAACCTGAGGAAGCATCGTCGAACGATAACCGGCGCAAATATGGGTAAAAAATTAATCAATAATTGACGGCAATTCAGCTTCCGTGCCACCATCGCCTCAGCGTCCGGCAAGCGGCGCGATGGTGGTACGGGTGAATATCAGAGACCGCATGTTTAAGGTCCATGCCCGTCCGCAACCTGATTCTGGCGGGAATAAAGACATGCACCAAAGTTTTAATCAGCGCGTTCATTTCTATTACTGCATTCTGGTGGCGCTGAAAATACACGCAAAATCGAAGAAATCAGGCGGTATCCGCGGGAAAAATAATTTCCTGCTCAAGTGGCTGCGTAAAGCGCAGGACAACAATATATTCCACCCGGATATTACCAGCGAGATCGAATGGCTGCGCGGCAAAATCATTCAGGCCGGCTACGATACCGACCTTGAACCCATGCTCGATTTTGTCTACGCCACCGCCAAACGTGCGGAAGATCTTAAGAACGCCGACTGATTCACGCCCGAGCCGCCTGGCCCGGACGTTGTACTTTAGCGTTTGTTACGGTGCGTCAGGAGATAGACTGCCGGGATTACCAGCATCGAGAGCAGCGGCGCGGTGATCATCCCGCCGATCATCGGCGCGGCGATACGCTGCATCACCTCCGATCCGGTGCCCCCTCCCCACATAATCGGCAGCAGTCCGGCCATGATTGTCGCCACGGTCATCACTTTCGGGCGCACGCGCAGCACGGCCCCTTCATGAATCGCCTCGTTGAGCGCGCGATCGTTCAGCTCGGGGCGGCGTTTCGCGATCGCCTGGTTCAAATAGAGCACCATAATCACCCCGAACTCCGCCGCCACGCCGGCAAGCGCAATAAAGCCCACGGCGGCGGCTACCGACAGATTGTAGCCCAGCAGCCAGAGCAGCCAGACGCCGCCGATCAGCGAAAACGGCAAAGTCCCCATAATCAGCAGAGCGTCTTTAACGCGACTGAAAGTGACGTAAAGCAGGATAAAGATAATCATCAGGGTAAACGGCAGCACGATTTTCAGCTTCGCGGTGGCGCGCTCGAGGTACTCATACTGCCCGGACCAGGTCAGCGAGATGCCTTCCGGCAGCCTGACCCGTTTGCCGACCTCGCTCTGCATTTCATCAACTGCGGATTTTAAGTCGCGCCCGCGAATATCCACGTAGATCCAGTCCGACAGGCGGGCGTTTTCGCTTTTCAGCATCGGCGGGCCGTCGGTAATAGTGATGTCCGCCAGTTCCGAGAGCGCTACCTGCGCCCCGCCGCTGGTCACTACCGGCAGATCGCGCAGCTTTTGCAGCGAGTCGCGCATTTCGCGCGGGTAGCGGACGCTGATCGGGTAACGTTCTCGGCCCTCGATGGTTTCGCCGATGTTATCGCCGCCGACGACGCTGGCGACGATTGACTGCAGCTCCTTCACCGACACGCCGTAGCGGGCGGCTTTCACCCGGTCGATAGCGATATCGATATAGCGGCCGCCGTCGAGGCGTTCCGCCAGCGCCGACGTCACCCCCGGTACGCTACGCACGATGCGCTCAATCTCTTCGGCGGTCTTTTCGATCTCCGCCAGATTGTTACCGTTCACTTTGATGCCGACCGGGCTTTTGATGCCGGTCGCCAGCATGTCCAGGCGATTACGGATCGGCGGTACCCAGACGTTGGCTATCCCCGGTACCTTCACCGTATTGTCGAGCTCCTCGATCAGCTTATCCATGGTCATGCCGGGCCGCCATTCGCTTTTCGGCTTGAACTGAATCGTGGTCTCCAGCATGGTCAGCGGCGCCGGGTCGGTAGCGCTGTCCGCCCGCCCGGCCTTGCCGAATACGCTTTGCACTTCAGGAATGGTCTTGATCAGACGGTCGGTCTGCTGCAGCAAGCGTCCGGCTTCGCGGCTGGAGATCCCCGGCAGCGTGGAGGGCATATACAACAGGTCGCCCTCGTCAATTTGCGGCAGAAATTCGCTGCCGAGCTGCGCCAGCGGCCACAGCGTGGCAACCAGCAGCAGGCCCGCCGCCGCCAGCGTTGCCTTCGGCCACTGCAAAACTTTATCCAGCAGCGGCTCATAGGCGCGAATCAGCCAGCGGTTGAGCGGATTGGCGGTTTCATCAGGAATTTTGCCGCGAATAAAGTAGCCCATCAGCACCGGCACCAGGGTGATCCCGAGTCCGGCGGCCACCGCCATCGAATACGTTTTGGTGAAGGCCAGCGGCGAGAACATCTTGCCCTCCTGCGCCTCGAGGGTGAACACCGGAATAAACGACAGGGTGATAATCAGCAGGCTGCAAAACAGCGCAGGCCCCACTTCCGACGCCGCGTGCTGGGCAATCTGCCAGTAGTCGGCGGAGGACGGCTGGCGTTCAGGGTGCTCGTGCCGCCACTGCTCCAGCACCTTATGCATATTTTCTATCATCACGATTGCCGCATCGACCATGGCCCCGATGGCGATCGCAATCCCGCCTAGCGACATCATATTGGCGCTGACGCCCTGATAGTGCATCACAATAAACGCGCCAAGGATCCCCAGCGGCAGCGTGATCATCGCCACCAGCGCGCTGCGGAAGTGGAACAGAAACAGCGAGCAGACCACCGCCACGACGATAAACTCCTCAATGAGCTTATGGGTCAGGGTCTCGACGGAGTTTTTAATCAGCTGCGAACGATCGTAGACCGGAACAATCTCCACGCCTGCGGGCAGGCTTTTTTGCACTTCCGCCAGTTTGGCCTTTACCGCGTTAATGGTGCTGAGCGCGTTTTTACCCGAGCGCATAATGATAATCCCGCCCGCCACCTCGCCCTGGCCGTTGAGCTCGGCGACGCCGCGCCGGATCGCCGGTCCCCGGCGCACGCTGGCGACGTCGGAGAGCAGCACCGGCACGCCACTGCGCGCAGCGATAACCACCTGGTTAAAGTCGTCGATGGACTTCAGGTAGCCGGTGGTGCGCACCATATATTCGGCTTCGCCAAGCTCGAGCACCGAACCGCCCCCTTCCTGGTTGGCGCTCTGGATCGCGCTAATCACCTGCTCGTGGGTGACGTTCAGCGCCCGCAGCCGGTCAGGATTAAGGATCACCTGATACTCTTTGACCATTCCGCCGACGCTGGCCACCTCCGAAACATCCGGCACGGTTTTCAGTTCATATTTGAGGATCCAGTCCTGAATCGCCCGCAGGTCGCCGAGGCTATGCTGGCCGCTTTTATCGGTAAGCACATATTCAAACACCCAGCCGACGCCGGTGGCATCCGGCCCCAGCGACGCTTTCGCTTCCGCCGGCAGGCTGCTCTGGACCTGGCTCAGGTACTCCAGCACGCGGGAGCGCGCCCAGTATGGGTCCGTTCCATCATCAAACAGCACATAGACATACGCATCGCCGAACATCGAAAAGCCGCGCACGGTTTTCGCTCCCGGCACCGACAGCATGGTGGTGGTCAGCGGGTAGGTCACCTGATCTTCGACAATCTGCGGCGCTTTCCCCGGATAGCTCACGCGAATGATCACCTGGGTATCGGAGAGATCCGGCAGCGCGTCCAGCGGCGCCTGCTGTACCGACCAGACGCCCCAGGCGGCCATAATCAGCGTCGCCAGCAATACCAGCAGGCGGTTGCGCAATGACCAGCGGATAACGGCGGCAATCATGGCTGCTCCTTAGCGCCGTTCAGCGGCATCATTGAGGTGACTCGCGCCCCTTCATCGGTCAGGACGAAGTGAAACATCACCGACTCGCCGGGCCGCATCTGTTCCCGCAGCTGCGGCGTAATAGCAAAATCCATGATCATCGCCGGCCATTTCAGCGCCGGTACCGGCTGGTGAGCAATGGTTACCGCCTCATCGCTCACGGCCTTAATAACACCCTGCGCTGAGTAGCTTTTTGCCTCCTCCTCTTGCCCGGCCATTTGCGGCAGCGCGCTGCGCAGGCTGGCTTCGGAGTCAATCAGGAACTGCCCGGAGGTCACCACCTTTTGGCCCGCTTCGAGGCCGGATTTAATCTCAACCAGACCATTCTGCGTTCGCCCTGCGGTCACCTCGACCGGACGGAAATGCCCCTCGCCGTCGGCGATCAGCACCCGATTGCTGGTACCGGTGGCAATTAATGCCTCTTCCGGAATAGCCAGAACGGCGCTCTCCTGCTGCGCCTCAGCCAGCTCAACGTTCAAATACATGCCCGGTTTAAGCCGATGCTGCGGATTATTCAGCACTACGCGGGCTTTCAACGTACGGGTGGTGGTTTCGAGGTCGGGAAGCAGTTCGCTGACGGTTCCCTGAAACGCTATACCGGGCCAGCTGCCGGTGGTGGCTGTCACCTTACTGCCTTCGCGCAGCAGGCTGGCCTGGCTTTGCGGGTAATCAATCACGATCCAGACCGGATCGAGGCTGGCCAGCTCGAACAGCGGTTGGGCTGTCGTGACCTGCGCGCCGGTGCGCACATCCAGCTTGCTGACGTAGCCATCGTGCGGCGCGCGCACCGTCATGCGGGTTTGCGGTTGACCACTGCGCTCAACGCTACGGATAACCGCTTCCGGCATAAACTGCAGCCGCAGGCGGTCGCGGGCCGCGGCGGTCAGCCCGCTATCGCCCAGCCGCCTCACCGCCAGATACTCCTGCTGCGCCGCCGCCCACTGCGGGATCCACAGCTCCGCCAGCGGCTCGTTCTTTTTCACAAACTGCTGGGAGGCGTTGACGTAAAGTTTCTCAATCAGACCGCTGGCCAGCGCCGGTACCGTTTCAACGCCCCGCTCATCAATGGCTACGGTAGCAAAAGCATTGAGCTTCAGCGCCAGCGTCTGGCGGGAGACGTTCGCCGTACGGACGCCAAGGTTTTGCTGCTGGCGGGCGCTAATTTGCACGCCCCCGGCGTCTTCTCCCGCGTCTTCATCGGCGTAGCGCGGCACCAGATCCATATCCATAAACGGCGATTTACCCGGTTTATCAAAGCGCGTAGCGGGGGCCATTGGATCGTACCAGTACAGCACTTTGCGGCCCGTTTCCGCCTGGCCGCCGCCAGCGGAGGGCATCGGCGCGCTTCGTGAACCCAGCCAGTAGCCGCCCGCGGCGGCAAGGGCGACGGCCAGCGCCACAAGGGTAAGAGCAGATTTAAGCTTCATTATTTAACATCCTGTGGAATAAGGTAGCGAATAGCGGCCCACGCATCGGCAAGCGCTTTCTCCGCATTGTTGCTGGCAATTTCTCCGCTCAGGAGATCGCGACGGGCGGCGAGCAGCTCAGGCAGCGCGGAGCTGCCGCCCCGATACTGGGCATTGACGAGACTCACCTTCTTGCGCAGCAGCGGCAGCACCTCGCTTTGCTGGCGATCGTAAATGGCTTTCGCGGCGTTATATTGCGAAATCAGCTGATACTGCTGCGCCTGATGTTCGCGCATCAATAACGTCAGCCGATCGTTGGCTTCATAGGTACGGGAGACGTCCGCTGCGTGGTCTTTGTCCTGACGTTTGCCCTGAAAAATAGGCATATCGACGGTAAACATGACCCCCACCATGTCGTCATAATCATCACCGCGTCGGGCGTAATAAACCTCAACGCCCACGTCGGGGATCGCCGCGACTTCCGACTGACCTGATTTCGCTTTCGCCAGATCGGCTTCTCTGGCGGCCTGGATCACTTCCGGGTGAAGTTTAATCCCGGCCATTAAGTCGGCTTCGTCAGCAGGCAGACGTTCAATGCGCGGCAGCGGGCCGGAGATATCGCGTACCTCCTTCCCGGTGAGCTGCAGCAGGCGCGCCTGGGCGATCTGTACATCGCGACGGGCGTTATCCTGCTCATTTTTCATCGCATTCAGCGCCAGCTGAACGTCCAGCACGCTGCTGGGACTGGCGCTGGCGCTGCTGACGCCGGCCTTTTGTACGTCGATTTGCCGGGACGTTTCGCTAATCAACGTCTGCACCGAGCGCAGCGACTTCTGCGCCAGCGCCAGCGCCAGCCACGCCTGGGCGGTTTCCCGCTGCAGCCGGGCACGAATCACATCAGCATTAGCGGCGGTCTGGCGCGCCTCGGCGGTAATGGAGTCGGCTTTCCGTTCACGCTTGGTACTGCTGACGTAGTCCTGCATCACGCCAACTCTTTGCATGGTCATCCCCTCGCGGGTGAGACGGCCGGCGTTATTGCCGCCCAACGGGACGTTTTCAATACCAAATTTCAGCTTCGGATCGGGGAGCTGCATCGCGGAATCCGCCATATTCTTCAAAGCGTTAACCTGATGATCGTTGGCGGAGAGCTCGGCGGAGTAGTTTTCCGCCGCCGACAGGGCCTCCGCGAGCGTCGTTGCCCAGCCGTTGGTGGACATCAGCGACAGTAAAAGCGGCAGCCCGCAGGCCGCCTTATTGAAGATGTGCATAATGACTCCGGAATTATCGCGCGGTAATTGAAACGATCGCGTAGCCGGAGTCGGTCTGGCGGAAGGTGAAATCGACCTGCGCTCCCACCGCCAGCTTTTTATCGTGGTTATCAGCGAGCGCAAAGCTCATGGTCATCGCCGGCCAGTTCAGCTCGGTAACCGGAGAGTGGGCAATCACGACGGCATCGTCGCGCCAGGCTTTAATGACCCCGCTGGCCGAATAAAGCGTGGCGGAATCATCCGCCTTCTTCATCTCCGGCATATCCGCCATGGAGGACATGGTGTGATGGTGCATCGCGGCGTCTTCCGCGCTGGCGGTAAATGCGCTGAAGGAAAAGGTCAGTACGCTGGTAATAAGCAGAAAAATAGAGGTCGAACGCATAATAAAGTCTCCGAAAAAAACATAAAGTCGCCCGCAGACCGGGCAGATCTGATGGATGTTTTTAACGGTGCGTTATTCCCTGAAACGGCAGAAGCGTATCTCAACCGGCGGACCGGTGACCGGCGGCGTGCGCCAGTCCATACGTTCAGCGCAGGTCTCCTGCTGCGGGGAAACCACGAGTAGCGCGGTTTCGGAGGGGAGCGCGTTCAGCTGTAGAGAGGTTAAAGAGTTAGGCTGCGCGGTATCGGGGTCGCAGTGCTTCTCACAGATAACTTTCTGGCCGACGTTTTCCATGCCGGGCATGTTCATCATGCCATCGACAATATGGTGAATCTGCACCTGCGGCGCCGCGGGCTGCTGCTGGCCGCCATGGTGCGCCGCGACGGCGAGCTGAAGGTTGAGCAGTAACCAACAGGCAATAACCAGCCCTGCGCGGATACGAAGCCGGCGCCGGGTTGCTTGTTTAAATAATGCCTGTAGTGACTGAATCATAGTGATATTCGCAATTAGACGACCGCTGGATTAAATCACACTCACTGCAAGAATTAAACGATATTTCAAAGAGAAAATTCCAGGTTAAATAGAATAAAGTTTCTCTATAAATATTTACACCAAAAAGGGATATCAGTATTTGACCTTCCCCTTGGGGGAAGGTGTATAGCCGGCGGATAATGTATTTAATTAATAGAAAAATGTTATTTATATGTAATTAGCAAAAGTGAACGCGATTATTATTCCAGCACCAACGTATCGCCGGTTGCCGGTGCGCTATCCGCGGCAAGCCACCAGCGCCCCCATGAACCGGTGCAGTGGCAGGCCATGACTCTTTTCACCTTCTGCTGGCGCAAGAATTGTCTAAGCTGACGAATTGCCCACGGAGGCGCGCTGCGCAGATGAAGACCGCCGATAATCGCGTATACCTGCTGGATGCCGGTGATCTTCTGGCAGTGGCGAACGGTATTGATCAATCCGCGATGTCCGCAGCCGCAGATAATGACTAACCCTCGCGTCGAGCGGTAGATCAGGACGCCTTCATCGACAATATAGTCCTCACCCAGGGATTGACCCGTCAGGAGGCCATAGGCACGCGGGTGAGCAACCGTAATCTCACCGGACCACAGCAGTCGTTCGCCGATCGCCACCGGCTCGCGGCTGTACTCCATGCGGTGGCGGGAGTAGTCGATGTCTCGCGACAGCTTTTTGACTTTCCAGTTGCGTCCTGCGAGAGATAACGCCGAGTAGCGGGTGAGTCCAATCTGCGGATGACAAATAATACGGCTGTTGTCCGGCAGCCACGGCACCCCGCCGCAATGATCGTAATGTCCGTGGGAGAGTACCGTGGCGGTCAGGTCAGATAAAGAGACGCCCATACGCTGCGCATTATGAAGAAACGTGCCGTCTGGCCCGGTATCAAACAGCACCCGGCTGGTTTCATCCTCCACAAGCAGGCTTAATCCGGGTTTCGCCTGCAGCAGGCTGTCCTGCCCCTTACCGAGCCGGTTTTCGAGTAACACCTTAATGATTAACGCCATTTAATGACCATCCCCCTGGTTTGCGAGGCCTACTGTAGCCAACCGCTGGCGGGCATGCCGTGATGAACCCTGCATAAGGAAAAGTGACAGCGTCACAAAAAGTAACATATTGATTCTGTTTAGTTGCCAGATAAGCATTGCCGTCTATGCTGATGAACGAGTTTCTCTTAACCGGAGCGCGCTATGGCAGACTGGAATCCTTCACTTTATTTGCAATTCGGCGCTGAACGCACGCGGCCCGCCGCCGAGCTTCTCGCCCGCATCGCCCACCATCCCGCCACGCTGGCCGTTGATCTGGGCTGCGGACCTGGCAACAGTACCGCTCTGCTGCGCGATGCCTGGCCAGATGCAACGATTATCGGCGTTGATAATTCTCCGGCCATGCTGGAAGAAGCCTCCCGGCGGTTACCGGACTGCCGGTTCGTCGAGGCGGATATCACTGCGTTTCGCCCCGAGCGGCCGGCGGACGTCATTTATGCCAATGCTTCGCTGCAGTGGCTCACGGATCATCAGCGCCTTTTCCCATATCTGGTCAGCAATCTTGCGAAAAACGGCGTACTGGCGGTGCAAATGCCGGTGAACTGGCAAGAGCCCTCGCACGTGCTGATGCGTCAGGTGGCTGAAGAGCTGGGGCATCCGGCCAGTGGGCGGCAGCCGCTGCCGGATGTGTCGGAGTATTACGATATGCTGATCACCAGCGGCTGCGAGGTGGATATCTGGCGCACCACCTACTATCACCCGCTGGCATCGCATCAGGCCATTATTGAATGGCTACAGTCAACGGGCCTGCGACCGTTTTTACAACCACTTGATGAACAGCAGCGCCAGGCGTTTCTCGAACGCTATCTGGAGCGGCTGGAACAGCACTATCCGTTACAGTGTAACGGAAAGGTGCTACTGCCATTTCCGCGCCTGTTTATCGTCGCGCGCCGATAGCGCCATCGGAGTGTAAAAAGAGAGAGAGAGCGCTACAGCGCAGGAAGCAGGCGCCGTAGACCAGGTTTACCAGGACAGATGATGGACCAGAGAGAGATCCCATGCGGTGGCCAGCAGCGAAAGAAACATGATGAGGTTCACAACCGTCTCTATGCGTTTTTCCATTTTGTTACTCCTGAGTCGTTTCCCCTGTTTTACAGGGGAAATCTTAATAACTTCTTAATCTCAGATTTTCAGAGCGTCACGCGGTAACGAACATAGTCATCGGCGGGCGTAAATTCATCATACAGACGCCGGGCCGGATTATCAGCGCGAGTGTGCCAGTACAGCCGCGACCACCCTTTCTCTTTCCCTTCAGCTTGCAGCGCCTGCATCAACGCCCTGGCGATGCCTTTTCCGCGCATCGGCGGGGCAACGAACAGATCTTCCAGATAGCAAACAGGCGTCTTTACCCAGGTGCCTTCGTGAAGGACACAAATCGCAAATCCAGCGACGTTGCCATCCGCCAGGGCAACCCGGCCCAGCATAGAAGAAGCGGAATCAAGCATCCGCTGCCAGGTAAATTCCGTGACGTCGGACGGCTGCGGGCTACCGTAGAAACGGGTATAGCCTTCCCATAGCTGTAGCCACTGCGCTTTGTCCTGCTGGCACACTTCACGAATTTCAATGACCATGGGTCTCATCCCTCGTTTGGATAAGCCATTATTTTCCAGTCAGATAATTTGTTCAACCGCCGGAGGCACAATTCATCTTTTTCTCTTAATTGCCCCTGTTTCCGCTGCCGGACGAAATGGGCACAATCTTTCAGACCTGCGTTTATAAAAAAACACACAAGTATGTTGTAACTAATGTGAATGCCAAACTAACCCGGCAACTGCCGGGTTGAGAGTGATGCTCCATCGCTTCAGGAATGTGACCGGATGAGTGCCGGGCGGCGGCTGACGCCTTACCCGGCCGACACAATCGACGCTATTCTGGTCGTCCGTCAGCGGGCTTCAGAGTATCAGCATAATGGCTTAACGGCGGCGCGCATGCCGTCGCGCAGAATAGCATCCAGATCCTGCGTGACCCGATCAACCAGACCCGGCACTTTCGTCAGGTCCTGCTCCCAGTGGGATTCAACGGACAGTACGGCTTTTACCAACTCGCCGGTGGTGATTTGCGCATCCCGATGCTGGGCCCATAGCGCCTTATAGCTCTCCATCCATTCGGCATCATCCTGAACCGGATAGTTCTCACCGTTACGCTCGCCGCGATAAAAGGCGATCAGCGCCGCCAGCGCAAAGGTCAGGCGCGTCGGGAGAGTCCCCTCTTTCTTCTGGCCCGCCAGCAGCTGCGGCAGAATGCGGGTACGATATTTAGTCATGCCGTTCAGCGCGATAGACAGCAGCTGATGCTTGATGTACGGGTTACGGAAACGACCGGTTACCGCGCTGGCGAAGGAGGCCAGCTCATCGCGCGGCAGATCGAGAACCGGAATAATCTCCTGATAAATCGCCTTCTCGACGAATGAGCAGATTTCCGCATCGTTCATCGCTTCGCCCACGGTATCCAGGCCTGCCTGGAAGGCGACCGGCACCAGCGCGGTGTGCGCGCCGTTAAGAATGGCCACTTTACGCTCTTTGTACGGTTTAATATCGTCAACAATCAGCACATTAAGGGGCAGCTTATCGAGGCGCAGCTCGGCGGCCAGGGATTTCGGCCCCTGAATGACAAACAGGTAGAAATGTTCGGCGGTATCGAGGAAACCGTCTTTATACCCCAGCTGCTCTTCAATCTGCGCGGCTTCATCGCGCGGATAGCCGGTCACAATACGGTCTACCAGGGTGGAGCAAAAAGCGTTGGCTTCATCCAGCCATGCCACAAACGCTTCCGGCAGCGCCCACTCCTGCGCATAGCGCAGCACCAGTTCCCGCAGCGCTTCACCGTTATAATCAATCAGCTCGCAGGGAACGATGACCCAGCCTTTATCCGCCGCGCCGGAGAAATGGCTGTAGCGTTCAAACAGCAGGCGGGTCAGTTTTGCCGGATAGCTCACCGCAGGCGCATCCTCGAAGCGGTCGCCCGCGTGGTAGCTAATACCCGCTTCGGTGGTATTGGAAAACACAAACCGCATATCCGGGTTGTGCGCCAGCCGCAGCAGTTCATCGTAATCCGCATAGGCGCTGATTTCGCGGTTTACCGAGCGAATCAGACGCGCATCGCTGACCGCTTCCCCTTTCTCGTTCAGGCCGCGAATAATCGTGGTGTAGAGGCCATCCTGGGTGCTGAGCGACGGCGGAAATGAGCTCTCAATCGGACGCACGATCACCACCCCGGCATTCAGGTCGGTATGCTCGTTCAGCAGATCGATCTGCCAGTCGATAAACGCGCGCAGGAAGTTACCTTCGCCAAACTGAATGATACGTTCAGGGTACTGCGCGCCCGGGAAATCGCGACGGTTTAGTGTTTTCACAAGGGTTCCCTCATAGAGTAGTCATACAACCTGAGTAATTGGTCCAATAAGTTATCAGGTTTTTACGCAAGTGAAACCCTGTTTTGATCAAAGCTGTATGCAATATAAAAT
The DNA here is from genome assembly GCF_000293135.1 of Klebsiella sp. OBRC7. NCBI lineage: Bacteria > Pseudomonadati > Pseudomonadota > Gammaproteobacteria > Enterobacterales > Enterobacteriaceae > Klebsiella > Klebsiella sp. OBRC7. Next base: position 200,451 of record NZ_ALNJ01000146.1, on the reverse strand, counting down.
TTATGACAGAAATTTATAGAACAGCGATGTTGCCGTCAGCTCGCCGTCGGGCATCAGCGCATAGCGTGGAATTTCCCCAGCTTTTTCCCAACCACACTGTACATAAAAGTTTTCTGCTCCGCTGCCGGTCGCCGTATCCAGCACCAGAACGCTCTTACCCTGCTCGCGCGCGATGGCTTCCAGTCGGGACATCAGCGCATTCGCCAGCCCCTGACGCCGCGCATTTTGGTGAACCAGAAGTTTGGCGACATCGGCGCGGTGCGGCTGGTTTTCCGGCTGGTCGGTAATCAGCTGTACCGTACCAACAAGCCGCTGCTGCGCATCCGCTGCGGCGAGAACAATGCGCTCACCGGCGGCGACGCTCTGCGCCATTCGCAGCCAGAACGCCGTCGCGGTTTCCGGGGAAAAAGGCAGCATAAAGCTCACCGAGGCTCCGCCGTTGACGCAGCTGACGAGGATGTCGGTTAATTCAGGAAGGTGTTCAAGAATATCGTCACGCGACAGCGTGCGCAGAGAAAAGGATGTGGTCATAGGTAACTCCTTGAAATTGACCACATCACTATGTTTTTAACTTATATTTAACACAAGCGGAATTACCATCGTATTTTCTTATATACGATTCAGACCATTTCTTGCGTAAAAATACGATTGCGTCCGGCTTTTTTTGCCCGAATCATAGAATCATCGGCGACCATGAGCAGCTGGTTGAACAGATCCGTTATTCTGGCTGAACCCGGCGCCCGGCTCTCCAGCCCCATGCTGATGGTCAGCTGGATCCTGTTTTGCCCCCAGGTAAAGGTTTGCGACTCGATGCCCTGGCGAATTTTTTCCGCCAGCAGCACTCCGTCTCGCGCGGATGAGGTCAGTGCCGCGACGGCAAACTCTTCCCCACCAATACGCGCCACCATGCCCTCTTCACCCACCAGCTGCCGCACCTGCTGCGCAAACTGGGCCAGCATACAATCGCCGCACTCATGGCCCCAGCGATCGTTAACCTGCTTGAAGCCGTCGATGTCGAGCACCATTACGGTGAGCAGCTCGTTTTCCGCGATCGGCTGACGTTTCAACGCTTCGCTTAGCCCGGAGCGAGAATAGACCCGGGTCTGGAAGTCGAAATCAGCGCGCAGCGCCAGCTGTTTGACCAGGTTATTAATCGCCTCAACGCTGGAAGCGACGATGATGGGGCTGATCAGCATCGCAGCAATCCCCAGGCGCGTTGAAAACAGCTGCCACGGCTGCATCCGGGTATCGGGGGAGAGATGGATAAGCGAGTTCGCCACCAGCAGAATTTCGCTAATCCCGGTAATAAAGGTCAACAGGCAGGTTAACGGCAGCGGATAGCGAATCGCGCACCAAATCAGCGCCGGTAACGGGAAGGTTATGCTCCCGGCCCCGCCCACCGCCACGCCGAGCACAATCGACAGCACCAGCGCAATCGCCGGTAACAGCTGACGCAGGCGAAAACGCCCGAACGCCGAAGGGAGCGTGAGGGTTAAAATGAACGGCAGGATCAGCACGGCAGTCGAAAACTGTTCGCTAAACCAGTCCGCCAGTTGGGGAATAAACGTGGCGCGTTCCACATCTACCGAACCCAGCGCCCCGACGGCCGCGCAGAGCAGCGCCGCCAGCAGACAGTAGCAAAACAGGCTTAGCGCATTTATCGGTCCCGGCATCGAATCAGCCCGGCGCTTATCCCACAAAATGAGCTGCGCCAGGGTGACGATAAAAACAATATTGGAGAAGTTGATCAGAAAGGAGGCGAACCCCATTCCCCAACGAGAAGTTAAACCGTCATATACCAGCATGGCGGCAAAACAAACGGCGTAAAAATAGCTGCGATTTAGCCAGATATAACGCGCAAAAATCCCCGCCATTACCGCGTTCAGCGGCCAGAAGAACGACAATTCTTGTACCAGACGCAGCATCGCGCCAAAGAAATGCAGTAGTAGCGTTAAAGTGAACAACACCAGCGCATCACGCACGGGCTGTTCCTCACGAAACAGCGTGAATGACCGAATCGACAGTGGAGACATTCATGATTATCCGTCTAATTGTTTCAGGCAATTATTATGTTAATAATTAGTTAGCGGTTCATCATATCATGAGAATAATTATCAGGCATATACCGCCGCCCGATGAATTACGGTCTGCTGCGGTCCGGCGAATTCATCTGGATCACCAGCCAGTGGTGAATCACCTGCACCACGTAGCGCTGCTCTTCGTCGCTGAGGCCGCGCCCCCGCGGGATCGCGTGCCACTTTTCCAGACAGCCGCGACAGCAGGTCGCGGTGGCATGCTGGGCGATAAATACCGGATGTCCGCGCATCGGGGTCTGCTTACCGTCATTAGGAATTTGCGCAGGGGCCAGCCGACTGGCGATAAAGTCCGCCGCGTGCTGGTCGATAACCTCCGCACCCTTATCATAACAATACTGCCGTTCTTTCACGCCGAGGCGAAAACGGGAGCGAAAAGTGGAGCGCTGCAGGCGGGCAAACAGGTTTTCTATGGGCACCATCAGAATACCGACCTCCCCAGTTTTTGAGTGAGTTTTTCCAGTAAAGCGATCCCGGCCAGCGAGTTCCCGGCGTCATCGAGCTCCGGGCTCCAGACCGCAATCGCCATCTCCTGCGGAACGATGGCCACAATCCCGCCACCGACGCCGGATTTCGCCGGTAAACCAACGCGCCACGCAAATTCACCGGCGTTCTGATACATGCCGCTGGTCATCATCAGCGCGTTGACCTGCCGCGACTGAATGGGGGCGATAACCGCCGACTCAAGGTGCGGAGCGATACCTCGGTCGGCAAGAAACAGAAAGGTGCGCGCCAGCTCTACGCAGCTCATCTCCAGCGAACAGTAGTGGAAATAGTTTTGCAGCACCGTGGCGACATCGTTATGGAAATTACCGAAGGATTTCATCAGCCAGGCTATCGCGGCATTGCGCGCCGAATGGTCGAACTCCGAGCGGGCAACCACCGGGTCATAGGCGATATCGCCCACACCGCTCAGACGACGCACGATTTCCAGCATCCGCTGGCGAGGCGCGCTGAGACGACTTTGCAGCATATCGCAGACCACCAGCGCCCCGGCATTAATAAACGGGTTGCGCGGTTTGCCTTGTTCAATTTCCAGCTGCAACAGCGAGTTGAAAGGCTGGCCGGAGGGATCTTTACCTACCCGCTGCCAGATCTCCTCTTCCTGATAGTGGTTCATCGCGACCACCAGGCTCAGGACTTTCGAGATAGATTGGATAGAGAAGCGCTCGTGCGCGTCGCCGGCGCTGTAGTGCTGACCGTCGACCGTACAGATAGCCACGCCGAGCTTATCGCCGCTGACGCTGGCCAGCGCCGGAATATAGTCCGCCACTTTACCGCGACCAATCAGCGGCCTGACTTCAGCCAAAATGGCATCGAGCATTGCGTTATTCATTACCGTCGCCACGCGCGGCTCCTTGCCAACAACAAAATTCGGGCGGTAATTATAGGCGCACGGGACGCGAAGAAACAGCCTCTTTCTCGCCCTCGCGTCGCCAGGGGGATGGTTCGCTCGTCAGCGGGGCGCCTGCCCGGGCTACCAAACCGGCAAATCGCACGAATCGGTAGCCCGGGTAAGGCGCTAGCCGCAACCCGGGGATTTTACCGCAGGCTAGCGGCGATCTCTCCAGACGGTCTGCACGTTGCAGAATTCATGCAGTCCAAAATGGGAGAGCTCGCGGCCAAATCCGCTTTTCTTCACGCCGCCGAACGCCACGCGGGCATCGCTGGCACAGTAGCCGTTGATAAACACCCCGCCGCACTCCAGCTCATCGGCAAAACGCTGGGCCTGCGCTTCACTGGTGGTGTAAACCGTTGCTGAAAGGCCAAATTCGCTGTCGTTAGCCAGCGCCAGCGCGTGATCGGCATCGCGGGCTTCGGTAATCGTCGCCACCGGGCCAAACAGCTCCTCGCGGAAACCGGTCATCTCCGCGGTAACGTTTCCGAGCACCGTCGGCGCGTAGTAGTTGCCGGCGCCTTCGATTTTTTCCGCCCCCAGCAGCAGGGTCGCCCCCTCTTTTAGGGTCGCGCGCACCTGCTCGTGCAGCTCATCGCGCAGATCGAACCGCGCCATCGGCCCAATATAGTTCTGCTCATCGCGCGGGTCGCCCATTTTCAGCGCGGCAGCGGCGGCGACAAATTTCTGCGTAAAGGCCTCGGCGATGCCCGCTTCGACGATAAAACGCTTCGCCGCGGCGCAGACCTGCCCGGTATTCTGGTAGCGACCTATCACCGCCGCTTTCACCGCCTCGTCAATGTCGGCATCGTTAAGCACGATAAAGGGATCGGAGCCGCCCAGCTCCAGCACGCATTTTTTCAACGCCGCGCCGGCCTGTGCGCCAATGGCCTTCCCGGCGCGCACGCTGCCGGTGACGGTCACCGCGGCGATGCGCGGATCGTTAATCATTTGCGAAACGCCATCGTTGGTGGCGTTCACCCAGCCAAAGACGCCGTCCGGCACGCCCGCAGCGGCAAAAATTTCGCCGATCATCGCCGCGCTGCCCAGCACGTTTGGCGCATGCTTAAGCAGATAGCTGTTGCCCGCCAGCAGAATGGGCACCGCGCCGCGCAGCACCTGCCACACCGGGAAGTTCCACGGCATGACAGCGAGGATAGCCCCCATCGGGCGGTACTCAATCACCGCTTTATTGTCTTCAACCAGCGTCGCCTCGGTATTGAGCATCGCCGGGCCGTGTTCAGCATACCAGTCACAAAGATTGGCGGATTTAGCCACTTCGCCGCGCGCCTGGGCAATCGGTTTACCCATTTCGCGGCTAATCATTTGCGCCAGCGCTTCGCCACGGGCGCGCATCGCGCTACCGACGTTACGCAGCGTCGCCGCGCGCTCCGCCACGCTGACGTTGCGCCACTGACGATACCCCTGTTCCGCAAGGGCAATGGCCGCATCGACCTGCTGTTCGCTGGCCCAGGGCAGAGACGACAGCGTTTCACCGGTGGTCGGACTCACGGAAAGCGCATGAGTAGCAGATAAATTCATCGTTTTTCTCTCTGTGTTGATTGCGAAGTGACCTTATTCTGGCTTACCCTTCCTTTCATTAAAAATGAATAATATTAAGCAACCCATTCATAAAAGAAGAACACTATGGATCTGACCCAGCTTGAGATGTTCAACGCCGTCGCCAGCACCGGCAGCATTACCCAGGCCGCGCAGAAGGTGCATCGCGTGCCGTCAAACCTGACCACACGCATCCGCCAGCTGGAGGCGGATCTCGGCGTCGAACTGTTTATTCGCGAAAATCAGCGGCTGCGGTTATCCCCCGCCGGGCACAGCTTTTTACGCTATAGCCAGCAAATCCTCGCCCTTGTTGATGAAGCGAGGATGGTGGTCGCCGGAGATGAACCTCAGGGGCTGTTTTCGCTCGGCTCGCTGGAGAGTACCGCCGCCGTGCGCATTTCCCCTACCCTGGCGCACTTTAATCAGCGCTATCCCAAGATTCACCTCGCCCTCTCCACCGGTCCTTCCGGCACCATGATCGACGGCGTACTTGAGGGAAATCTGAGCGCGGCGTTCGTTGACGGTCCGCTGGTGCACCCGGGGCTGGAAGGGTTACCGGTGTTCCCGGAAGAGATGATGATCGTCGCGCCCTTTGGCCACCCGCCCATTGCCCGCGCCAGCGAAGTGAACGGCGCCAGCGTCTACGCATTTCGCGCCAACTGCTCCTATCGCCGTCATTTTGAGAGCTGGTTCCACGCCGATCGCGCCACCCCGGGGCGGATCCATGAGATGGAGTCCTACCACGGGATGCTGGCCTGCGTCATTGCCGGCGCCGGACTGGCGCTGATGCCGCGCAGCATGCTGGAGAGTATGCCGGGCCATCAGCAGGTATCCGCCTGGCCGCTGGCCGAAGAGTGGCGCTGGCTGACGACCTGGCTGGTCTGGCGGCGCGGGGCGAAAACTCGCCAGCTCGAGGCGTTTATAGCGCTGCTGAACGAAGATCGACAAGCAGCAGCTTCTCCATAAAAATGCTTAACGGATCCGGCTGATACGGCGCAAAGGCGCTGCGGGTCTGGTAGCCATTGCGCGTGTATAACGCGACGGCGGCGTGCTGATGGATACCCGTTTCCAGGCGTACGGTATGGCATTCGCGATTTATCGCCTCTTTCTCCAGCGCCGCCAGCAGTTTTTCCCCCAGCTGCTGGCCGCGATGGGTCGGATGAATAAACACCCTTTTCATCTCGCCAACCCCCTCTTCACCGAGCACGATGGCCCCACAGCCGACGGCCCGGTGCTGCCCATCGCGGATAATGAGCGCGATGACCGACGCCGCCGGTAGCGCGCTCAGGTCGATAAGATGATTGCTTTCCGCCGGGTAGAGCGTCTGCTGGTATGCGTCCAGCTCGGCAATTAAGGCGGTCAGATCCGGGTGATTTAGCGGGGTCGCGGCGATAGTGTACATAAAGAAGCTCCTTTTTTGAGCGTACTGTAGCGCGGGGCGTCCGCGGAGCCGCCATAGCATTAACTTATAGCTTCTGACCCGACTTGCGCTCCCCCCTTGAGAGGCAGTAATTTTGCGACATAACGTCTTTTATCAGGAAAATACGATGAATACCAAAGCGCGCAAGGTGATGATTATCGGGGCCGGAAACGTCGGCGCCTCAGCGGCCTACGCCCTGTTAAACCAGAATATTTGCGAGGAGCTGATCCTTGTCGATCTCAATACCTCACGCGCCGAGGCGCACGCTCAGGACCTGAGCGACGCGGCCGCCTACATGCCGGGCATGATGACCATTTCCACCCGGGAAGCCAGCGACTGCGCCGATGTCGATATCGCGGTTATCACCGTTTCCGGCGGCGCGCTCAAGCCGGGTCAAACCCGGCTGGACGAACTGACCAACACGGCAAAAATCGTCAAAAGTATCGTCCCGCAGATGATGCGCGGCGGCTTCAACGGCATCTTTTTGGTTGCCACCAACCCCTGCGACATCATCACCTGGCAGGTGTGGCAGCTTTCGGGACTGCCGCGCGGCCAGGTGCTGGGTACCGGCGTCTGGCTGGACACGACGCGCTTACGCCGGGTACTGGCCCAGGCGCTGGATATCGGCGCGCAAAGCATCGACGCCTTTATTCTTGGCGAGCATGGCGATACCCAGTTTCCGGTGTGGTCACACTCGGCGGTTTACGGCTCCGCCATCGCCGATGTTTACCAAAAACATACCGGCCAGGCTCTCGACCGGGAGCTGATTGCCGAAAAGGTGCGCAAGCTGGGGTTTGAGATTTACGCCGGCAAAGGCTGCACGGAGTACGGCGTCGCCGGAACCATCGCCGAAATCTGCCGCAATATTTTCACCGGCAGCCATCGCGCGCTGGCGGTGTCGTGCATTCTTGACGGGGAATATGGCGTAACCGGCGCGGCGGCTGGCGTTCCCGCGGTGCTGACGCAAAGCGGCGTGCAGCAGATTATTGAGCTGCAGCTGGCCGATGATGAAGCGGAGAAATTCCGCCACTCTATCGAAGTGATTAAAGCCAGTATCGCCCGTCTACCGTGATGGCCTATTTTTCCTGCAGGTTACGCAGGAATAGCGCGCAGGATAAGTTTGCCGGGTAACCCACTCGGATTCGGGATCGGCGGGTCTGCTGCCGATCCCATCTTATGATGACGGGTGAGTTAGCGTAGCGTGATGACGCCATTTAAATAGGTCACCGCCTGGCCACTCATCAATACGCGTTTTCCTTTCAGCTCGCAGCGCATATCGCCGCCGCGCGCGGAAACCTGGCGCGCCAGCAGCTGAGTTTTACCCCGCTTTGCGCTCCAGTAGGGGATCAGCATAGTATGCGCCGAACCGGTTACCGGATCTTCCCACACTGCTTCACCGGGTGAGAAAAAGCGGCTAACGAAGTCATATTCGCCGCTGCCCGCGGCGGTCACGGTCACTTTATGTTCGCCGGGCGTCATCGCAGCAATATTCGGCCGCAGGGCTTCGACCTGCTCACGGGAGGCCAGTTCGATAAGCCATGCGCGCCCCTTGCGGGCATGCAGGTAGCGCTCAACCCCCAGCGCGGAGAGCATCTCCGCGGGCGGCTCGCGCTCTTCCGTTTCTCCCGCCGGGAAATCCAGGGTTAGCCAGTCGCCCTCGCGGCTCACGGTCAGCCGACCGGAAGCGGTCACGAAGTGAATGACCGCGTCAGGATAATCCAGGTGATGAAATATCACGTGCGCGCTGGCAAGCGTGGCGTGGCCACAGAGGTTGACCTCATTGCGGGTGGTAAACCAGCGCAGCGCAAAACCATCGCTCTCAGGTACCACAAACGCGGTTTCCGACTGGTTGTGCTGCTGCGCCATTTTGAGCAGCAGCTCATCCGGCAGCCACTTTTTAAGCAGGCATACCGCAGCCGGGTTGCCGGCGAAAGGCTGGTCGCTGAACGCCGCCACCAGATAAAAAGGAATTTCCGTCACCGTCCCTCCTTAGCGAAGCGTAATCGTGCCGATTAAGTAGGTGGTCGCCTGACCGCCGATCAGAACCCGGTCGCCCCGCCACTGGCAGCGCAGGTCGCCGCCGCGGGCCGACACCTGCCGCGCCTGCATGTCCGTTTTGCCGAGCTTCTCGCCCCAGTAGGGAATCAGCATACTGTGCGTCGAGCCGGTGACCGGGTCTTCCGCCACCGACTCGCCCGGACAGAAGAAACGGCTGACAAAGTCATACTCTTCGTCCGGGGCGCTGATACAGATCATTTTGCCGAGGCGCTCAAGCAGCTGCATATCCGGACGCACCGCCTCCACCTGCTGGCGGTCGGCTAAAACCACCAGGTAATCACGCGCCACGCGGACTTCCACCGCGTCGCTCAGCCCCAGCCCGGCCAGCAGCTCCGCAGGCGGCTGCTCAACGGCGGTCGTCGCCCAGGCCGGGAAATCCAGCGTCAGCCAGTCGCCGCTGCGCGTGACGCGAAGCTCGCCGACAAAGCGGGTACTAAAAACGATTGTCGATGAGGGGTGGTCAAAATATTCAAAAATGACGTGCGAGGCCGCCAGGGTCGCGTGGCCGCAGAGGTTGATTTCGTACAGCGTCGTAAACCAACGCAGCTCATACCCCTCATCCGTACGCACAAAAAACGCGGTCTCCGACTGATTGTGCTGCTGCGCCATTTTCAACAGCGTTTCGTCCGGCAGCCATTCTGTCAGCGGGCAAACGGCCGCCGCGTTGCCGCCAAAGCTCCGATCGCTGAAGGCATCCACCAGATAAAAGCTAATTTCCTGCATTGTTCAGTCCCTCTGTTTTTTTTACTTATCGATAACATGACATAAACGTGAGAAATCCACACGTTTAATAGAAAAATTAATCCGTTAGTGGCGAAAATCTGGCTGAAGCGAAAATGAGATGTAGATCACAAAATGGTTGTATTTTCAGCAGCAATCGTTTTAAGATCGTTCCACTTCTTTCCTCTTTGTAACCAGCCCTGAACTTATGATGACAAATACGGTTTCACGCAAGGTCGCGTGGCTGCGCGTAGTCACGCTTGCGATTGCGGCATTTATCTTTAATACCACCGAATTTGCGCCCGTGGGCCTGCTGTCGGATATCGCCGACAGCTTTGGCATGGAAACGGCGCAGGTTGGGATTATGCTGACGATCTACGCCTGGGTTGTCGCCCTGATGTCGCTGCCCTTTATGCTGCTGACCAGCAAGATGGAGCGCCGCCGCCTGCTGGTTGGCCTGTTTATCCTGTTTATCGCCAGCCACGTGCTGTCGTTCCTGGCCTGGAACTTCAACGTGCTGGTGATCAGCCGTATCGGTATCGCCTTTGCCCACGCGGTGTTCTGGTCGATCACCTCGGCGCTGGCTATACGAATGGCGCCTGCGGGTAAACGCGCGCAGGCGCTGAGCCTGATTGCCACCGGTACCGCGCTGGCAATGGTCTTCGGTATCCCGATTGGCCGTATCGTCGGGCAATACTTTGGCTGGCGCACCACGTTCCTGGTCATCGGCCTCGGCGCGCTGGTTACCATGGTTTGCCTGATCAAGCTGCTGCCTAAGCTGCCGAGCGAGCACTCAGGGTCGCTGAAAAGCCTGCCGGTGCTGTTCCGTCGCCCTGCGCTGCTGAGCATCTATTTGCTGACGGTGATTGTGGTGACCGCGCACTATACCGCCTACAGCTACATTGAACCGTTCGTTCAGACGGTCGCCGGCCTGAGCGGCAACTTCGCTACCGTGCTACTGTTGACCCTGGGCGGCGCGGGCATCGTCGGCAGCATCCTCTTTGGTAAGCTCGGCAACCTGCATGCGTCCGGGTTAATTAACGCGGCGATTGGCCTGCTGCTGGCGTGCCTGCTGCTGCTGCTGCCCGCCTCGCACAACGCCAACCACCTGATGCTGCTGAGCGTCTTCTGGGGCATGGCGATCATGATTATCGGTCTCGGTATGCAGGTCAAAGTGCTGGCGCTGGCGCCGGACGCGACAGACGTGGCAATGTCGTTATTTTCGGGGATCTTTAATATCGGCATCGGCGCGGGCGCGCTGGTGGGCAGCCAGGTCAGTACCCATCTGTCAATGGCGTCCATTGGCTATGTTGGGGCGATCCCTGCGGTCGTCGCGTTAGTGTGGGCGGTGATGATTTTCCGCCGCTGGCCGGTATCGCTGGAAGATCAGCAGCCGCATCACTCCTGATCGTGCTGCAAAAAAAACCTGCCGGTCGTGAGATCGGCAGGTTTTTTTACGTCTGATATCAGGACGGCGATGACCGTCAGGCGTGATAAGTGGAAATAATCTCCAGCACGCCGTTAATAATAAACTGCACGCCCATACAGACCAGCAGGAAGCCCATCAGGCGGGAAATCGCCTCAATGCCGCCCTTCCCGACCAGACGCATGATTGCCCCGGAGCTGCGGAGACAGCCCCACAGGATAATCCCGACCAGGGCAAAAATAATCGGCGGCGCGACCAGCACAACCCAGTCCGGGAAGCTCGCCCCGTGCTTTACCGTAGACGCTGAGCTGATAATCATCGCGATTGTCCCCGGCCCTGCGGTGCTTGGCATCGCCAGCGGAACGAACGCGATATTCGCCGTCGGTTCATCCTCGAGCTCTTCCGATTTCAGCTTAGCTTCCATCGAATCATGGGCTTTTTGCTGGGGAAAGAGCATGCGGAAGCCGATAAAGGCGACGATCAGGCCGCCGGCAATACGCAGACCGGGAATCGATATTCCGAAGGTGTTCATCACCACCTGGCCGGCATACCAGGCGACCATCAGGATGGCGAACACATAAACCGAGGCCATCAGCGACTGACGGTTACGCTCGGCGTTATTCATATTCCCGGCCAGGCCAAGGAACAGCGCCACGGTAGTCAGCGGGTTCGCCAGCGGTAGAATCACTACCAGTCCCAGGCCTATCGCTTTAAAAAGATCCATCATAGTGAATTAAGGTCCTGTCAATATTGGATTATCAAAAAAATGACGCGTGCTGAGTATATCGTCTGTTGCCAGATTGTACCCGTTCTCCTCAGGACGCATTCACCCTTCCTTCAAATCATAAGAGAACAACGTGGAATAGAGTGACCTGCCTCACAACAATTCGTTTTAGCAAATCGTGGCATCGGCTAATTCATCAGGTTGACTTATATTTGCCTAGGCAATAATATCTCCCGCAACTAAGTCATTGCCTGGGCAACCATTGTGAAAAGTACAAGCGACCTGTTTAACGAAATGATCCCTCTTGGCCGCTTGATCCAGATGGTTAACCAGAAAAAAGATCGCCTGCTCAACGACTATCTCTCGCCGATGGATATTACTTCCACCCAGTTCCGGGTGCTCTGTTCCATTCGTTGCGAAGTGTGTATTACCCCCGTTGAGCTGAAAACCGTGCTTTCGGTCGACCCAGGCGCAATGACGCGCATGCTCGACCGCCTGGTCTGTAAAGGCTGGATTGAACGGTTACCCAACCCGACTGACAAGCGTGGCGTGCTGGTACAGTTAACGCCAGACGGCGCAGCCCTTTGTGAGCAATGTCATCAGGTTGTGGGTCAGAAATTGCACCAGGAACTAACAAAAAATCTGTCGACGGATGAAGTGGCCACTCTTGAGTGTTTACTCAAAAAAGTTCTGTCGTAATAAGAAGAGGTAAGATGATGTCCAGACGCAATAACGACGCCATCACTATCCATAGTATTTTGTCGTGGATCGAGGATAACCTGGAATCGCCCCTGTCGCTGGAGAAGGTTTCAGAGCGCTCAGGTTACTCCAAGTGGCACCTGCAAAGAATGTTCAAGAAAGAGACCGGTCACTCGCTGGGACAGTATATCCGCAGCCGTAAGCTGACCGAGATCGCGCAGAAGCTGAAGCAGAGCAACGAGCCTATCTTATACCTGGCCGAACGCTATGGCTTTGAATCGCAGCAAACGCTGACGCGAACTTTTAAGAACTATTTCGATGTTCCGCCGCATCAGTATCGAATTACCAACGTGCCCGGCGAGTCGCGCTACCTGCTCCCATTAAATAACTGTTGTTAACCGCCTGCAAAAAGACGTATTGAGGAAATCATGAAACTATTCGCTTCCGCCGCCATCGTGCTATTGGCGCTGGTCTCGAGCCAAAGTTATGCGGAGCAAACCAGCACCCCAGTTCGCCACAACAACCGGGATGCGATGATTATTCCTTCCGAACATAATGATTCGCCTTTTGATTTCAATCACATGGCTTCTGGCAGTGATAAATCAGATGAACTGGGCGTGCCCTATTACAACCAGCAAAGCCTGTAAAATCCCTTTAGCCCCGTGACCGGGGCTTTTTTTATCCCCGCGCCATGCCCGGACGCACGATCCGCAGGCCAAATACGTTGATATACAGCCCGGCCATAATCAGTACCGCACCCAGCAGCTGCAGGCTATTCAGCGTCTCGCCGAGCAATAGGGCCGCGCTGGCCATCCCGACTACCGGAACCAGCAGCGACAGCGGCGCCACGCGCCAGGTTTCATAGCGGCCGAGCAGCGCCCCCCAAATACCATAGCCGACGATAGTGGCAATAAACGCCAGATAGAGCAGCGACAGGATCGTCAGCAGGTCGATATGCAGCAGGCTTTCCGCCATAACCTGCGGTCCGTCGAGGATCCACGACGCCAGCATAAACGGCAGCACCGGGATCAGCGCGCTCCATACCACCAAAGACATAATCGGCGGCCGGCTCGCATGCGACATAATTTTTTTGTTGAAGATATTGCCGCAGGCCCAGCTCAGCGCCGCGGCCAGCGTCAGCATAAAGCCCACCAGTGGGACATGCTGGCCGCCGAGGCTGGCTTCGGCCAGCACCAGTACGCCGAAAATCGCCAGCGCGATCCCCGCCAGCTGTTTCCCCTGCAAACGTTCGCCGAAGATAAACGCTCCGAGAATGATGGTGAAAAAGGCCTGCGCCTGCAGCACCAGCGATGCCAGTCCGGCAGGCATGCCGAGGCTAATCGCGCAGAACAAAAACGCAAACTGACCGAAGCTAATCGTCAGGCCGTAGCCCAGCAGCAGGCTCAGCGGAATTTTTGGCCGCGCGACGAAGAGCAGCGCCGGGAAAGCCACCAGCAAAAAGCGCAGTCCGGCGAGCATCAGCGGCGGCATATTATGCAGCCCCACCTTGATCACCACGAAATTCAGCCCCCATACCACCACCACCAGCAATGCCAGCAGCCCGTCTTTACGCGTCATACCCGCCTCGGTTGTTATTGGAATTTTTGTGAACAAAATCAAACTACAGAATAATTCGTCCGCCGCCTAGATCATTATTTTCGGTAGGGCGCTGGCGTGCTTTTTATCACCGCCAGGAACTATACAAGCCCCGGTTAGCGTGCTATTTGTGATCGTGACAACAAAAATAACATCACATCAGGCAAGGAAAAAATGATACCGACTCTCAGGCGCTCAACCGCAGCGCTGCTGGCTTCGTCGTTGCTGTTAACCATTGGCCGCGGCGCAACGTTACCTTTTATGACGATCTACCTCACCCGCCAGTACCAGCTCGAGGTAGATAAAATCGGCTATGCGCTGTCGAGCGCGCTGATCGTCGGGGTGCTGTTCAGCATGGGTTTTGGCATTCTCGCCGATAAGTTCGACAAAAAGCGCTATATGACGCTCGCCGTGCTGGCGTTTATTGGCGGCTTTATCGCTATTCCTCTGGTCAATAGCGTCTCGCTGGTGGTGTTTTTCTTCGCACTGATTAACTGTGCCTACTCCGTCTTCTCAACCGTGCTGAAAGCGTGGTTCGCCGACGTACTCTCGCCGGCAAAGAAGGCGCAGATTTTTTCACTTAACTACACCTTTCTCAATATTGGCTGGACCGTTGGGCCGCCTATCGGCACTCTGCTGGTCATGCACAGTATTAACCTGCCGTTCTGGCTGGCGGCCGGCTGCGCCGCCCTTCCGCTGGTATTTATTCAGCTGTTTGTGCAGCGCACCAGCGCCGCGATTGCCCAGGATAACGCGGTCCAGTGGTCGCCGTCGGTGCTGCTGCGCGATCGCGCTCTGCTGTGGTTTACCCTTTCCGGCCTGCTGGCCTCCTTTGTCGGTGGCTCTTTCGCTTCCTGCATTTCCCAGTATGTGCTGGTGGTAGCGGACAGCGATTTTGCCGAAAAAGTGGTTGCGGTGGTACTGCCGGTTAACGCGGTCGTGGTGGTGGCGCTGCAGTATGCGGTTGGTCGTCGCCTTACCGCCCGCAATATTCGCCCGCTGATGACCTTTGGGACGGTCTGTTTTGTGCTCGGGCTGGGCGGTTTTGTTATTTCCGATAACAGCCTGCTGCTGTGGGGCGTCTCCGCCGCCATTTTTACGCTCGGAGAGGTTATCTACGCGCCGGGGGAATATATGCTGATCGATAACATTGCGCCGCCGGGCATGAAGGCCAGCTACTTTTCCGCCCAGTCGCTGGGCTGGCTGGGGGCGGCGTTTAACCCGATGCTGACCGGAACGATTCTGACCCATCTGCCGCACTGGTCGCTGTTTGTGATATTGATGCTGGCGATTATCGCCGCATGGCTGATGATTTTCCGCGGCATGAACGTTCGTCCGTGGAACGGTAGCGCGGTCGCCCGCGCCTGATACCAGGCGCCGTGCGGCTGTCAGGTTGCTGTCGCGTCCCTGTCGGGTTTCGATCGTGGTGCCCGACAGCCCGCTCGATGATACTCCATCTCAGGTTTTCACCCGGAGATAGAAACAATGAACAGTAGTCATCAGGTTAAACAATTACGTTTGCAGCGCGCCTGGTCGCAGGAGCAGCTTGCCGAACTGGCCGGCGTCAGCGTGCGCACCATTCAGCGCATCGAGAACGGCGACCGTCCCGGCCTCGAGACGCTCAGCGCGCTTGCGGCGGTATTTGAAGTTAACGTCGCCGAGATTAGCGGCGAATCGCCGGCGGGCCACGAAGCGTCGCTGGATTTACGTATTGAGGAAGCCAAAGCGCGTGTCGAACGCGAGAGCCGTTTTTACCGTTCATTGACGGTGGCCGTCGTCGTTTGCGTTCTGCTGGCGCTGCTGAACTGGCTGAGCGGCGCAGAGAGCTACTGGTCCGCATGGGTGGCGATCGTCTGGGGAGCGCTGCTGGTGGTTAAAGGGTTGCGCCTGTTTGTTTTTGGCGAATGGATTAATCGCTGGCGTCAGGCGCGCCTGCAGCGGCTGCTGCGCAAATAGCCCTCTGCGCGCTTTTCCCGGGGGCGGCGCAAGCGCCTTGCCCGGGCTACGGGCCAGCAGACTGCTGTATACCTGTAGCCCGGCTAAGCGCAGCGCGAGCCGGGGGGAGGCCGCCATCCGGGGCGAGTTAAATGGTGACCATCCCGCGGACGCCTTCGGCTTCCATATCGCCACCGTAACCTTGTTGAATAATTGCGCCGCGCGACATCACCAGATAGCGATCCGCCAGACCGGCGGCGAAATCATAGAACTGCTCTACCAGCAGAATCGCCATATCCCCGCGGTTCGCCAGCTGGCGAATCACCTCGCCAATCTCCTTAATCACCGACGGCTGAATGCCCTCCGTCGGTTCATCAAGAATCAACAGCTGCGGACGGCTGGCCAGCGCGCGGCCAATGGCCAGCTGCTGCTGTTGCCCGCCGGAAAGATCGCCCCCGCGCCGCTGCTTCATGGTTTTCAGCACCGGAAACAGCTGATAAATCTCTTCCGGCACCGCGCGCGCGTCGCGGGCGGGAAAGCGGGACAGCCCCATCAGCAGGTTCTCCTCGACCGTCAGGCGCGGAAAAATCTCCCGCCCCTGGGGCACGTAGGCGATCCCCGACTGCACCCGCTGGTGCGGTTTACGGTGGGTGATATTCCTCTCCTGCCACAGCACCTCGCCGCTGCGCGCCGGGATCAGCCCCATCAGGCACTTCAGCAAGGTGGTTTTCCCCACCCCGTTGCGCCCGAGCAGGCAGGTGATCTCGCCCTGGCGAGCGGCAAAATCCACTCCACGCAGGATATGGCTGCCGCCATAATATTGATGTAGTTGATTAACCTGTAACATCCGCGCTCCTTAGCGTCCGAGATAAACTTCAATCACCTGTTCGTTGGCCTGCACTTCGCGCAGCGACCCTTCCGCCAGCACCTGTCCCTGATGCAGCACCGTCACCCTGTCGGCGATGGTCTCGACAAAGCCCATATCATGCTCGACCACCATCAGCGAATGCTGCCCGGCAAGGGTTCGGAACAGCTCGGCGGTATATTCTGTCTCCGCATCGGTCATCCCGGCGGCGGGTTCATCCAGCAGCAGCAGATGCGGCTCCTGCACCAGCAGCATGCCGATTTCCAGAAACTGCTTTTGCCCGTGAGACAGCAGCCCCGCCGGAAGATAGCGTTCGCCCTCCAGCCGCAGCAGGCGCAGGGTTTCGCTGATTCGGTCGGCCTGCTCGCTGTTCAGGCGCGCCCGCAGGCTGGCCCACACCGATTTATCACCTTTCATTGCCAGTTCGAGATTCTCTGCCACCGTTAGCGCCTCAAAGACCGTCGGTTTCTGAAACTTGCGTCCGATGCCCTGGCGGGCGATGGCGATGGGATCGAGGGTTGTTAAGTCCACCGACTGATCGTAAAGCGCCCTGCCGCTCTGCGGCCGGGTTTTGCCGGTGATGACGTCCATCAGGGTGGTTTTACCGGCGCCGTTCGGCCCAATTACGCAGCGTAACTCGCCCACGCCAATCTGCAGCGACAGGTTGGTCAGCGCCTGAAAACCGTCAAAGTTGACGTTAATCTCTTCCAGCTGCAGTACCGGATCGGTCTGCTCGCGAAAGCGGTCCGTCGGCAGCTGGCGGGTAAACAGCTCTTCATCCAATGGCATCAGCGATCTCCTTTACGCAGCAGGCCGATAACGCCGCGCGGTAAAAACAGCGTCACGATAATAAAAATCAGCCCCAGAAAGAGCTGCCAGTACTCCGGCATCGCCACGGTAAAGTAGCTTTTCGCGCCGTTGACAAGCCCCGCGCCGAGCACCGGGCCGATTAAGGTTCCGCGACCGCCAAGCGCCACCCAGATGGCCGCTTCGATAGAGTTGGTCGGCGACATTTCGCTGGGGTTGATGATCCCGACCTGCGGCACGTACAGCGCCCCCGCCAGGCCGCACAGTACGGCTGAAAGAGTCCATACCAGCAGCTTAAAGCCGCGCGGGTCGTAGCCGCAGAACATCAGGCGGTTTTCAGCATCGCGCACCGCCGTCAGCACGCGGCCAAACTTGCTTTGCGCCAGCAAATAGCCAATCCACAGGGTGAGCAACAGCAGCAGTACCGTGGCCATAAACAGCGCCGCCCGCGTGCTGATGGCGGTGACGGAGAAACCGAGCAGCGTGGTAAAGCCGGTAAAACCGTTGTTACCGCCAAAGCCGGTTTCGTTACGGAAAAACAGCAGCATCCCGGCGTAGGTGAGCGCCTGGGTCATAATCGAAAAATAGACGCCTTTGATTTTCGAGCGGAAGGCAAACCAGCCGAAAACCAGCGCCAGCAGGCCGGGCACCAGCACCACCAGCAGCATAGCCCAGGCGAAATGCTGGGTGCCCCACCAGAACCACGGCAGCTCGCTCCACGACAAAAACGACATAAAGGCCGGCAATCCGTCGCCCGCCGCCTGGCGCATCAGATACATGCCCATGGCGTAGCCGCCGAGAGCAAAAAAGATCCCGTGGCCGAGCGAGAGCATCCCGGCATAGCCCCAGACCAAATCCAGCGCCACGGCGACAATGGCGTAGCAGAGGATCTTGCCGGTGAGCGTCAACAGCCAGGTGGAGACCGCCAGCGGATGCGAGGCGGGCAGCAGCGCCAGAAACGGCATACTCAGCAGGCCCAGCAGTAGCACAACGCCGAGCCAGCGTAGCGGGCGCGGCGCTTTACGCGCCAGCGTTAAGGTAATAGGTTGGCTCATTAGTCAATAACCCTCCCTTTGAGGGCGAACAGTCCCTGGGGACGTTTCTGGATAAACAGAATAATCAGTACCAGGATCAGGATTTTGCCCAGCACGGCCCCCATCTGCGGTTCGAGGATTTTGTTAAAGATGCCAAGACCAAACGCCGCCGCCACGCTGCCCGCCAGCTGACCAACGCCGCCGAGCACCACCACGAGGAAGGAGTCGATAATGTAGCCCTGGCCCAGCTCGGGCCCGACGTTACCGAGCTGCGACAGCGCGACGCCGCCCAGCCCCGCGATCCCCGAACCGAGGCCAAACGCCAGCATATCGACGCGTCCGGTGGGCACGCCGCAGCAGGCCGCCATCGCGCGGTTTTGTGTCACCGCCCGCACGTTCATCCCTAGCCGGGTCTTGTTCAGCGTCAGCCAGGTAAAAAGCAGCACCAGCAGCACAAAAGCCAGCACCGCCAGACGGTTCCACGGCAGAATGAGATTCGGCAGAACCTGCACGCCGCCGGAGAGCCACGCCGGGTTAGCCACTTCAACGTTCTGCGCGCCAAACAGCATCCGTACCAGCTGGATCAGCATCAGGCTGATCCCCCAAGTGGCGAGCAGCGTCTCAAGCGGGCGCCCGTACAGATGACGGATCACGGTGCGTTCCAGCGCCATACCGATACCGCCGGTGATCAGGAACGCCACCGGCAGCGCAATCAGCGGATAGAAGGCCAGCCACTGCGGCGCCAGCTGCGCCAGCGCCTGCTGAACCAGCCAGCAGCTGTAGGCGCCAATCATTAGCATCTCGCCGTGGGCCATATTGATCACCCCGAGCAGACCGTAGGTGATGGCCAGACCGAGCGCGGCGAGCAGCAGGACCGAACCGAGGGAGAGGCCCATAAAAGCCTGGCCGAGAAGATCGCCCAGCAGCAGGCGGTGCTGGATTTTACTCAGGCTCTCCTGGGCCGCCGCACGAATCGCCGGGTCCGGCTCATACCGGGCATCGGTATACGGCGTCAGCAGCGCCTGGGTTTCCGGGTCACCGGAGTGGCCGAGCAGAGCGATGGCCGCCAGCCGCTGTGCGGGCTGAGGACTGACAAGCTGTAAACGGGCCAGCGCAATTTCCAGCTGCGACTTCACCGCGCCGTCGGTTTCCGCCGTCAGACGCTGCTGTAGCAGCCCCGCCATCTCTGGCGTCGCTTCGCGCTGCAGGGTTTTCGCCGCCGCGGCCCTTTCCGTGACGTTGTCACTGACCAGGAGATGTGTCGCCAGCGCGCCTGCCGCCAGGTTACGCAGGCGGTTGGTCAGGCGTACCGGTTTTGTTGGGCCGACGGGCGCCGGAACCGCGCCCAGCGCCAGCAGGCTGTCGCCCTGTTTGCTGAACGCATGACTGCCGCTATCGGATTGTAATGTTTCACTTTTCAGCGCCCGCAGCAGCGGTAAACGCGAGGCTTCGGGCGCGGCGGCCCACCGTTCAAGCAGCTGAGCCTGCTGGCTACGATTGGCCGCCACAAAATCGTCGGCGTCCGCTGCCTGCGCCCGCCACGGTAGCAACACCATGAGCAGCGCGAAGTAACACATGAGGCGCAATGCGTTCATGGTCGTTCTCCTTTTCGGGGAATTCCGGGCTTTGGGCCCGGAGGACTGAGTCAATCACCCCGGCGCAGCGCCGGGGTCTGGCGCTTAGTTGCTGGCGGTTTTCACCGGGTGATCGGGCTTTTTGTCATTACCGGCAATCCACGGGCTCCACGGCTGGGCGCGTACCGGTTCTTCGGTCTGCCAGACCACGTTAAACTGGCCGTTGCTTTCGATTTCGCCGATCATCACCGGTTTATGCAGATGGTGGTTGGTGGCATCCATGGTCAGGGTAAAGCCTGACGGCGCCTTAAAGGTTTGCCCGGCCATCGCTTCGCGCACTTTGTCCACGTCGGTGGTGCCCGCTTTGGTCACCGCCTGCGCCCACATGTGCAGGCCAACCCAGGTCGCTTCCATCGGATCATTGGTTACGACGGTATCGGCGTTCGGCAGCTTATGGGCTTTGGCGTAAGCGCGATAGTCGGCAACAAACTGTTTGTTGGTTGGGTTATCGACGGACTCGAAGTAGTTCCACGCCGCGAGGTTGCCCACCAGCGGTTTAGTATCAATCCCGCGTAGCTCCTCCTCGCCCACGGAGAAGGCCACAACCGGCACGTCCGTCGCTTTCAGGCCCTGATTAGCCAGCTCTTTATAGAACGGGACGTTGGAATCGCCGTTGATGGTAGAAACCACCGCCGTTTTACCGCCGGCGGAGAACTTCTTGATATTGGCGACGATCGTCTGGTAGTCGCTATAGCCGAACGGGGTATACACCTCTTCGATGTCTTTATCCTGGATGCCTTTGGCGTGCAGGAAAGCGCGGAGAATTTTGTTGGTGGTGCGCGGATAGACGTAGTCGGTACCCAGCAGGAAGAAGCGTTTCGCCCCGCCGCCGTCTTCGCTCAGCAGGTATTCCACCGCCGGAATCGCCTGCTGGTTTGGCGCCGCGCCGGTGTAGAAGACGTTCGGCGACATCTCTTCGCCTTCGTACTGTACCGGATAGAAGAGCAGACCGTTCAGCTCTTCGAATACCGGCAGAACCGATTTACGCGATACGGAGGTCCAGCAGCCGAACACCGCCGCCACCTTATCCTGGGTCAGCAACTGCCGCGCTTTTTCGGCGAATAGCGGCCAGTTTGACGCAGGGTCCACCACGACAGGTTCCAGTTTTTTACCCAGCACGCCGCCTTTGGCATTGATGTCATCGATAGCCATCAGGGCAACATCTTTCAGCGGGGTTTCAGAAATCGCCATCGTCCCGGAAAGCGAGTGCATAATGCCGACTTTAATGGTGTCGGCGGCATAAACCTGCAGGGAGAAGCCCATGCTGATAACAGAGGCGGAGAGAGCAAAAGCTTTTAATATTGTACGACGCTGCATGTGTGTCACTCCTGAATAGCGCAAAAACAAAAAATGAATTAACGACTAACCGGAAGTGATAAGGCAAAAACGATGCCAGGTTGCGAAATTGCCTGAAAGCGCGGCGGAATACGGGAGAAATAAAGGGGGATGCGCCGCGTTGCCTTAAAATAGTGCAACGCTGCGCTATGAAGATATTACCAGACCTGTGCGGCGATGCCGGTGACCAGGCGGACTTTATCCCACTGCTGGGCTTCGGTCAGAGAGTTACCCTCTTCGGTGGAAGCAAAACCGCACTGCGGACTGAGGCAAATTTGCGCCAGCGGGACGTACTGCGCCGCTTCCCGCAGACGAGCCTTCACGCCTTCCGGGTTTTCCAGCTCGCCGTTTTTAGTGGTGATCAGCCCCAGTACCACCTGCTGATGGCCGGGACGAATATAGCGCAGCGGGGCGAAGTCGCCGGAGCGGTCGTTATCATATTCGAGGAAAAACGCGTCGATGTTAACGCCGCCAAACAGCACCTCGGCTACCGGCTCGTAGCCGCCCTCGGCGATCCAGGTCGAGCGGAAGTTACCGCGACACACGTGCAGGCCAACGGTCAGGTCCTCCGGCTTCCCTTCCAGGGCCTTATTCAGAACGTGGGCATAGATGCGCGCCAGTTCATCCGGATCTTCGCCGCGATCGCGAACCTGCTGTCGCTGCTCATCGGAGCAGAGGTAGGCCCAGACGGTGTCATCAAGCTGTAAATAGCGGCAGCCCGCATCGTAGAAGGCGCGAATGGCGTCGCGCCAGGTGGTTGCCAGATCATCGAAATAGTCGGCGAGGTCCGGATATACGGTCGCGTCGATATCTTTGCGTCCGCCGCGGAAGTGCAAAACGCTCGGGCTGGGAATGGTCATTTTCGGCTGCGCGCTGCCGCTGACGCTCTTCAGATAGCGAAAATCTTCCAGCATCGGGTGATCGCCGAAGGCCAGTTTACCGGTGACGCGAACCCCGTGCGCTTTGGTCTGTACCCCGTTGAACTGGATACCTTTTTCTGAATCGTAGCGCTCAACGCCCTGTAAACCGTCAAAAAAATCAAAGTGCCACCACGCGCGGCGAAACTCGCCGTCGGTCACCACGTGCAGCCCGCACTCGCACTGCTGCTGCACCAGATCGCGAATCGCCTCATTTTCTATCTGCCGCAGCTGCTGCGCGTCAATAGCGCCTGCGGCCAGCTGCAGGCGGGCCTGTTTGATGGCGTCAGGACGTAAATAACTGCCGACGATATCTGCGCGGAACGGGGCCTGATGACGTTGCATGGTGTCTCCTTAGCGGCAGGCAAGGTAGTTGCCCGCCGTGATAGTTCATTATTTGAATATTTAGACTTCTGGATGTCTATATGTCCAGATACTGGCATGCAGAGGATTCATCGGCAAACGACAATATTTCATGGCACATGAAATAAATTCATTTTGCGAAAGGCAGCCCTTCATCTTCCCAGCCGGTCAGGCCGCCGAGCATCATTTTTACCGGGCGCCCCAGCAGAGCCAGCTTCATGGCGGCGACGTCCGCCCCGTTGCAGTGCGGCCCGGCGCAGTAGACCACAAACAGCGTGTCATCAGGCCACTGCGCCATTCTGGTTTCATCAATTTGTCGGTGCGGTAAATGCAGGGCGCCCGGGAGATGACGACGGGCAAAGGTTTCCTCACTGCCGACGACGTGCAGCAGAACAAAATCCACTTCTCCTTCGCGCATCGCGCTGTAGACATCGGCGCAGTCGGTCTCGAGGCTTAGCTTATGACGAAACCAGGCGGCGGCGTCAGTAGAACTGGCGGGGGCAATAGCGGTTACAACACTCATGGCATCTTCTCCTTGTCTGTGATACCACTACTTTAATTAACCGCCTGCGCGACATCTGCCGAGAACCATGACTGAAAACGCTGAAATCCTGACAATCCCATCCGTGACGTTGTCACACCACCGGGTTGTTGCCCTCGCCTACGATGGCCTGTGTACCTTTGAATTTGGCGTCGCCGTAGAGATCTTCGGCCTGCCGCGCCCGGAGATGGGCGATCGATGGTATCGCTTTGCCGTGGCCGCCGTCGACGACGGTGAGCTGCGGGCAACTGGCGGAATTCGGCTCATGACCGATGGCGGTATGGCGCTGTTAGGCGAAGCGGACACCATCGTGGTGCCCGGCTGGCGCGGTATTGACTCCCCCGTGCCGCCAGCGCTGTGCGAGGCGCTGGTCGCCGCCCATGCGCGAGGCTGCCGGATAATTTCTATCTGCTCCGGGGTTTTCGTTCTGGCCGCGGCCGGGCTGCTGAACGGCCGCCAGGCGACCACCCACTGGCGCTATACCGACCAGCTGCGGGCGCGGTTTCCGCGTATTGAGGTGATCGATGACGTGCTGTACGTCGGCGCCGAAGGCGTCATGACCTCCGCAGGCAGCGCCGCGGGTATCGATTTATGTTTGCACCTGGTGCGCGAGGACTTCGGCGTCGAAGCGGCGAATCTTGTCGCCCGACGGTTAGTGGTTTCCCCCCATCGCGACGGCGGGCAGGCGCAGCAGATTGTTCGCCCGGTGGCCAAAGCGCGGGAGAGCCAGCGGCTGGGGCAATTATTTGATTTCCTGCACCAGAATCTCGCCGCTGGCCACACCGTGGCCTCGCTGGCGGAAAGAGCCGGCATGGGGCAGCGCACGTTTTTACGCCGTTTCGAAGACGCCACCGGCAAAACCCCCGCCCGCTGGCTGCTTGATGAGCGCCTTCAGCGCGCCACGCAGCACTTAACCCACAGCCGGCTGAGCGTTGAGCAGATTGCCGAGCTTTGCGGTTTCTCACACGCCAGCACCCTGCGCCATCACTTCCGCCAGCAGTTTGCCCTTAGCCCGTTGCAGTACAGGAAAAGCGCGCTGGGTGACAGAAAAAGATAGTATGCATGAGCAAGGACGTAGCCTCACACTTTTACCATTCGGTATTCTCATTTTGGGCTGATAATTGTGCCATTCCCTGTGCACATCGACTTCGCAACCATTATTTCCTCTCCAGTCAGCCAGTTTTTTTTCCATCCTGACTGGCTCATCATGCATCAGAAAATTATATCGCAGCACACTTTCTGCAGCATTAGCGCCACTATTTGCTCCGCCGGATGAGTTCGTTACAGCAGCCCCGTGATTGCTCCAACAATCCTTCCTGCAGACTGAATCTGATTATTCCGCGTCGCTGGTTCAACGAATATTTGACCGAGAGTAATTGCTGCCAGCTCGGCAGCGAGTGCTCCGGCAGCGGCCCCTTTCCCGTCATCACGACCAATTTCAGCACTGATAAGCGGTGCTCCCGTCAGACCTGTCGACACGAGGCTAAGTGGGTCTTTTTCAATGTCGAGCATGTCCCCGGTAACATAAAAAAGACCCGATTTTCCAGGTTTTACTTACCCTGTTTTCGATGGGAAGATCATCATGTTATCCTTCCCATATTAAAGTGCGGGTAGAATGTTAAAATATCTTTACTAAGTCCAATCCTGATAGCCATTTTCATGAATCCAGACAATTCCAGCCGGACAATTTTCACTTAGAAACCAAAATCCCTCAAATGCATCACAATTCATATCATCCTCAGTTTTAGGAAATGCCCTTTCAAAAACCTCAATCTGCTTGTCGATGCTTCCAGGGAGAAACTTCCCGTGGCGAGCAAGTTTGATCTCACCATCTTCCAATAAACGCCAAATGAACCAGATATAAAGCGCTTTTTCTTCTTGATAAGTTAGCTTATAGACGCCATCAACACTATCTGGGTCGATATTTTTCCATAACATAGTCGTAGAAGCCCCTCGCAGTAACTCTTTCCGATCCTGGTATTGTTCTTCGGTTAAATATGTCACTGTACCTCTCCCCTATCTAAATTTCACTTCAAATCTATTCAATGATGTCTTAGAGACAGATTTAATATCAGCATTCCCAATGATTTCAATTGTCCATCTTGCTCCAGTTATCTCTGAGGAAGTTGAAAAATTCCGAATGTTGATTGTTTGATTATCGTTTATCTTTGCATACATCAGCCTCCCTTCAGAAAGAACGCTCTCTTTAAATGGTATTCCACCAGTTAAAGATGTAGCAAAACTAATAATTTCATCCTCAGTCAATTTTTCTGAAGCAAAAACTTTAGTCCTACCCCTTGTGTCACTCCCTCCGGGGCCCAAAACTTGCTGTAAAGATTTCCCAAAAACATTTAATTCAGCGTTTGGATTTTGTTTATTAAAAACACCTACTAATTTGGCAGTGTTATCTCTTTGCAGGCTTTTGACATAATCTGCCGTTTTCGTAGAAAGATTAGCCCCGGAGGCTGTTTCTCCTTTGATAAAGCTGGCAACAGGCTGGGTATTGAACCTTTTAGTTTGGTTAAACTCATCGAAAACGTTCACCAGTTGTCGACCCAGCGTCTTCATGCTGTCTTCGGTTTTACCCAGAATCAATGTGCTGCCAGCCGTTATAGCGCCTGTACCAATGATGGCCTCTGGTGCCACAATGTCTGCCGCATAAATACCCGCCTGATTCAGACAAAGCGCGGGGTTGGTTTTACACCCGGCAATCGCCAGTCGTGCGGCCAGAACCAACTCAGGTGCAGCCCCCACCAGAGTCACCCCTCCCACAGCGAGTACCAGACCACCGCCACCTATGGTTGCCACTATCGAGGCTGCCTCTCGCCGTGCCTGAACACGCTTCGCCGCCGCCGTATCTCCTTTACTCGCTGCCAGAATATCTCGCTGATTATCCAGGGCATACTGCTGCAGCATATGCTCTGTCATGTTGTAGCGATAGACGTTCTGGGCACTGTCCGCACCGCTGTATACACCTTCGGGTGTGTGCGTAATCAGTGCCCCGGTCAATGCGCCAATCACGCGAGCCGTCTGCTCTTTTGCCTCGTTACCATTTAAGGCTTCCTGCAACCGCAGTAACTGACGTTCCCGTTCATTCAGATTAGCCGGCTCAAACAAAGAACTTTGCATGACAACCCCGGCAAGCTCCGCAGCCAGCGCTCCGGCAGCGGCCCCTTTCCCGTCACCACGACCAATTTCAGCGCTGATACCGGCAACCACCGCATGACTCAGCGACTTGCCAGGTATACCCAGAACCTCGCCGTTATCGCCAATCAGCCCGGCCCCTTCGGCATTAATCTGGTTGCCAATATTCGCCAGCAGGGCATTAGTCAGGTTATCCTTAAAACTGCCGCCAATGATGGCGGTGTTCAGGCTTGAGCTGATAACCGACTGCCCGGCCACGCGCTGGACGATTTTTCCCCATCCCTCGTTTTTGACCAGCGCCGGTAACTGGGCCTTGTCGGGCGGAACATCAATATTCATGACCTTATCAAAGCCCGCCAGCGCGCCCCCGATAACCATAGAGGTGGCCAGCGATTTGACCGAACTGCTGCTTCCCAGCGCCGACAGCGTTTTTGACAGATTTCCCTGATTTTCCACCAGTGCCACGGCGGCCTGTGCAGCCAGCGAAGACATCCCGGCTGTAACCGCGCCGGTCGTTACTGCGCCACCACCCACGGTGGAAGTTACTGAAGATGCAACTGTCGCCGCCAGTGAACTGCCTGCGGTGGCCGCAGCTGCTGCGATAGCGATTACTGCCGCCACTGCCGGATTCAGGCTCTGACTTTTATAATTCCAGCTGTCGTAAGCATCCTTAACTGTATTCCACTGAACATCGCTGCGTGTATTCAGTCCCTTCAGCCACTCTGTTCCGGGTAGCGCGCCCAGAGCAGTAATCGCGCCCTGCAAAGCCTGACCATTTTTCGCTTTGATATCGGCACTGATACCGCTGGCCGCGTTAACCGTCAGTTTTCCGCCAGCATAAACTGACGGAAGCACCCATTTTCCTTCACTGTAGCCTTTATTTGCCTGTTTGATATAGAAGCCTTTCGAGGTGCTGACAGTCTGTTCGAAAGTGGTGTTTTTCACGGCCAGGAAATTGACTTTTCCGTTGGTACTGGTCAGCGTGGCGTTCTTTTTTGCCTCGATTTTACTGGCTTCATAGGTACTGTCATCGCGGCTCAGCAGGCTGAGATTGCCTCCCGCAATAAACTCCGTCACCCGGTTGGTAGTGGTGCGTTTCGTTTGTTTGACGGTCGTTTTCTTACCCCACCACTTTCTCTTCGTAGTTTGACGTTCATAATGACTGGACTCTTCCATCGCCTGGGCATAGAGCCAACCACCTTTTGCTGCAACATCCATCGCCCCTTTTGCCAGTAAACGCGATGCCTGAAAAAGAATGCTGCCACCCGAGATAACCGTCAGTGCTCCACCTGAATTCAGCGTGACGCCCGTCTGGCTGACGTTTTCCGTCCAGCTGTTCCCTGACTCACGGTATACCGTCCCCCGGGCGGACTGAAACTGCATATTCCCGCCGGATGTCAGCGTGATGTTACCGTCAGAGTTCAGCGTACTGCCGTCAGCCTGGATACCGCCGTTTGCCGCCAGTGTCAGGCTTTTCGCACCGTGCAGACGGGTCAGTACGTTGAGTTCATCCCTGTTATTGTCATTACTGCTGTCCGTTACGCCATATCCGTATGCGCCCAGCCAGAGAAGTTTCCCTGCCTGCAGCGTCGCGGTTTTCCCGGCGACAATATGAGCACCCTGCACGCCGATATCTGCCGCTGAGCTGATGAGCAGATTACCTCCTGCTTTCACATTGCTGCGTAATTCAGGTATCCGGCTGTCCGGAAAAAACTCACTGTAGAGGTCACTCAGGCTCCGCATGTTCAGGTCAGTATTGGCAGCCGATGAGAGGCTGATATTCCCGCCGGCTTCGAGCCCTGCACCATACAAAGACAGACGCCGGCCGCTCAGGGTGATATCACCCGAAGCACGCAGCGGCTCTCCCGGTAACATCCGGTTAAACAGCTCCTGCTTGCGGGCGTAGGTAAGGACTGCACCAGGTCGCCCGTTCCACAGCATGGCGTCATTTTTATCAAACGTGATATCCCCGTTCGCAACCAGAGAAATATTCTGGCTCAGGACAGGAAAACGCGTATTCCTGAGCAGAATATTGCCACCTGCCGTGACTGATAAATCACGTGAAGCCTCCAGGCTTCCCAGCCAGCGTAGCCCGTCAGAATGGAAAAAGTTGGGCCACTCGCTGGTATGAGAGGTGACATCACCGCCGCGACTGACCAGGGTAATGTTCTGTCCTTTGAGCTCACTCTGCCAGGACTCAACACTTACGCCCGCCAGAACCGAGATATCCTTTCCGGCCGTCATCAGCGCCAGCGCCATTTTTGTGCCACGGTCTGACTGTAAGGTAATATCCCCTGAGGCCTTCATCACATCGGTGGTAACAATGCTTCCGGCGCGCAGCAGGATATTTCTCGCCGTCATCGTATCCGGACGGCCTATCACCTCTGAATATTGGACATTCGTGGCATAAGGTTCAGTACTCTCAATACGTTCAGAAAAATCAGCCACCAGATTACCACCGGCAGAGAGTATTGCGGGGGAGAGCGTTGGATTTTTCCAACTATTGATCTCGCCGGTTTTCTGGAACGTATAAGTTTTATTTTGTTTCCCGGCAATAGTTAACTGATTTTCCGGAACCGCAGGTGACGCAGTATTAGATGGACGATACGCCGTATTATATGAGGACCAGGTATCCCTGGTACCGGTGATGCCACTGATATGATTAAACGTTTTTCCAGTGAGAATCAGATCTTGATTTGCTTTTATAAGACTTTCGTTATTAGTCAGATAAGTGGTATTGAGATAAACATTTCTGCCAGCCTGAATGGAGGCTGCGGACGATGTAGCGGTTCGCCGGTATTCTTTTCTGGCTGTATTGACCAGGTCCGACTGGTTAAAATTAGCAGTACCAAACCATTTGCCGCCTAATGTCGCATCCCAGTAGATCACATCAGCAAGAGTAATATTTCCTGAAGCATGCCTGATAGCACTGATAGTACGGAATTGTGGAAGATTAACAAATGCAGTTGAATTGGGACTGATATCTTTCCATTCGTAAGTCAGAATATCACGAATGTTATCCAGCTTTTCTGAGCGTATTACCAGATCACCCGTATTGGTCTGAATGCGAGCCGACCGGTTCTCCACCAGAGTGGCTTTGTTACCTTGGGCATCCTTCTGTATCCACAGATTTTTATGGCTGTGTAATGACGCACCATTGCCCGTATTGCGCACCGTCGACGCAAATACCCGCATATCTCCGTGAGCAGTGGTGCTGCTCCGGTTGTCCACTGTGGTCGCCGCCAGCGTCATATCACGTTCAGCGCGCACGCTGAACCCGGCTGGCGTGACGATATCCCGCCCGCTGACGTTCAGATCAGTCTGCGCCTTAACATTACTGAGGGTGATTTTTCCGGCCGTCGTCAGGGAAATGTCCCGCTGAGTTGAGATCACATTGCTCAGGTTGACGCCGACCCCGGCTTCAGTGGCGACCAGGCGGATTTTACCGGCATACATGCCACCAAGCGCCTTTGTATCGACGGCAAGCTGAGGCTTTGCCCCCTCACCGGCAATGGGTTTTACCGTACCATCCTTAAAGCTGACCCGGTTCGCTCCCTGAGTCAGGGTGAGGGTTTTCGCGTTAATTTTGCCGTTCAGTTCAGTGGCCCGGCTGATGACGTCAACATATTCAGCACCGGCCCCATCCAGGCCGTTACCGCCGATAATCACCGCACCTTTTTTGACTTCAAGGGCATCGAGCGCCCCTTGTTTATCAAACTGCGGTTTGCCCGTCGTCAGAGTGACTGACGGGGTATTGATGAAACCACATCCATCACAGGTGATGCCATTGGGATTAGCAATCATCACGCCGGCTTTATTGCCGAAGACCTCCAGCCTGCCTTTCAGTTCAGAACGGTTGCCGCTGGTCACCTCGTTAATAATCAGTTCGGCCGGTTTACCTTTGAGTCTGGCATTGCCGTTGTCGATGGTGACGCCGAGCTGTGTTTTCCCGCCCTGCGTGGCGTTATTTAGCACCGCGCCCGGCGTTCCCACGTTAAAATCCTGGTAGGTGTTGTGCGATATACCGGCCGCGTTGGGCGTGGCGATGTTCACCACCGGGACATTACCGGGTTTCATCACGACCTGAGTGTTGCCATTCGCGGCAGTGATACCCGCGGCAATGGCGGGATGCAGAGGCTGAACGGCGGTGAGGTATATCAGCAGCCAGCTGGCCCCACGGGCCAGCGGATGTGCGAGTTTATCCATGTCAGAACATCCTGTATCAAGGAGCCGTCATAGCCCCTGCTGTGTGCCGGCAGTTAAAGTGAAACGGTGGCCCGCCAGTAAACCACGTGTTTATCCGGAGTGAGTCTGTCGGGGTACGACAGCGGCAGCCCCAGCGTCAGGGACTGGCTAAGCCTGCGACCAGCCAGCTCCAGTCCGACGGAAGCGCCTGTTAGCGTACCGCCGTCGCTTATCCCTTCCTGGCGCATGACATGCCCGGTATCCAGTGCACCCGTTGCTGAGAATGCCCCCACGCCCGGCACCGTCATCCATTGCCATGTCAGTTCATTGCGCCAGTAGCCGCCGCGGTTGCCGCTGAGATATTGCTCTTTAAACCCCCTGACCGAATACTGTCCTCCGACGGACAGTTGCTCACTGGCATAAAGTCTGTCAGGCGTGGTCTGCCCCCAGGCTGAGGTCAGCCAGTACACAGAGGATGTCATGGGGTAAAACCAGCTTGCGCTAACGCTGAAGCGCCGGAATTCGCTGCGGGGCAGGCCGGGATGCGCCGGGTCATCCCGCGTCGCGCCGGCGAACGGGACGCCGTGAGAAAGGGACGGGCCCAGCGTGAGGTAACCACCACCGATACTCCGGCTGTAGCTCAGTCCGGCAGTCACGCTGCTGAGCGTCGGGCTGCTGACGTCAAGACGTACGCTGCCCAGCCGGTTTTCGGTTTCCCGGCGGGATAAGGCGACATCCAGCGCCAGACGTTGCTTACCGTCACGCAGTAGTGTCCGGCTGGCGGCCAGCCGCTGTGATTGCACGGTGCCTTCATAGCGCCAGTGCTGCGGGGCTCCACCAACAGAAAGCGTCTGATAAAAATCAGACCACGCATATTGCGCGCTGAACAGCCAGTACCCGTAAGGAACCGAAACGCCGGCCTGAATATTACGGCTGCGTCTGTCATGGTGAAACTCACTGTCCCTGCCTGCGGCCAGCGTCCACTGGTCAGCCAGTCTCATCACATTGTCTGCCGTCAGGCGGGCATTCAGCTGTCCGCTACCGGTACTTTTCTGCCCGCTGTTATCTGCGCCCACATCAAGACTGACGGGAAAATGCTGGCTGACCGGTACCAGCGTTACCCGGGAAAAACCTTCCCGGCTCTCCGGCAAAATATCCACGGTCAGTGGACGTGAGTTCAGACGGTTAAGCTGCTCCAGACCCTGTTCAGTATCCCGGAGATTGAGTACCCGGCCCTCCGCCCCGGGAAAAGCCATCCTGATGGCATTTTCCTCATGACCACCCAGCGTAACGGCTTCCACCTTCCCTTCTGTGACGGCAATGACCAGCGTTCCTCCGGAAATATCCTGTTCCGGTAGCCAGGCGCGTGAAGTGATGAATCCCCGGGAAAGATAGTCCTGGGTGACATCCCGCACCCGCTCCCGGATATCCGGGAGCGTCATACAACCCGATGCCGGGACGGTCGTCAGTTTTCGCACGGCAGAGCGCGGGAGCACTGTGACGTTCTCCAGCCGGATATGCCGGAGCTGAAAACACTGACCAGTCGGCTCTGAAGGGGTTGCTTCCGGGAGAGAGGGCTCGGATGTGGAATGGCGGAGCATGTCGCGCTGCTGTTGCGTCTGTTCCAGCAATGCCTTTTGTTGTTGCTCAATGACATTCTGGTCCACAGGACTCAGGGGCGCTGCCGGGAGGGCTGTTGCAATGAGACTGCCCAGCAGAAGCCCATACCTGGCAGAGGACAGACACGACATCAAAAACTCCGTTTTCTGAAATGTTGTGAAATCAAATGTAATGATTTGCAATTAGATTTCCATTTGATTTTCACATTTATTCGATATTTGCGCCGAAAATTTAGCCTCCATGATTTGAAATTAACCTTCACCTTAAATACAAAGTATTGTTCGATAGATCTTATGCATGCGACAAGCAGCGGATTTTTCACGCTGCCAGGGCATATGGTTGGGTTATCTTTATTTGTTGATAGCGGGTTTGAATGAAAACACGAGATGACAGGATGTATTAACCATCTTTCTCAGAGATCATAGTCACTAGCAGCAGGTAGTAAGGACCATCTGGATTTCATACCCAAATGGTCCTTTCGGTGCCAACGATCGTGTCCGCATCGGCTAATGCCGATCGCAGGCTGGTTCTTGATGAGCTATGTTATGCTTTAAAAACACGGACAAGGAACGGCACATGCACATCAATACCAAAATGAGGCTTGCGGCGCTTTTATACCTTATGGCGGCGTACGCGGTTGCTCTGCCGGGGCTTGCGCTGTTTACAGACCTGATGATAAACGGTGGCATTATTGATATGTGGAAAGGCGCATATTCATTTATGGACCTGCTTGCCCGACGTAAAATACTTTATCTGCAGTTTGCCGGGCTGGGCGCTATTCTGGGTTTTGTCTACTGGCTGTTTTTCTTCCGAAAATACCGCCATCACGATCCCCTCGATAAATATTTTAAGTAGCGCCCGGCACGACGTACTGATTATGCCCGGTCAGCGAATGATGAAATCTGAGCCAGAAGCATCTCGCATACCTTACATACCATTCGCTGGACATCTGTCAGCTGCGTCGAGGCTTCCAGCCCTTTGCCAGGGTTCTATTTAGCCTGCAGCTCCCTGCGGATAATTTCCGCCCCGGCGCTTAGCGCATTGAGCTTGCCGCTCGCCACCGGACGCGATAGCGGCGCCATGCCGCAGTTGGTTGAAGGATAAAGCTTATCGGCATCCACAAACTGCAGCGCTTTACGTAAGGTCGCGGCGACTTCCTCCGGCGTTTCGATCGCATTGGTCGCCACGTCGATGGCTCCAACCATCACTTTTTTACCGCGAATCAGCTCGAGCAGATCCATAGGCACCCGCGAGTTATGGCACTCCAGTGAGATAATATCAATGTTGGATGTTTGTAGCTTAGGGAACGCTTCTTCATATTGGCGCCACTCCGTTCCCAACGTCTTTTTCCAGTCGGTATTGGCCTTGATGCCGTATCCATAGCAAATATGGACCGCGGTTTCGCATTTAAGCCCTTCAATCGCTCTTTCTAATGCCGCGATGCCCCAATCATTGACCTCATCAAAAAACACATTAAAGGCTGGCTCATCAAACTGAATAATGTCGACGCCGGCGGCCTCCAGTTCCCTGGCTTCCTGATTAAGTATCTTCGCAAACTCCCAGGCCAGTTTTTCGCGGCTCTTATAGTGATTGTCATAGAGCGTATCAATCATGGTCATGGGACCCGGCAGAGCCCACTTAATCGGCTGGCTGGTGAGCTGACGTAAAAAACGCGCATCTTCGACAAAAACGGGTTTTTGACGCTCGACGGCGCCCACGACGGTCGGAACGCTCGCATCGTAGCGATTACGGATTTTAACGACTTCGCGTTTTTCAAAATCGACGCCGCTGAGGTGCTCAATAAACGTAGTAACAAAATGCTGACGGGTTTGCTCGCCATCGCTGACGATGTCGATGCCGGCGCGCAGTTGGTCGAATAAGGACAGGCTCAGCGCGTCTTTTTTCCCGGCAATTAACTCTTCATTCTGCAGTTTCCATGGGGACCACAGTTTCTCAGGCTCTGCAAGCCAGGACGGTTTCGGTAAGCTGCCAGCCGTTGAAGTGGGTAATAATTTTGTCATTATCGATAGCCTTATATATGCGATGTCTTAAAGAGCGTAATGAGCAGACCATTGCTGCAGAATATTTTTATACGGTTTAATAAAGTGCTCTTCGGTAAACTTCCCCTGCTCTACCGCCAGCTGGCTGCGCTCTTCACGATCGTAAACAATTTTGGTTAATGAATGGTCCTGATGATGCAGATCGGGCTGATAGCAGAGTCCTGCGGCAGAGTTGGCGTTGTAGATCTCCGGGCGGTATATCTTCTGGAACGTCTCCATCGTGCTGATGGTGCTAATCAGCTCAAGGCTCGTGTAATCGCTCAGCAAATCCCCTGAGAAATAAAAGGCCAAGGGCGCAACGCTGTTTTTCGGCATAAAGTAGCGAACCTTCAGGCCCATTTTGCCAAAATATTGCTCAGTCAACGATGACCCATCTGGCCGGTATTCGAGCCCCAGGACAGGATGTTGATTTCCGGTCTGGTGATAGGTGTCTTTGCTGGAGACGCTAAGGCAAATGACCGGTGATTTTTTGAAATTGGCCTTGTACTGCGCTGAATTGACGAAATGTTTAAATATGTTGCCGTGCAAATCGCCGAATCCTTCAGGAAGGCTAAAACCTGCGCGTCCTTTATTATGGTCTAACAACCATACGCTAAAGTCGTAGTCGCGAACGTACGAAGAGAAATTATTGCCAACGATACCCTCAATACGTTCATCGGTCTTTTTATCAATAATGCTGGTTTGCAATATTTCAATCACCGGAAAGGTATCGCCGGTGGCGTTGAACTTCATTTCGGCTGAAATAATTTCCAGCTCAACCGCGTAGCGATCGCCTTTGGGATTATCCCAATGCGCCAGGTTGTTGAAACGGTTGTTTATCATGGCTAACGTATTGCGCAGATTCTCCCGGCGATTTTCCCCTCTGGCTAAATTAGCAAAGTTGGTTGTAATACGCGTATTTTCTGAGGGGTTATAGTTTTCATCAAAGAGAGTGCGTTTAATAGTAAAGGTAAATTGTTGATTCATCGCAGATGTGCATCCTAAGTTCTGAGATAAAAACTGCAGTCCTTTCTGATGGTTGCAGGCTGGCGCAGGCTTCCATAAGCAGTCTTCATCTTCATATTATCTATATCGAATACAGCATGTTATGCCAGAGCCATTAGATGAGTGAAAGCGAGTTAATTTCATTACAACATGAGCCATATTCATGGTCTGACGTTAGCCCATGCTGTATCTCGTTGGACAGATCCAGCCGCTCTTGCCAACGAGCTTGTCCTGCCGGTTAAACATCCGCACATTTTCCTGTCGCCTGTATGAGTTGATGCTGAAGCAAGAAACATCAGAGGTCGGCCAGGCTAAACACGACCTCAAGCCTGGCGTCTTTCTTTTCAACAACCGCACTCTTCATGCTCCTTTGCGCTCTGTCGGGCGCGATCGTTGGAGGAATATGGAAGTGGGACCGGCGCGTTTTCATGCTTTAGTTTGGTGATGTCCAAAACCTGACTAACGCTACCGATATTTTTTCTGGCATATTTATGTTCTATGGTTAATTCGGATTATCAACAGCGAATATAGCCATCAACAACCCGCTCTAACTTATTGATTTGAGGGATACAATGAATAATGTCATTCTCAGCATAATTGCTAAAATTTCCGCCATGGATGCCGAAAGTAAGCAGCTTGCTGCCCAGGTCGAGGCGCAGTCTTTGCTCATTAGCGCGCTGATGCTCGCTATCGGCAAGGAAGGCGGCGTCGCGGAATTAGTTAGCAGCGTAACGAAAGCGATAAATTCAGTACTGGAATCATCTGAAGACGTTCTGAAGACGGACGCAGAACTGCTTCTGACCAAGTTTCAGGAACAAATAGCGCTCACGCAGTTGATAAGCACCCACGAAGATGAAATCAGTCATGACAGGCTCGATGATTAACAAAGGTCAGTCTGTTATAGATTGGGAATATGCAGGACTTGCGGTTAGTCATGAGCTTACCGGCCATCAGCAACTATTGGCCGGTTCAGCTTCAGAAAATAGGGATACTCCAGGCGGAATACGCTTTGTCTACTCGCCTGCGCTGCTGCTGGAGGCAAACCGCTCGGTACATTAAGGCAAATCAGGCTTCACTTTTTCCCCGGGCCAGCGTATGTCACCGACGCCGTTAACTTTCGGCATGGCAAATAAAAAGCCCTGGAAACGTTTGATACCCGCAGATTCGAGCCAGCACCACTCCTCTATCCGCTCTATGCCTTCAGCAACCACCGCAATCTCAAGTTCACGGCAGCAGTTGATGATCGATCTGACCACCGCTTGTTTAGGGCCGCTCTGATGGATGTCGGTAATAATCTCGCGGTCGATTTTAACTTTATCAGGCTGAATTTTTGTCAACAACGAGAGTCCAGCATAACCGGCGCCAAAGTCATCAATTGCCAGCCCCATACCAGAGACGCGCAGTTTTTTTATCGCGCTGCTGAACTGGCTAAAACCGGAGATCATTTCATCTTCCGTCACCTCCACGATCACCTGTTCGGGTTCAAGACCCTGTTTTTTTATTTCCTGCAACAGGTATTCAATGGCATCAGGAATAACAACCAGAGACATCGGAAGGATATTAATGGATATTTTATGGTCGCCAATATTGATTTCCTTCGCCAGGGCAAAGGCAACTGATTTCGCTTTGAGATCAACTTCATAACGTTGCTCTGGCGGAATCGAGGCAAAGAAATTAGCGGGACTACCGCCGTCTTTATCACGAATAAGCGCTTCAAGCGAAGTGATATTCCCGGCCAATGGTTCGATAATGGGCTGGAAAGCAAACTGACAGCATTGACCGGCAAAAAACGATTCTCGCGGCGCATGAAATGCATGTTTACGCGAATGAAGCGACCATTTGTCAGGCCGTAAAAAGGGTGACGGCGCGGCAGCGCTTTTTTGACTGATAAAAGTATGGATAAATTTATAGACGCGCTCTTCGGTGGAAAGATAACCTTTCAGCTGGCTAAGCTGGCGAACCTTTGTCAGGACGTCAGCGGCTTGCAGTTTATTCAGGTCAAAAAACATCATCCCTACGTTTTCAAAGCGCCGGCGCGGCGCGTAATCACGCATCAGCTCGACAACCTGATAGTGGCGATCGTCTTGCTTTATCGTGCTGAATAGCTGCTCAAGCACGCACTCATCCCCCTCAAGTATCTGAAGGTAAACATTATCTTTTAAAAGAAGTATGCCCGTAATCCCGCGTGCTGCGTTCTCAGTATTTGCTTTTTCAACCAGCAGTATGAGATCGGTTTCTTGTGTTAAATGCATCTGACTTCTGTAAATCAGAGTTGTCAGCATAATCCCATCCAGATGTTTGCCAGGAGAATGGAACTGTGTAACACAGTTTACCCTTTTAACCCAGGCTATCTGTCATAATTAACTGGACCGGCTGTAGCCGACTAAGTTTATCCGATTATTTACGGCAGCAACCGGCAAGGGTCAGCGAAATAATCCTCAGCGGCGCGGGTAATGGCAGTGATTCATTCAGCAGCCATTTAAACCGTTTGGTAAATGCGTTTTTTTAAGCGGTATTTACTAGCCAACAAATCCCTGCTCGCGCATACGCGCTATCGCCTCTTCGCTGGCGCAGACCATGCCCGTGGTCAGCGTTTCAAAACCAAAGCGGCGATAAAAGCCGACTTTATCCACCACCGAGTAGATGAAGGTTTTGCCGAACGGCCGCAGCCGATCGCTGACCGATTGCATCAGCTGCTGCCCGTACCCCTTTCCCTGACAGCGCGGGTGCACCGCGACATCCGCCAGATAGCTGCACCAGGTCAGGTCGCTAATCGCCCGGGCAACGGCAATAAGCTGCCCGTTTTCATAGCCAAACCAGCAAAAGGTACTATGGCGAAACGCACGCTCCACCAGCGCGACGTCCCGCTGATTGAGACCTGCGGCGGCGATAATCTCCGCCACCGTCAGCCAGTCAACCGAGTCCACGTGCTCTTTATCTTTTAATATCATCATGACGTTGCCTTTCACTCGCCTGCTTTGGCTTTCAGCATAGCCGAATGGCGCTAAAAAAAGCGCGCCCTGCCGCCCCGGTCAACAGCATTTTATGCTGGATAAAAAAGTATAAGCCGGGGAAATTTTCTGACACCGCGGCGTGAAAACAGCGCATTTATGCTTAACAGCGGCGAGTAATCGCCCTGCTAGCAGAATTAAATAAAATAACGCCATGTTCCAACGACCGAAAACGGGCAAAAAAAAACCGCCATGTGACTGGCGGTGAATGAATGCTTGCATGGATAGATTGTGTTTTGCATTTTTACGTTCAGAGCATAACCCCCTGAGTACGCTTGTCCGATAAGCTATCACGCGCAACATCAATGAAAGCTAAACGGACCGTTGCTTACAGCTTTTCCACCAGCGCTTTGATCTGCGCGACAAGACCCTCTTTCTCCTCCTGCCTGGCGCCCGCGCAGGGCCAGGTGGAGTGGCGGATAATCAGGCGCGTCGGCAGCAGCTCGCGGATCTTCATCTGCGGAGCGGACATGAGCTTGATAAGCAGCTCGACCGCCCGTTTCCCGAGAACATTAAAATCCTGGGCGACGGTGGTCAGCGGCGGCTGGAAATAGAGACTGTCCGCGGTATCGTCATAGCCGGTGACCGAGATAGCCTGGCTGCCGGTGCGGTTAAGCTGCGCCAGCGCGCTCAGCACCCCAAGCGCCATCTGATCGTTAGCCACCACGATGGCGCTAATGCGCGGATGATGATGCAGCAGCTCAAACGTTTTGTGCCAGCCGCTGGCGGCGCTCCAGTCGCCAAACACCGTCACCGCATTACTGACCCCCAGCCGGTGCAGCGCCTCGCGCCAGCTGCTCAGGCGCATACGCGCGGAAATCGAACTTTCCGGCCCGGCAAGCAGGCCGAACTCGCGGTGCCCGGCGTCCCAGAGATGACGTACGCAGGCGCCGCAGCCGTCGCGGTGATCGAAACGCACGCTGCAAACGTCGGCCTCCGGCGAAACGTCAAGAAACAGGCAGGCAATGTCGGGATTCTCCGCCACCAGCCGCTCCGCAAGACTGCTTTCGAGCGGCAGGCTGATAATCGCGCCGCGGATATGCTGGGCGCGAAACTCATTGAGCCTGGCCTGAAGCGACGGATAATCGATCTGCACCGGCATCGCAATTGAAACTTCAAGCTGATGCAAACCCGCATAGCTTTTCACCGCCGCGGCGATTTGCGAAGGCGCGTGCAGCGTTAGCGAGGCGGTAATCAGGCCAATCGACGGCGCGGATTTCCCCGCCAGCAGCTGCGCAGAACGGTTCGGCACATAGCGCAGCGCCTGCATCGCGCGGATCACTTTATCGCGGGTTCTTTCAGACACCACGTCCGGATTATTCAGCACTCGGGAGACCGTCTGCTGGGATACCCCGGCCTCGCGGGCCACATCTTCTAGCGTTGCCGATCGACGCTGCATAGCGCGCTCCTTCCCTATTTTGAACCCTCAATGTCGTCCGCTAACATTTTATGTTTAAAGGACGACAAAAATCAGCCCTTTTTCCAGCTTTTCGTGATCGCCAGTAGGTTTCATTTTCGCCAATATTGCGGCCTTGACGAAAATAACTGATAACAAATTTATATTGTCTAGCGAATGACATTTTTCTCACTTATCCTTCAGGTATGCGTATGCAACAACACGACTCAATCTCCGCCGCAGGAGCGACGTTTCATCAGGTTCTCGCCCGCGAAGACTGGCAAAACCAAACCATTACCCATCTCAACCGTTTACCGGCCCACCCGACGTTCGCCAGCTGGCGCGATACC
Organism: Klebsiella sp. OBRC7; assembly: GCF_000293135.1. NCBI lineage: Bacteria > Pseudomonadati > Pseudomonadota > Gammaproteobacteria > Enterobacterales > Enterobacteriaceae > Klebsiella > Klebsiella sp. OBRC7. The sequence continues at coordinate 160,578 of NZ_ALNJ01000146.1, read as the reverse complement.
GACGCGGCGCGGAAAAACCAGCCCTCGGCGTTCCGCCGCCGGCTTGACGGCCAGTGGCAGTTTTCCCTTGCCCGCAGCCCGTTTGATGTGGATGCCCGCTGGCTGAAAGACGATCTGCCGGACAGCCGCAGTACGCCGGTGCCGTCAAACTGGCAAATGGAAGGCTACGACGCCCCGATCTATACCAACGTCCGCTACCCGATCGACACTACGCCGCCGCGCGTGCCTGAGGAGAATCCAACCGGCTGCTACTCGCTGACGTTCAGCGTCGATGAGAGCTGGCGAGCCGACGGCGAGACGCAGATTATCTTCGACGGCGTTAATTCGGCTTTCCATCTGTGGTGCAACGGCGAATGGGTCGGTTATTCGCAGGACAGTCGCCTGCCCGCGGCCTTCGATCTCTCGCCCTACCTTCAGCCGGGCGATAACCGCATCTGCGTGATGGTGATGCGCTGGAGCGCGGGGACCTGGCTTGAAGACCAGGATATGTGGCGCATGAGCGGCATTTTCCGTTCGGTCTGGCTGCTGAACAAACCGACCCTGCACCTCAGCGACGTTCAGCTCACGCCGCAGCTCGATGCGCTTTACCGCGACGCCGAGCTGCTGGTGAACTTAAGCGTTGCCGCGCCGGTCGCGCTGCTGGAGGCGCTGACGGTGAAGGTTGAGCTGTGGGATGAGGATCGTCTGGTCGCCAGCCACCAGCAGTCGCCGGGTTCGCCGATTATCGATGAGCGCGGAAACTATGCCGAACGCGCGGCGATTCGTCTGCCGGTAGAAAAACCGGCGCTGTGGAGCGCGGAAACGCCAAACTGCTATCGGGCGGTGGTGTCCCTGTGCCGCGGCGATGAAACGATCGAGGCTGAAGCCTGGGATATCGGCTTTCGCCGGGTTGAAATCAAAAATGGCCTGCTGCTGTTAAACGGCAAACCGCTGCTGATCCGCGGCGTCAACCGTCACGAGCACCATCACCTGCGCGGCCAGGTGGTGACCGAAGAGGATATGGTGCAGGACATCCTGCTGATGAAGCAGAACAACTTTAACGCCGTGCGCTGCTCGCATTATCCAAACACTCCGCGCTGGTACGAGCTGTGCAATCGCTATGGCCTGTACGTCGTTGACGAAGCCAATATTGAAACCCACGGCATGGTGCCGATGAATCGTCTTTCCGACGATCCGGCCTGGCTGCCGGCCTTCAGCGCCCGCGTCAGCCGAATGCTGCAAAGCAACCGCAACCACCCGTCGATTATTATCTGGTCGCTGGGAAATGAATCCGGCGGCGGCGGCAACCATGAAGCGATGTATCACTGGCTGAAGCGCAACGACCCTTCCCGCCCGGTGCAGTACGAAGGCGGCGGCGCCGACAGCACCACCACCGATATTATCTGCCCGATGTACGCTCGCGTTGAGCGCGACCAGCTGATTCCAACGGTGCCAAAATGGGGGATCAAAAAGTGGATCAGTCTGCCGGGCGAGCAGCGACCGCTGATCCTCTGCGAATACGCCCACGCGATGGGCAACAGCCTCGGCAACTTTGCCGATTACTGGCAGGCCTTCCGCGACTATCCGCGCCTGCAGGGCGGATTTATCTGGGACTGGGCGGATCAGGCCATCAGCAAAACCTTCGACGATGGCAGCGTCGGCTGGGCCTACGGCGGTGATTTTGGCGATACGCCGAACGATCGCCAGTTCTGTATGAACGGCCTGGTCTTCCCCGACCGTCGCCCGCACCCTTCATTAATTGAGGCGAAACACGCGCAGCAGTACTTCCAGTTTACCCTGCTTGCGCAATCCCCGCTGCGGATCGGCGTCAGCAGCGAATATCTATTCCGCGCCACCGATAACGAAGCGCTGCGCTGGCAGGTCCAGGCCGGCGGAGAAACCTTTGCCGAGGGTCAAGTGAAGCTTGAGCTGAGCCCTGAAGGCCAGAGCGAGCTGACGCTGTGCGATGCGCTGGCGCTGCCCGTGGGCGCCGAAGCGGTGTGGCTGACGCTGGAGGTTGTCCAGCCAAAGGCCACCGCCTGGTCCGACGCCGGGCATCGCGTCGCCTGGCAGCAGTTCCCGCTCGCCGCCCCGCTGGCGCTGCGCCGGCCTTCCCCCGTCGGCACGGCGCCAGTGCTGGAGAGCAGCGACGCGGCCTGGACCGTACGCAGCGGCTCGCAGCAATGGACTATCGACCGGGAGAGCGGCCTGCTGACCCACTGGCAGGTCGAGGGTGTGGAACAGCTGCTGACGCCGCTGCGCGACCAGTTTGTGCGCGCGCCGCTGGATAACGATATCGGCGTCAGCGAAGTGGAGCGCATCGACCCCAACGCCTGGGTTGAACGCTGGAAGAGCGCCGGGCTCTACGGCCTCAGCGCCCGCTGCGTACAGTGCGACGCCCAGCGCCTGGCCCATGAAGTGGTTATCGATAGCCGCTGGCACTATCTGCGCGGCGACGAAGTGGTGATTGTCAGCCACTGGCGGATGACGTTTGATGGCGAAGGCAAGCTGCATCTGGCGGTCGATGGCGAACGCGCCGGCACCCTGCCGCCGCTGCCGCGCATCGGGCTGAATTTCCAGGTTCCGGACCAGCATCAACCGGTTTCCTGGCTCGGCTACGGCCCGCATGAAAACTATCCGGACCGCCGCACCAGCGCCTGTTTCTCCCGCTGGCAGCTGCCGCTGGAAGAGATGACCACACCGTACATTTTCCCGACGGAAAACGGCCTGCGCTGTGATAACAAAGCGCTGGACTGGGGGCGCTGGCACGTCGCGGGCGATTTCCACTTCTCCGTACAGCCCTACAGCACCGCGCAGTTAATGGAGACCGATCACTGGCACAGGATGAAGCCGGAAAACGGCGTCTGGATCGCGCTCGATGCTCAACACATGGGCATCGGCGGCGATGACTCCTGGACACCCAGCGTACTACAGGAATGGCTGCTGCTTGAGACACAATGGCAATATCAGTTAACGATTCATTTCCAATAATAATCGGGGGCGCCAGCCCCCAACCTTACAGGCATAATAATATGGAATATTCACAATGAAACTCTCTGAACTCGCGCCACGAGAACGGCATAATTTTATATATTTCATGCTGTTCTTTTTCTTCTACTATTTCATTATGTCAGCCTATTTCCCCTTTTTCCCGGTGTGGCTGGCGGAAGTTAACCATTTAACCAAAACCGAAACGGGGATCGTCTTCTCCTCCATTTCGCTATTCGCGATAATTTTCCAGCCGGTGTTTGGCCTGATTTCCGATAAGCTCGGCTTGCGCAAACATCTGCTGTGGACGATTACAATTTTATTAATTCTGTTTGCCCCTTTCTTTATTTTTGTTTTCTCGCCGCTGCTGCAGATGAATATCATCGCGGGCGCGCTGGTGGGCGGGATCTATCTGGGGATCGTCTTCTCCAGCGGCTCCGGGGCGGTAGAAGCCTATATTGAACGCGTCAGCCGCGCCAACCGTTTTGAATATGGTAAAGTGCGCGTCTCCGGCTGCATCGGCTGGGCGCTGTGCGCTTCGATCACCGGCATTCTGTTTAGTATCGACCCCAATATTACCTTCTGGATCGCCTCCGGCTTCGCGCTGATCCTCGGCGTGCTGCTGTGGGTTTCAAAACCGGAGAGCAGCAATAGCGCCGAGGTTATCGACGCCCTGGGCGCCAACCGTCAGGCCTTCTCAATGCGTACCGCCGCAGAGCTTTTGCGGATGCCGCGCTTCTGGGGCTTTATTATTTATGTCGTTGGCGTCGCCAGCGTCTATGACGTTTTCGACCAGCAGTTTGCCAACTTTTTTAAAGGCTTCTTCGCCAGCCCACAGCGCGGCACCGAAGTCTTTGGCTTCGTGACCACCGGTGGGGAATTACTCAATGCGCTGATCATGTTCTGCGCGCCGGCGATTATTAACCGAATTGGCGCCAAGAATGCCCTGTTAATTGCCGGGTTGATTATGTCAGTCCGCATTTTAGGCTCGTCTTTCGCGACCTCGGCGGTGGAAGTGATTATATTGAAAATGCTGCATATGTTTGAGATCCCGTTCCTGCTGGTCGGCACCTTTAAATATATCTCCTCGGCATTTAACCCCAAACTCTCGGCGACGCTGTTCCTGATCGGCTTTAATTTATCGAAACAGCTTTCAGGCGTGGTGCTCTCAGCGTGGGTGGGACGGATGTATGATACCGTCGGCTTCCATCAGGCTTATCTGATCCTGGGCTGTATTACCCTGAGCTTTACCGTTATTTCGCTGTTTACCCTGAAAGGCAGCAAAACGCTGCTGCCGGCCACGGCATAAAACCAGGCCGCCGGAAAGCCTCCGGCGGCGATTCGTTTCCGGGCCGGATTAGGCCCGTGCCGCTAGTCGGCGATCCGCGTTTCCCCGTCGCGATTTTCCAGGCCGTAAAGTCGTGCTTGCGCCATCGATGAAATCAGCTCAGCCAGCTCGGCGGAGTGGCTGGTTAACCAGATTTGGCTATAGCGCGAAGCTTCAACAATGAGCCGGGCCAGCGCGGGAAACATCTGGCGATGCAGGCTGTTTTCCGGCTCGTTAATGGCCAGAAACGCCGGAGGACGCGGGCTCAACAACGCCACCGCCAGGCACAGGAAGCGCAGGGTGCCGTCGGACATCTCCGCCGCCAGTAAAGGCCGCCAGACGCCGTTGCGGCGCATCTTTACCGAGAAACGCGAGTTTTCGTTTTCACAGTAGAAGGTACACTCCGGAAAGGCTTCGCCGAGGATTTCGTGCAGCAGCTCTTCCGCGCCGATTTCCACGATCGTCTGAAAGGCGGCGGCGAGGTTGTGTCCATCGCTGTCGAGCACCGGCGAGCGATAGCCGACTGTCGGGTGTCGCAGCGGTGAGAGTCTGCCAATATTAAATTCGTGATAAAAGCGCCAGTGGCGCATGGTTTCCCTGACCCGCGAAACCTCCGGAAAACGGTGCGGCTCGCCCAGTTGGCCAAAAATCGATTCATTCTCGTAAATGGCGTCGGTAAAGGTACTCTTTTCGCCATTCACATCCACCAGGAACGCCGCCTGGTTTTTACGCTCCAGCACGCGCGATGAAGGACGTCGGGAAAATCCCGCCAGCCAGATCGACTCTTCTTTAACGATCGGATCCAGCTGAAACTGGGTAGGGTAAGGCAGCTTTTCCGGAAAACCCACCAGCAGCTGGTAGTCAAACTCGTCGGTCACACAGCCAATCTGCAGCCGCCGCGGAAAGCGGTCGGTCGGCGCGCCTGGCCCGGACCACATAATGTTTTCCAGCCCGCCCTCATCGCTGATATAGCCAGAAAACTTCCCGTCGGCGCAGGCGGTTAACAGGTGGATGGCTTTATAGATATTGGACTTACCGCAGCCGTTGGGGCCAAAGACGATATTCAGCGCCCCGAGTTCCAGCTCAATATCCCTGACCGATCTGAAATTTTTTATCCGGATATGGTTAATCATAGATTCCCGAAACTGATAAAAGCGTTAGGCGCTACTGTATCGGAGGCGAAAGGAAAACAAAACAGGCGCGGACCGGACGACAGCTTGCCGCCCGGCTCCGGCTTAGCTGAAGAGTTTTTTCATGCCGCGGGTCAGCGCGACTCTTTTGAGTTTGTCCGTATCCTCATGGCTCTCGTTGAAAACGCCGAAAAAATAGCGTTCATCGTCGATAGTTTGCGATACGATTCTGTAGCTCAGCGGCTGGCCGGATTTCGCGCCGTACTGCGCGGGCGTCACGGAAATCTCCGTCGCGTTATCGGCGACGCTAACCATCAGGCCGTCGCCCTTCCCTCCAACCAGCATCACCTTAATTAACGGATGCACCATGTCCCTCCCGGGTTGAGGTCAATGATTAATTTGCGATGGCCGCAGGCTGACAGTTGGCCGTTGCACCGCCGTGGCCGGACTTGTCTTTAGCGGAGACCGACCGAGCGCCCTCTTTTCCAACAACGGGCGGCAACGGCACACCTTCTTTGTCCACCGCAGGCGACGCCTTCTGGCAGGTCGCCGTTTTCGTGGCCTCTGCGCCCCAGACAGGGGTTTGCAGATTAAGGATCGCCAAGGGAGCAAGCAGCAACGTGTTCTTCAGTACTTTCTTATAGTTCATACCGGCCTTGAGTAAAAAAATTTCTTTCTTATGCTGAGCTAAGCGCTGATTATTAGGAGTAAAAGCTGACAAATGATGAAGGAAAAAAGAGGAATTGTGAACATCAATAGTTCTTATTTATGAATTGCTGCCTTTCCTGCCCCCGTGCCCGACGGATCTTATCTCCAGGAATTACCTTAATCAATTGAAATGACGGCAATCCCACCCATTCTGGCGACGTTTCTTTTCGCCAGAGTGTAGCGCTTTTGTGGCAGAAACAGCGACCTGGTTTATATCCCGGACGTTGTGGAAAATTCCTGGAGTGAGGCTCACCGACGGCTGAGCATTTGTACTTCGCTTGTTAGCCACTAGACTTAAATAAGTCAAACCAAAGGAGACTCCCATGTCATCACAAGAGTATGAAAACGACGCGCAGAATCTGGCGGACAAAGTGAGCAACAAAGTCAATGAATTCGCCGGGGAAGCCCAGCAGCAATTTGGTGATGCGGTTGATTCGCCTAAACATCAGCTAAAAGGCGCGGCCCGTAAGTACGCCGCTCAGGCGTCGGATGCCGTTTCAGAGGTCTCGGAACGCGTCAGGGAAAATCCCCTAACCGGGCTACTGGCGGCCGGCGCCATCGGGCTGGTGATTGGTTTGCTGGCGGGAAGGAAATAACCCTATAAGGCCCTTTGGGCCTTAATTTTTGTCTCTCAAGCACGCCGATGCGCAAGCCAACTCAAATCGCCACAACGTCAGCAACCTCAAACTGAAAAACATACGGGTCGGAAAGCAGCTGAAACCGCTCATCATCCGCGTAGGTCACCGCCACATGATAGTCTTCACCGGCAAAGGCGATGACCGCATCCAGATTGTGCCAGTACGTTGCCAGGAAGAAGTGTTCCCACTCCCCCTGCGTTTCCCGTCTGACAAACGCCCCCGCGTTGCCGCTGATGCCCTGGGAATGCTGTACGCCTGTCGACTGCAGATGAACCGCAAACGCATCGCCAAACTCAACGGGAACACAACCATGCCAGGTTCTGACAATCATCTCCACACTCCATAAAAAATCAACAAAGATGCATTTATAGCAAATAAATTCCGATAAGAGTGACTTTTTATGCAATTACTTTATGCGAATCATACCGCCTGGTACATCCCGGACATTTGCAGGTATAATCTCACTCATTATTCAGCGGATTCAGACACGAAGATGACAAAACTCACCTTACAGGAACAAATGCTTAAAGCCGGGTTGGTAACCAGCAAAAAAATGGCCAAAGTTCAGAGAACGGCGAAAAAGTCCCGCGTTCAGGCTCGTGAAGCCAGAGAAGCAGTGGAAGAGAATAAAAAAGCGCAGCTTGAGCGAGATAAGCAGCTTAGCGAGCAGCAAAAGCAGGCGGCGCTCTCGAAAGAGTATAAAGCGCAGGTTAAGCAGCTCATTGAAATGAATAAAATCGATATTTCAAAAGGCAATATTGATTTTAACTTCACGGATAACAACTTCATTAAAAAAATCGCCGTGGATAAACTCACCCAGGCACAGCTGATTAGCGGCCGTCTCGCCATTGCCCGTCTGGCCGGCGATAACGACGGCGAAAGCAAATACGCGATTATCCCGGCGAGCGTCGCCGATAAAATCGCCCAGCGCGACGCCAGCAGCATTGTCTTAAACAGCGCGCTAAGTGCGGAAGAGCAGGACGAAGACGATCCGTATGCTGATTTTAAAGTTCCCGATGATTTGATGTGGTAAGCAATACGGGCCTGCGCAGACCGGAGATTCAGGCCTGGTCTGCGCAGGCGTTGCGCTTTACACTCCGCGCAGCAAAAATTGAGTAGATAAACGATTAACCAGGCGGTAACGGCGATGAACGGAACGATCACAACGTGGTTTAAAGATAAAGGTTTTGGATTTATCAAAGATGAAAACGGCGATAATCGCTATTTTCATGTGATTAAGGTTGCCAACCCGGAACTCATTAAAAAAGATGCAGCAGTCACTTTCGAACCCACCACCAATAACAAGGGTTTGTCAGCCTATGCGGTAAAAGTCCTGCCGGAAAGCAAATATATCTATATTGCAGGCGAGCGGATTAAGCTTACATCGATCAAATCTTTCCTGGTATACAGCGAGGAAGAGCCCGCCGATGCCCGCATCGACAAAGAGAATGCGGTCCTTTCCGTAGGCCTGTTGATGGGAAACATCAGGCCAAAATCCACCGCTAAGCCTGGCGAAATGCGCTCGGTGAAAAAGCTGGCCATTACCACCTTCCAGGGAACCACCCTCATCTTCTCAGAAGATGAGATAGATATTGAAGCCACGGTAAAACTGCTTAAGGTGTGAAAGCGTACGGCTCAACAAACCGGGCTCTGCGCCCGGTTTGGGAGTGATGACAAATCTGTTTAAACATCTTCACCGGGTGGCGGTTGACGCCTTACCCGGCCTGCCAATATCAGAGTCACAATCTGCCGCGCAGTTTCTTCGGACTCGTGCAAGCGAAGCGCCGTCAGGTAATTCCCGCCGTTCTGTTCTTTATCCGCAATGGGACGCCGGGCTCTGCGTCCTTTTATTAACCAGATAATTTTTCTCCTCCCTCAGCCAATATCCGCCTGCCTCTCGGTTTATTCCAGTCGCGCGCGCGTTATGCCCGTAAAAACATGACGCAAAATACGCTAATCCGCATTAGCTGTTAAAAAAGGTTATTATTACCCTAAATAATTCAAGTTACAGGACAAGGCACTCGTGCCTTGAACAGCGCTTACGCTGGCCTCGAAGGGGCGAGGCCGCAGGCAGACATTATATTGAGCCTTGTTGATACCCTATTTTCATTTGCCTTGCGCACGGTGATGAGTAAGGTAAGTCCTAAAATGTTCCCGGCGGTAAACGGTTTGTTGGTTTTGCCCGCAGCGCGAGGCTAAAATTTTGCCGCTATGGTACTGCCTCCATAGCACATTGCTCACCTGCAGCTCTTGCATACGGTTTGCAGGTGAGCAGCCTTATCCGCAGCAAAATTTACTTATTCACATTTTATCCGCTGATTTCTTGATATATCGGCGATCCGTTGCATAATGAAGTCTACGCACATCGCGCCCTTCTTTAGGGGATACGCCAGTAGCAGCGCTTTTGGACATAACCGCTTCTGCAGCTAGCCCCCATCCGGCTTGATCATCGACATCTCTCAGTAACAGAGTTTTTGGATGTTATTCAATAGCTTTTTCCTGTGAAGTCAGAAATGCGTTTTCTCAAAAAAATCTTGAAGTGAGGATTTAAGCCTATGAAATATGTATAGTTACCTTGATATAGAAAAAATCAAAGCCAATCTTGAGTGGATTGTTAATCAATCTTTAGCAAACTCTGAGATGCCCTCCGTTTCCGATCGCAAAACAATCTACAGCCTTCTGGAGCTCATACAGACCTATGACGGACTGCTGGAGTTAATTGTCCAATACGGAATTACCGTAGTCGATAAGGAAATCATCGAAGGCTTGTCGCTTACAGAAGAGTTTATCGCTAAGGTCAAATCGAATGCGAATGCATTTTAACCATGCCCTGGCACCTCTGCAGTATCACGTCCCCATCTTGATGAATGTAAGGCTTCAGTTTGGGAAGGAAAAACGGACAAAAAACGGGCCTGGCGCTCGGCCCTCTTCACGTGACAAACGCCGGACTAACCCAGTCCGCGGTTTTCCCGCATCAGTTCATTCTCAACAGCGCGCTCGCGCCAGTGGCGACAAAGCGCAGTTAAATCAAAATCCGTGCCGCGAGACAAAATGGCCTCGCGGAAACGCTGGCCCTATCCGCGGGTTAAACCGCCCAGCTCAACGCGTCCCGGATAGCTACGCGGTTGAAGTATCAAATCAACGGCATGCATGCCGTTAAATGAGGAATAGCGTCTCGCCCTATGATTCAATGGACGTCGCTAAAGATTAGCTTTCGATGCTATAATCATATGATTTTCTGAATGATTGCCATTAATTAATAAGATCCATGAATACAAATTACCACTGGCATAACAAACCCTGGCAGTTAGTGCGATTGAAAATCGCTGAAAAATAAACAAATCACTTTCACAAGCCGCTGATTTGGCTGCAGATTCTCATTAAAAAGTTATAAAAAATTTTTCTTTAACGCTATTGCCATTATATTAAACAAGAAATACCCCAATCTCATTGGGCGTTACTTAAATAAAACATCATACGTCGTTCGAAATCCCTTCCACTTTCTTTTTAAAAGAAGAACATCATACTAAAATCGCCATCACCACCAAAAATATTTATTTAGAAAAGTCCATAAAGGAACTTACCCAAGAAATTGCGAATAATGAAAAACCCCAGTTAGACAACAATCAGGAACTTATCAGATCCTTTTTCATCGTTATAAGAAAAACATCTCTCCATTTTAATTATAATTTCATGCACTTGCTTTTAAAACTCAACTTTTTCTGTCTTTAAAATCCGAAAATCCAGAAATCAGTGAAACCAGCAATATAAAACCGCTAATACCAGAAGCAATATATTAGCCATACTCAATCCGTTCAATGAAAGATTAATATTATTTTTCGCCAAAAAAACCTCATGCCGGAGTTCATGTTTTTAAGCAAAAGTGGCCAGCGCGTCGATGCACGGGATTACCTAAAAGCGACAAACGATCCGGAGAGCACTAAATTTGGCAGAGACATTTTGCAGGGATTTTGAGGAAGAAAAAAAACAAAAAACCGGGCGCTGGGCCCGGTCTTCTTCTACTTGTCAAAACGCTCGATTAGCTCAGCCCGCGGTTTTCCAGCATCGGCTCAATCTGCGGATCGTGTCCGCGCCACTGGCGATAAAGTTCAGCTAAATCAGTGCTATTGCCGCGAGACAAAATCGCTTCGCGGAAGCGCTGGCCGTTTTCACGGGTTAAACCACCCTGCTCAACAAACCACTGGTAGCCGTCATCCGCCAGCATCTGCGTCCACAGATAGGCGTAATAACCCGCGGCGTAGCCGCCGCCGAAGATATGCGAAAAGTAGCTGCTACGATAGCGTGGCGGCACGGCGGCCAGATCCATATTCTCCGCACGCAGGGACGCGGCTTCAAACGCATCGACATCGTTCGGGAATTGATCCTCCCTCACACTATGCCAGTGCATATCCAGCAGCGCCGCAGCGAGCAGTTCGCTCATGTCGTAGCCTTTATTAAACTTCGCCGCGCGAAACATGCTGTCGCGCAGCGCGGCCGGCATGATTTCCCCGGTTTGATGATGCCGCGCATAGTGGGCAAATACCTGCGGCTCGCTGGCCCAGTGTTCATAAATCTGTGAAGGAAACTCAACAAAATCGCGCGGCGTATTGGTTCCCGACAGGCTGGCATACTTCTGGTTGGCAAACAGGCCGTGCAGGGTATGCCCAAATTCGTGAAATAAGGTGATGACCTCATCCCAGGAAAGCAGCGCGCTATGTCCGGCTTTGGGTTTCTGGTAGTTACAAACGTTATAAATCACCGGATGCTGCGCACGCAGGGTGGATTGTTCAATAAATACGCCCATCCACGCCCCGCCGCTTTTGCTGTCCCGCGAGAAGTAGTCGCCGTAGAACAGCGCAATCCCCTCTCCGTTAGCGTCGATAATTTCCCATACCTGCACGTCCGGATGATAAACCGGAATATCGAATCGCTCGACAAAGCGAATCCCGAACAGCTGTGTTGCCGTCCAGAACACGCCGTCGCGCAGGACGCGGTCGAGGGCAAAATAGGGCTTGAGCTGCGCTTCATCGATGGCAAATTTCGCCCTGCGCACCTGCTCGGCGTAATAGAGCCAGTCCCACGCGGCCGCGCGGAAATCACCGCCTTCATTATCAATAACTTGCTGAATATCCGCCAGTTCCTGCTCTGCCCGCGCCTTCGCTGCCGGGGCGATTCGCCGCATAAAGGCAAACGCTTCTGCCGGATCGCCCGCCATCTGATCGGCCATTGACCAGCTGGCGAAGTCATCAGCGCCCAGCAGCTGCGCTTTGCGCGCGCGGAGTGCCGCTAGCCGCAGCACCAGCTCGCGAGTGTCATTCGCATCGCCCTTCTGATTTCGCGTCCAGCCTGCTGCAAACAAATTCTCTCGCGTCTGCCTGTCCTTCAGCGAAAGCAGCGCGGGCTGCTGGGTCGTATTGAGTAAAGGCAGCAGCCAGCGACCACCTAACCCCTTCTCCTGCGCGGCTTCTGCCGCTGCGCTTATCTCATCGTCGCTAAGCCCTGCGAGCTGATGAGCGTAATCCACCACCAGACCACCAGATTTTACCGCCGCCAGCAGGCGCTGCTGAAACTGGCTTTGCAGCGCTGCCGTTTCGGTATTCAACGCGCGAAGCGCCGCTTTGTGATCGTCCGCAAGCGTGGCTCCTGCAAGGGTAAAGCGTTGCCAGGTCACCTCCAGCAGACGTCGGGATTCGGCGTCAAGGGAGAGCGACTCTCGCCGCTCCCACACCTGCTTCACGCGCTGAAAAAGGGCATCGTTGAGCCAGATATCATTCGCCAGTTCCGCCATCTCAGAGGAAAACTGCTCATCAAGCGCCTGAATGGCCGGATTGGTCTCCGCGCCCGCCATCGCGAAAAAAACGTTGGTTACCCGAGCCAGCAGCTGGCCGCTCTGTTCCAGGGCTTCCAGCGTGTTGGCAAAATCAGCCGGCTGCAGGTTATTCACGATAGCGGCAATCTCTGCGCGCTGGCGACGAACGCCCTCGTCGAAGGCCGGACGGTAATGACTCACGTCAATCAAATCGAAATGCGGCGCCTGATAAGGCAGCAGACTGACGCAAAAAAAAGGATTGTTCTCCGACATCTTCATCTCCTGGACACGATTATTCTGTAAGATTAGGCAACTCATTGATTGACCGCAATGATTACTCTGTTCACCGCCGCGTTCGGCAGGGAGGTCTGGTGATTTCCATTACCCGTCGCCGGGATCGCGTGCTATGGTATGAAGACACAAAAATCTTTGAGGAACAGTAAGATGATTATCCTGGTTACCGGAGCAACAGCGGGTTTTGGTGAAAGCATAACTCGCCGTTTTATCGCTAACGGTCACAAAGTGATTGCCACCGGGCGTCGCGAAGAACGCCTGAAAACGCTTAAAGATGAGCTGGGCGAGAACCTTTATACCGCCCAGCTGGACGTGCGCAACCGTGCAGCCATTGAAGAGCTGATTGCCGGACTGCCGGCAGACTGGCAGGCGATTGATGTTCTCGTCAATAATGCCGGGCTGGCGCTGGGTCTGGAGCCCGCGCATAAAGCCAACATTGAAGACTGGGAAGACATGATTGACACCAATAACAAAGGGCTGGTGTATATGACCCGTGCCGTTCTGCCAGGAATGGTTGAGCGTAATCGCGGCCACGTTATCAATATCGGTTCGGTCGCCGGCGCCTGGCCTTATGCTGGCGGTAACGTCTACGGCGCGACCAAAGCGTTTGTGCGTCAGTTCAGCCTCAATCTGCGTACCGACCTTCACGGTACCGCCCTTCGCGTGACCGATATTGAGCCCGGCCTGGTCGGCGGCACCGAGTTCTCTAACGTGCGCTTTAAAGGTGATGACGCTAAAGCCGAGAAAGCCTACGAAAATACTCAGGCCCTGACTCCGGAAGACGTCACCGAAGCGGTCTGGTGGGTCGCAACCCTGCCAAAACACGTCAACATTAATACCCTGGAAATCATGCCGGTGAGCCAAAGTTTTGCCGGACTGAACGTGCACCGCCAGGGCTAAGCTCTGTGACCCGGCCCGCGGGCCGGGTCTGGGCTGGAAGACAAAAAACGCGTAAAATAGCGCAAATACCTCATATAAAAGTAATCATCCATGGCCGCAGAAGCACAACTGAATCCGACACAGCCCGTTAATCAGCAAATTTATCGTATCCTGCGTCGGGATATCGTCCATTGTCTGATCCCGCCAGGCACCCCGCTTTCGGAAAAAGAAGTCTCCGTGCGCTTTGACGTTTCCCGGCAACCGGTACGGGAAGCTTTTATCAAACTGGCTGAAAATGGCTTAATTCAGATCCGTCCGCAGCGCGGCAGCTATGTGAATAAAATCTCGCTCTCGCAGGTGCGTAACGGCTGTTTTGTCCGCCAGGCCATCGAATGCGCCGTGGTGCGACGCGCCGCCGGAATGGTGAATGATGAACAGCTCTACCAGCTTGAGCAAAATCTCAATCAGCAGCGTACGGCGGTGGAGCGGCAGCAGTTAACGGATTTTTTCCAGCTGGATGACGAATTTCACCAAAAGCTCTCGCAAATCGCCGACTGCCAGCTAGCCTGGGATACCGTTGAGAATATTAAAGCCACCATTGACCGGGTGCGCTATATGAGCCTCGATCATGTGACCCCTCCCGATATGATGCTGCGTCAGCACTATGATATTTTCCAGCCGCTGGTCGCCCGCAATCCGGATGCGGTTGAAAAAGCCATGCGCCTGCATCTGCAAGAAATTAGCGAGTCCGTGCTGCTTGTACGTCAGGAAAATAGCGACTGGTTCAGTGAGGAATAAAACGAGTTGCGGCAGAACAGGTTTTCTGCCGCGAGAGATTGATGATGAGTCTTATCTGACAACCAGAACTGGTATTTTAGCGTGACGTAAAATCGACTCAGCGTTTGAACCAAGAAGATGAGTGGATATACCCGGCTTGCGGGAACCAATAACGATAACGTCAAAATCCTCATTGCCGCTCACCGCCAGAATTTCATCGCGCACGTTGCCAAAGACCACTCTGGAATGAATCCGCCCGGCGGGAATGGAGAACAGACGGGATATCGTCTTCATCTTTTTCTCAGACTCCTCACGCATATAGGCTTCAAACTTTCGTATATCGGCCGCAAAACCGCGTAAAATTGAGCTGCTGCTGTTCGGCAGAACGTTGAGCAGCGTAATCTCCCCTTCATCCGCTGATGCTAAAAACTCAGCATGGCGAACCGCTTTGTCACTTAAATCCATTTCAAAAACGTCTACGGGTAGCAAAATTTTTTTGTACATAGTCCGTTCTCCTTTTTTCTGAGGAAACTTAGTAAGTTAACTCATCATGCCATATTTACTTCACCAGGAGAATGAATAATCATCCAGATAAATATTTAATTCATTAAAATAAACACCAGTTATTTATACTTAGCTGTTGTTAGATAAAGTTTTGTATATACAACGATCTGGATCAAAGATTACCCCTGACGGGAAATATATCTCTGGTGGGAAAAGCGTTCAGGGATTAAGCGTGAGGGCAATGCCGCCGGGACCGGCGGCACGCGGGCGAAAGAAATTAGTTTGCCTGAGCCCAGGCCGCTACGGTCGCTTTTGCGCCGTGCTGCTGAAGGGATAAATAAGCGCGCACCACCGCGTTGACGAAACGGCTCTCCTGGGGCAGACTGGCACCGAAAATAGCCTCAATACCCAGCAGCGCGCGCACGCGTTCTTCGCCGTCTGCGCTATTCTGTACGGTTTGCGCAATCACCGGCAGTAAAGGATCTGAGATTTCAATCGCCTGCCCCTGGTCATCCACACCGCTGACATAGCGCATCCAGGCCGCGACGCCCATTGCCAACAGCGTAAAGTCGCCGCCATGCGCCAGATGCCAGCGAATCGAATCCAGCATCCTCTGCGGCAGTTTCTGACTGCCGTCCATCGCTATCTGCCAGGTGCGGTGCTTCAGCGCCGGGTTGCTATAGCGTTCGATCAGCAGACCGGCATAGCGTGCCAGATCCACACCCTGCACGTTCAGCGTCGGCGCCTGCTCCTCCAGCATCAGCGCACGCGCGGCGCGACGGTAGTTTTCGTCCTGCATACAGTCATTAATATGCTGGTATCCCGCCAGATAGCCCAGCCAGGCAAGAAACGAGTGGCTGCCATTCAGCATGCGCAGCTTCATCTCTTCAAAGGGCAGCACGTCCGACACCAGCTCAGCGCCGGCTTTTTCCCACTGCGGACGACCGGCGACAAAGTTGTCTTCAATGACCCACTGGCGAAACGGTTCGCAGGCGACGCCGGCCGGGTCGCGAACGCCGGTGAGCTGTTCAATTTTCTCCAGCGTTTCGGCATTCACCGCCGGTACGATGCGGTCTACCATGGTAGAAGGGAAAGTGACACTGCGCGCAATCCACTCGGCTAATTCGGCATCAACGGCGCGGGCATAGGCGCAGACGACATTACGCATGACGTGACCGTTTTCCGGCATATTGTCGCAGGACATCACGCTGAAGGCCGGCAGACCTGCCGCCTTGCGGCGTGCCAGCGCTTCTACCACCACTCCCGGCGCGGATTTCGGTTGATGAGGGTTTTGCAAATCGGCAACAATCAACGGGTGGTCTAACTGCAGTTCACCGCTGGCCGGCGAGTGGCAGTAGCCTTTTTCGGTAATGGTCAATGATACAATAGCGACCTGAGGCTCGCACATTTTTGCCAGCACGCTTTCCAGACCATCGACCTGGGCATGCATCGCCTCTTTAACCACGCCAACAATGCGGGCGGTCCAGGCATCCGCCGACATTTCGGCGACGGTGTAAAGTAAATCCTGCTGTTGCAGATCGGCGATTTGCTGCTCGCCACCGATCAGGTTCACTTCGGTATAGCCCCAGTCGCTGCCGTGTTCTGTCGCCAGAATATCGGCATATACCGCCTGGTGAGCGCGATGAAATGCGCCAAAGCCCAAATGAACGATACGTGGAATAAGACGGTTGCGATCGTAAGCTGGCAGCGTGGCGTTCGCGGTTAATAGCATATGTTCCATGGTGGCTCTCATATTTATGATTTCTGGATCCCCACGGTAAGTGGGAACCGGCTGGTGAAATAAACCATCTCATGCAATTGGTATAATATCTTTGACTTCCATCAACTACCATACAAGAAGACGGCGAGTTATACTTTCGATATTTCTGGGAATAAAAGAGTGAAAATGCCGGGCTAATGGCCCGGCAGAGTGTTATTTACGGCGATCGTCATTCGGTGCGGAGTTTGTGTTTTTTAAATATATTGCCCGTTACCCACCGCTTTATTCTGCGGCGCGCAGTCTGCGGCGTCATTCAGCAAGCTCAGATCGCGGTCACGAACTTCAGGCATCAGAATGGCGGAAATTAAGCCAATGATGGAGTAGCACACCAGCATCACAACAATGGGCATCCACGAACCGGTCATATTGCAGAAAATACCGGCCAGCACCGGGCCAAAGCCTACGGCGACTAATCCCCCCGCCTCTTTTGAAATTGCCATACGGGTAAAGCGGTTACGTGAACCGAACATTTCCGCCATGGTGATATTTTCCAGCGCAAACAGACCCAATACCGCGATATTATGAATGACGATCAGTGACGCCATGATGGTGCTCACGCTATAGCTCTTATCCACAATAATCGACAGCATGGGGTACGCCAGAATAATGGCTGAAATATTAATGATAATATAGGGTAAGCGACGCCCCACTTTATCTGACAGCCACCCAAGGAATGGGATGGTAATAAAACCGATAACAGAGCTAATCATTAACGCATCGGTAGGGATAGCTTTATCAAACAGTAATGTTTGAACCAGATAGCCCGCGAGGAAAGTTTGCAACAATCCCGAATTTCCCGCCTGTCCGAAGCGCAGACCCGTCGCCAGCCAGAAGGACTTACTTTTCAGCATGGCGCTAAAGGTACCTTCCTGGGTTGCTATCTCTTTCTGCAGGACGCTGTCTTCGCTCACTTTCTCAAAAACCGGGCTCTCTTTCAGATTGAGACGCAGCCAGATGGCAAAAATCATTACCACCACGCTTGCCAGGAACGGCACTCGCCATCCCCACGCGACGAGCTGTTCACGGTCCAGCACGAAGAACATCACCGCCCAGATAGCCGTGGCGCTTAACGTACCGCAGTTGGTGCCCATAGCCACCAGCGAAGAGATAATTCCACGCTTACCTTTCGGCGCATATTCCGCCAGCATGGTACCAGCACCTGATATTTCAGCGCCGGCGCCCAACCCCTGAATAATACGTAAAGTCACAAGTAACACAGGCGCTAAAATACCGACCTGGGCATAGGTTGGCAGCACGCCAATAAGCGTGGTACAGATCCCCATCATGGTGATGGTAATAAACAGAACCTTCTTACGCCCAATACTGTCGCCCATTTTACCAAAAATAAAGGCGCCGACGATCCGCGCAATATAGCCCGCGCCGTAGGTTCCCATTGCCAGAATCAGCGCCATTGCGGCGGATTGCTCCGGGAAAAAAATCTCATGGAAAACCAGCGCTGCGCCAAGGGAATAGAGTTGGAAATCCATAAACTCCAGTGCCGTGCCTAACCAACCAGATACGGCTGCACGAATGAGATCGGAAGTTGTTCTCTCATTTTTTACGGTAGTCATAATGATTATCTCTAATTGTAGAATACAGAGTCCGCACCTGTTGTTATTGGCTGAAGGTTAATAAAACCTTACAGCAACGTTTCCTGTCATTTTCAAAAAGCTCCAGTGCATCGATAACATGTTGATAAGCAAATTGATGAGTAATCAGCTCCTCCGGGTTTATTAAGCCTTGTTCCAGCCACTTTATGACCACCGGGAATTTATTGGCGTTAAGACGCGACGAGAAAATAGAGAGCTCTTTGCCGGTAATACCTTGCTGTGCAACCTGCGAAGGCTCCGTCGAGAATCCCATCAAAACAATTCTCGCCGCCGGAGAAGCCAGGGTGACCGCCTCTTGTAGAATCGAGGGATGACAGGCCGCATCGATAATCAGCGTCGGTAGTACCCCCTCCGCCTTCAGCGTATCCGCCAGAGGCACGACGTTGTTGTTAATCACCCAATCCGCGCCATTACGCTGGGCCATCTCCAGGCGTTCCTCAATGCGATCGACCACGATGACCTGCTTAACGCGATACACCCTCTTCAGCACCTGAATGGTCGTCAGGCCCATTGGCCCGGCGCCGTAGACCAGCGCGATATCCTGGTCGGTTGGCGAAACGTGCCCGGTAACGTTGGCCGCGATAGTGAAAGGCTCAATCATCACCGCATGTCTGTCCGTCACGTTGTCCGGAACCTGCCAGGCATTTTTCGCCGGCACCACCGCGTACTCGCTAAAACCACCATCCCGATGCACACCGAGCACCACCAAAGAGGTGCAGACATTTGGTTTGCCCACCGAGCAAGGATAGCAATGGCCGCAGCTGATGACCGGATCAACGCTGACCCGCTGGCCGATGGCTTTGTCGGTAACCCCTTCTCCGATGGCGTCGATAACGCCAAAAAATTCATGGCCAATAACGCGCGGGTATTTGGCAAACGGATTGTGGCCGCGATAAATATGGCTATCGGAACCGCATATCCCCGCCAGCTTAATTTTTACCCGCACTTCGCCCGCGGCAGGCTGCGGGATAGGACGCTCTTCAATCACCAGTTCGTTGGGCTGGCGAATCACGATACTTTTCATTTTGACTTCCTTCTTTACCAGTTCCACAACGTGCCGTCTTCCAGACGCGCTACAGGCAAGTAGGCCGGTTCATAGGGGTATTTCGCGGCCAGTTTTTCATCGAACTCAATTCCCAGCCCCGGTTTTTCACCCGGATGCATATAGCCGTTATCAAACGTCCAGCTGTGCGGGAAGACTTCCAGCATCTGTTCGGAATAGCCCATATATTCCTGGACGCCAAAATTCGGCACCCACAGGTCGAAGTGCAGCGCGGCCGCCATGCAGACCGGAGAAAGGTCGGACGGCCCGTGTGAACCAGTGCGTACCTGATAAAGCGAGGCAAAATCGGCGATCCGACGCATCCCCGTAATCCCGCCCGCGTGGGTAATGGTGGTGCGGATATAGTCAATCAGTTGCTCTTCGATCAGCTGTTTACAATCCCAGATGCTGTTGAACACCTCTCCGACGGCAATCGGCGTGACGGTATGCTGGCGAATTAAACGGAAACACGCCTGATTCTCCGCCGGGGTCGGATCCTCCATCCAGAACAGGCGGTAATCTTCAATACTCTTGCCAAAACGCGCCGCTTCAATCGGCGTCAGGCGATGATGCATGTCGTGCAGCAGATGTTCGTTAAAGCCAAATTTTTCGCGTACTGCGGCAAACAGCTGTGGCGTAAAATCGAGATACTTCTCGGTAGACCACAGCTGCTCTTCCGGCCACTGGCCTTTGGTTGCCGGTTCGTAGGCCTGCCCTTTACCTTTCGCCATCCCGTAGGTGGTTTTCATCCCCGGCACGCCGCACTGCACGCGAATCGCTTTAAACCCCATCTCTTTGTGGCGGGCGTAGTCATCCAGCACTTCATCGATGGAGTGACCCGTAGTGTGGCAGTAGACCATCACGCCTTCGCGCGAAGCCCCACCCAGCAGTTGGTATAGCGGCATGCCTGCGGCTTTCGCCTTGATATCCCAGAGCGCCATATCGATAGCGGAAATCGCCGACATCGTGACCGGACCACGACGCCAGTAGGCGCCCTTGTAGAAAAACTGCCAGATATCTTCGATGCGATGCGCGTCGCGGCCAATCAGCTGCGGACAGAGATGATCCCGCAGATAGGACGCAACGGACAGCTCGCGACCGTTTAGCGTCGCGTCACCTAACCCGACGATCCCGTCATCAGTGGTGACTTTAAGGGTGACGAAGTTGCGTCCCGGACAGGTGACGAAAACTTCAGCGGCAACGATCTTCATTTCTCATTCCTTACTTCTGTGCGGTTAGTGGGTAAAAGTAAATCACCAGACCTACTACCATACAAGTATAATGATCGAAAAAGACGCGGCAGATCACAGTATCTCATCGAGGATAAAAGCGGCGTGAACAGAGAAAGCGAACGAGAAGGCAGAGAGATGGGCCGGGACAGCGCCACCTGACCTGGCTCACTGAGTAAAAGAAGGCTAGGCGCGTCCCCAGCCTGCCACAATAATCAGCATGCCGCACAGCGCAACCAGCGCGCCGGCCCAATCATAGTGGCTGAGTTTGACGCCATCGATAAAGCGTAGCCACAACAGCGCAGTACACACATACACCCCGCCATAAGCGGCATAAACCCGTCCGCTAGCCTCGGGGTGCAGCGTCAGAAGCCAGACAAAAAGCGCCAGCGCCAGTGCCGTCGGCATCAGCAGCCAGGGCGTCGCCCCGCGTTTTAACCAGAGCCAGGGTAAATAGCAGCCAATGATTTCGCACAGGGCGGTAGCAAAGAAAAGCAGCGTGGTTTTTAACATCCAAAGCGTCGTAAGTTGAACAAGCGTTAACGCATTCTACGCAATAATGGCCGTCGTTTACTCTGTTTTGTCGGGTATGCCGTCGAAAGGAGATGTAGTAAACTCAATCCAAGGGAATCGCTTAAAGGAAATCGTGATGAACACAACACTGAACAAACGCTGGTGCCTGACTGCCCTGCTGGCGCTGAGCGCGGTGGTCTTTACCGCATCGTCATTCGCCAAAACGGACAAGCTGGTCATCGAATCCGGCGACAGCGCCCAGAGCCGCCAGCAGGCCGCTATGGAAAAAGAGCAGTGGAATGACACCCGCACTTTACGCCAGAAGGTCAACAAGCGCGCCGAAAAAGAGTGGGATAAAGCCGACGTGGCTTTTGACGCCCAGGACAACTGCCAGAAGAGCGCGAACGTCAACGCTTACTGGGAGCCCAACACCCTGCGCTGCCTTGACCGCCGCACCGGTCGCACCATTACCCCGTAATAAATGGCGCCCGCACGGGCGCCACAATCACCAAAACGTCGCTATAACACACAGGTACTCCCATGACTGACGCTTATCACGTCAAACTCCGCCCGCTTGAGCGTGAAGATCTTCGCTTTGTCCACCAGCTCGACAACAACGCCAGCGTTATGCGCTACTGGTTTGAAGAGCCCTATGAAGCCTTTGTTGAGCTTTCCGACCTGTACGACAAACACATTCACGATCAGAGCGAACGCCGCTTTGTCATTGAATGCGACGGCGAAAAGGCCGGACTGGTTGAGCTGGTTGAAATCAACCACGTGCACCGCCGCGCCGAATTTCAGATCATTATCTCTCCCGATTATCAGGGAAAAGGTCTGGCCACCCGCGCCGCTAAGCTCGCGATGGACTACGGCTTTATGGTGCTCAACCTGTATAAGCTCTACCTCATCGTCGATAAAGAAAATGAAAAAGCGATCCACATCTACCGCAAGCTCGGATTTATGGTGGAAGGCGAGCTGATTCATGAATTCTTTATTAACGGCGAATACCGCAATACCATCCGCATGTGCCTGTTCCAGCACCAGTATCTGGCCGAGCATAAACCGCAGGGCCAGACGCTGCTGAAACCGACGGCTCAGTAATAGTCAATAGTGCTTTTAATGGTGTAGTGGCGGGTTAGCGCAGGCTGCACGCTGTCGTCGACAACCTTAAGCTCGCAGCTTACCGGGTTGTCGTGACTGTCGTAATCGCAGGTCTGGCTTACGTTGCCCAGCGCGCGGTCATTGAAGGTGCTCACTGCGGTGTAGTCCATTTTTTTGCGCGGATCGGATGACGGCGTTGAGGCCACCGTAAATTGTTCACCTTTGGCTATGGTGGTTTTGCCCAGCGGATAGCCTTCTCTATCGTAGCGGTACGTCGCTGTACTCTCCTTGCCGCGAGCGGTGACGACAAACCCGTTATCATCGGTTTCCCAGGAGACCCCCGCCGAGGGCATTTCCGCTAGCTGACATTTGCCTTGTAAACGCAGGCGCTTTTCGTGGCTTTGCGCATCCAGGTAGTAGTTAGCGTCCAGCACCAACGCCGCACCGGTTTTATTCTCCCGATCCTCAAATGCCAGCAGGTCAAAGCACCCTTCGCTGGATAAACGCCCTTTAACCCACTTCACCACCTGATCGTGTTCGTCATACAGCGTCTGGCTAAACGCTTTCACCGGCCCGCGCAGCGGATCGAACTCAAATTCGTTAGAAAAGCTGGCCATTTCCGGGGTGAAGGCCTGCGGCGCGCCCTTTTCATCGCAGGCGCTAAGCGCCCCGACAGCCAGTAACAGCAACAACCATTTTTTCACGCGCGATTCCTTTTGTGCATAGTACAATCATATTAGCAAATACAATTGTTTACACCACTTCTGCTATGCTTAAGTCTGGATAACGTTAATAAGGAGTTTATGATGAAACTATCACCCTGGCTATGTGCGGCTCTGCTGCTGGGTTCGACAGCTGCTTTCGCGGCGCCGGATTCCTGCGAGCGGGTAAAAAGCGATATTCAGCAAAAAATCATCAACAACGGCGTCCCGGAATCGGGCTTCAGCCTGACGGTAGTCCCGAACGACCAGCCCGATCAGCCCGGCGCACAGGTTGTCGGCCACTGCGCCAACGACACCTTTAAAATCATCTATACCCGCGACAGCGGTGCGCAGTAACCTCGCCGAATGTCTGGAGAAGTCTTATCCCTCGGTTGACCAGGGATAAGATCTCTCTACTCCATTTTAAGTATCATTCCTCACTCTCCACGCCGACCTTACGAAGGCGTTGGCATTACGCCATTATAACAAAATCATGGAGTGAGCAATGTCTAACCAGGAACATACCGACGGCCTTACCCGTCGAACGTTAATCAAATCAACCGCCCTTGGCTCGCTGGCTCTCGCCGCCGGCGGTTTATCGCTGCCTTTCAGCCTGAGTCACGCCGCTGCCGCGGTGCAAGACGCCGCTCACGGCGAGGAGCGTATCGTCTGGGGCGCCTGTTCGGTCAACTGCGGCAGCCGCTGCGCCCTGCGTTCACACGTGCGTGACGATGAAGTCGTCTGGGTCGAAACCGACAATACCGGCGCGGATATTTATGGCGATCACCAGGTGCGCGCCTGCCTGCGCGGCCGATCCATCCGCCGCCGCATTAATCATCCTGACCGCCTTAACTATCCCATGAAGCGCGTCGGCAAACGCGGCGAAGGCAAGTTTGTCCGCATTAGCTGGGAGGAGGCGCTGGATACGATCGCCGACAATCTCAAACGCATCGTCAAAGAGTATGGCAACGAAGCGGTTTATATTAACTACTCCTCCGGGATTGTCGGCGGCAATATGACGCGATCGTCGCCCACCGCCTCACCGGTTATGCGCCTGATGAACTGCTACGGCGGTTCGTTAAACCAGTACGGGACCTACAGTACCGCGCAAATTGCCTGCGCCATGCCCTATACCTACGGCAGCAATGACGGCAACAGCACCTCCGATATCGAAAACAGCAAGCTGGTGGTGATGTTCGGCAATAACCCGGCGGAAACCCGCA
The DNA here is from genome assembly GCF_000293135.1 of Klebsiella sp. OBRC7. Taxonomy (NCBI): domain Bacteria; kingdom Pseudomonadati; phylum Pseudomonadota; class Gammaproteobacteria; order Enterobacterales; family Enterobacteriaceae; genus Klebsiella; species Klebsiella sp. OBRC7. The sequence goes on along the minus strand of NZ_ALNJ01000146.1, from coordinate 136,346 downwards.
TGAGCGGCGGCGGTATCACTTATTATTTAGAACAGGCGCGCGAGCGCTCCAGTGCGCGGATGATCGTTATCGACCCGCGCTACACGGACACTGCCGCCGGGCGGGAGGATGAGTGGATCCCAATTCGCCCCGGCACCCACGCCGCGCTGGTGGCGGGCATCGCCTGGGTGCTGATTAATGAAAATCTGGTCGATCAGGCGTTCCTCGATACGTACTGCGTCGGCTACGATGAAAAAACGCTGCCGGCAGATGCCCCGAAGAACGGGCATTACAAAGCGTATATTCTTGGACAGGGCGATGACGGCGTGGCGAAAACGCCGCAATGGGCCTCGCGGATCACCGGTATTCCCGTCGACCGCATCATCAAGCTGGCCCGGGAAATCGGCAGCACCAGGCCGGCTTACATTTGCCAGGGATGGGGTCCGCAGCGCCAGGCTAACGGCGAGCTGACCTCCCGGGCGATTGCCATGCTGCCTATTTTGACCGGCAACGTCGGCATTAACGGCGGCAACAGCGGCGCCCGCGAATCCACCTATACCATCACCATTGAACGCCTGCCGGTACTGACCAACCCGGTCAAAACCGCCATCTCTTGCTTTAGCTGGACCGACGCCATCGACCGCGGCCCGGAGATGACCGCCACCCGCGACGGCGTTCGCGGGAAAGAGAAGCTGGACGTACCGATTAAATTCATCTGGAACTACGCCGGCAATACCATCATTAACCAGCACTCCGATATCAATAAGACCCACGAGATCCTGCAGGACGAAAGCAAGTGCGAGACGATCGTGGTTATCGAAAACTTTATGACCTCCTCGGCCAAATACGCCGATATCCTGCTGCCGGACCTGATGACCGTCGAGCAGGAAGACATTATTCCCAACGACTACGCCGGCAATATGGGCTATCTCATCTTTATTCAGCCGGTTACCTCCGCTAAATTCGAGCGCAAACCTATCTACTGGATCCTCAGCGAAGTGGCAAAACGGCTTGGCGAGGATGTCCACCAGAAGTTTACCGAAGGCCGTACCCAGGAGCAGTGGCTGCAGCATTTGTACGCAAAAATGCTGGCGAAAGACCCGGCGCTCCCGAGCTACGATGAACTGAAAAAGATGGGAATTTACAAGCGTAAAGACCCAAAGGGTCACTTTGTGGCCTACCGCGACTTCCGCAAAGATCCGGTCGCCAATCCGCTAAAAACCCCGTCGGGTAAAATCGAGATCTACTCCAGCCGTCTGGCAGATATCGCCGCCAACTGGCAGCTGGAAAAAGACGAAACCATCAGTCCATTACCGGTATATGCTTCTACTTTCGAAGGCTGGGACGATCCTCTGCGCGAGAAATTCCCGCTGCAAATGTTCGGCTTCCACTATAAAGCGCGTACCCACTCCAGCTACGGCAACGTGGATGTCCTGCAGGCGGCCTGTCGTCAGGAGGTGTGGCTAAATCCGCTGGACGCCGAAAAGCGCGGGATTAAGAACGGCGATATGGTGCGCGTATTCAACGCCCGCGGCGAGCTGCGCATTCCGGCTAAGGTGACCCCGCGTATCATGCCCGGCGTGTCGGCGATGGGCCAGGGCGCCTGGCATGACGCCAACATGAATGGCGATCGTATCGATCGCGGATCCTGTATTAATACGCTGACGACGCACCGCCCTTCGCCGCTGGCTAAAGGCAATCCGCAGCACACCAATCTGGTCGAAATCGAGAAGGTTTAAGGAGTAAACCATGAGCGCTCAGTATGGATTTTTTATCGATTCCGCCCGCTGCACCGGCTGTAAAACCTGCGAGCTGGCCTGCAAGGATTATAAAAACCTCACGCCTGATGTGAGCTTTCGCCGCATCTACGAATACGCGGGCGGCGACTGGCAGGAGGACAACGGCGTGTGGCAGCAAAACGTCTTCGCCTATTACCTGTCCATCGCCTGCAACCACTGCGAAGATCCGGCCTGCACGAAAGTGTGCCCCAGCGGCGCCATGCGCAAGCGCGATGACGGCTTTGTGGTGGTGAACGAAGCGGTGTGCATCGGCTGTCGCTACTGCCACATGGCCTGCCCGTACGGCGCGCCGCAGTACAACGCGGCAAAGGGCCATATGACCAAATGCGACGGCTGCTATGACCGGGTCGCCGAGGGTAAAAAGCCGATTTGCGTCGAGTCCTGCCCGCTGCGGGCGCTCGACTTTGGCCCCATCGAAGAACTGCGCGAAAAGCACGGTCAGCTTGCCGCCGTCGCCCCGCTGCCGTCCGCGCACTTCACCAGGCCGAGTATCGCGATCAAACCGAACGCCAACGCGCGTCCGTGCGGCGATACCACCGGCTATCTGGCCAATCCGAAGGAGGTGTAAAATGGGAAACGGATGGCATGAATGGCCGCTGGTGCTGTTTACGGTGCTGGGGCAAAGCGTTGCAGGGGCAATAATCGTCAGCGGGCTCGGCTGGCTTTCGCTGAATAATAACTCCGAAGCCCGGCAGCGCCTGGTGCGCTGCATGTTTTTTATCTGGCTGGTCATGGGGATTGCCTTTCTGGCATCGATTATCCACCTCGGCTCGCCGCTGCGGGCATTTAACTCTCTTACCCGGGTCGGTGCATCGGCGTTAAGTAATGAAATCGCCAGCGGCGCGCTGTTTTTCGCCGTCGGAGGAGTCTGGTGGCTGCTGACGTTTCTCGGCAAAATGCCGGCAATCCTGGCCAAGGCCTGGCTTCTGCTCACCATGCTGCTCGGCTGCCTGTTCGTCCTGGAGATGACCCTGGTCTATCAAATTAATACCGTGCCGACCTGGTATAATGCCTACACCACCGCCGCCTTCTTCCTGACGATGGTGCTGTGCGGGCCGCTTTTCGCCGCCCTGCTGCTGCGGGTAGCCAACGTGCCTTTTAACGGCACGGTCTTCGCGTCGATGAGCGTCCTCGCGCTGCTGGCAAGCCTGGCGGTGGTCATTTTGCAGAACAGCGAACTGGCGGAGATCCGCAGTTCCGTGCAGCAGGCCAGCGCCCTGCTGCCAAACTACGGCTGGCTACAAATCCTGCGTTTAGCATTTTTGACGCTGGGCCTTGGCTGCTGGATCTGCCCGCTGGCAAGAAAGAAAAACCCGCGCATCGCCAGCCTGCTGCTCGGACTGATACTGGTATTACTCGGCGAGTTTATCGGTCGCGGCCTGTTTTATGGCCTACATATGACCGTCGGTACGGCGATTGCCGGTTAATGAATGGGTGCCGCGGCACCCTCTGCAGTAAGGAATAGATATGATGCAATCGCAAGACCGCGATGCCGTCGCACTCAGCGCCCGTACGCTGGGGGCGTTGTTCTCTTATGCTCCGGGCAGCGAGCAGGCTGCTCCGCTGGTTGCCGCCCTGCGCGACGGCAGTTGGCAAAGTCAGTGGCCCTGGCCGGTCGCGAACGGCCTGGCGGCGCAGTTCGCCATCGAAGACGATGAACCGCTGGCGGACGCCTGGCAGCGGCTGTTCATCGGCCCGTGGGCGCTGCCAGCACCGCCGTGGGGCTCCGTCTGGCTGGATAAAGAAAGCGTGCTGTTTGGCGACTCTACGCTGGCGCTGCGCGAGTGGATGCGGGCTAACGGCATCGGTTTGTCTGAGCAACGCGCTGAACCGGAAGACCACTTCGGTACGCTGCTGCTGCTGGCGGCCTGGCTTTGTGAATCCGGTGAGGATGAGGCATTTAACCAGCTTCTGGCCTGGCATATTCTCCCGTGGTCGGGCCGCTTTCTGAGCGTGTTTATTGCCGGGGCGGGAAACCCTTTTTATCAGGCTCTTGGTCAGCTGGCGCAAGAAACGCTGACGCGATGGCAGGCCTGGCTGCCCTGCGCGGTCGCGAATAAGCCGCTCTACCGCTAATGCCCTGACGTTATGCCCGCCCGCCGGGCATAACGCATTTTGTGACAACGTCACCTTTAGTCTCTTTCGCACTTATCGCTTTTGCGTCTATGCTTATTCCCGGTAAAAATAAGCCTTATTCCCCGTTAACCGAATTCGCTGATGCATCGTCTTCACGCTTATCCTGATGTCCAGATTATGTTTCGCCGCATGATTATCGCCATGCTGGTCGGCGTCCTCGCCGCGCTCGCGGTTGCCCTGTTTCGCCATGCGATGACCGGTCTGGAAAGCCTGTTTCTGAGCAATGACAGCGGAAGTCTGGTGAACGCCGCCGAGTCGTTGCCAGCATGGCGTCGGTTGCTGACGCCCGCGCTTGGCGGCCTTGCGGCTGGCGCCCTGCTCTGGCTCTGGCAGCGCCGCACCCTTGCGCGGCCCCGTGCGCCAACCGACTATATGGAAGCGCTCGAGACCGGCGACGGCGTGTTTGATACGCCAGCCAGCCTGGTAAAATCGCTCGCCTCTCTGCTGGTGGTGACGACCGGCAGCGCCATCGGTCGCGAGGGGGCGATGATCCTGCTGGCGGCGCTGGCCGCGTCGCTGTTCGCCCGCCGCTTTACGCCAAAAGAAGAGTGGAAGCTATGGGTAGCCTGCGGCGCCGCCGCCGGGATGGCCAGCGCTTACCACGCTCCGCTGGCCGGGAGCCTGTTTATCGCCGAGATCTTATTCGGCACCCTGATGCTGGCGTCGCTTGGCCCGGTGGTGATTGCCGCGGTGGTGGCCCTGCTGCTGACCAATCTGCTGAACGGCAATTCGGCTCCGCTGTATCACGTTGAGTTCCACGAAACCCTGAGCGCGACGCACTATGCGCTGATGCTGGCGACGGCGCTGCTGGCCGGGCTTTGCGGGCCGCTGTTCATCTGGCTGATGAGCTATAGCCACCGGTGCTTTGTCCGGCTGCGCCTGTCACCTCCGTGGCAGCTGGCGCTGGGCGGCTTTATCGTCGGTCTGCTGTCGCTGCTCGCGCCGGCCGTCTGGGGAAATGGCTATAGCGTTGTGCAAAGCTATCTTCTTTCGCCGCCGCTCTTCAGCGCCATGATTGTGGTGTTTGTCTGCAAGCTGCTCGCCGTGCTGGCCAGCAGCGGTTCCGGCGCGCCGGGCGGCGTTTTTACACCAACGCTGTTTGTTGGGCTGGGGATCGGCATGCTGTTCGCCAGCCTGACAGGGCTGTGGCTACCTGATTACCAGGCTATCGCGATAGTGGTTGGCTTAACCGGCATGGCGGCGTTTCTGGCAGCCACCACCCACGCGCCGATTATGTCCACGCTGATGATTTGTGAAATGACCGGACAATACGTTTTACTGCCCGGTTTACTGATTGCCAGCGTACTGGCGTCGGTGCTGTCGCGGACGTTACGCCGGGATTCTATCTACCGCCATCACCTCGCCGAGTATCGATAAGTCGATATACTGGCTCAGTTCACGCTGCTCCGCGCGCGGTAAGTAAGGCAGTTCACCGATCAGCGGCGCCGGCAGCTTTTTGCTCAGCACCTCGATGATTTCAGCATAATGCGCCAGGCCTGGGTTAATCCGGTTGGCCACCCAGCCGATCAGCGGCAGGCCGTCGTTGGCAATCGCCTGCGCGGTCAGCAGAGCATGATTGATACAGCCTTCCTGAATGCCGACGACCATTAACACCGGCAGCTGTTCCTGCACCACCCATTCCGAAAGCGGACGCAGATCGTTCATCAGGCTGCGCCAGCCGCCGGTACCTTCAACCACCACATGTTCAACCTGGCCGCTGAGGCGCTGGAGACCATCCGACAGCAGTCCGTAGTTGATCGGGCAACTGTGCGCCACGCTGCTTTCATCTTCGCTTAACGCGATGGGATTGACAGCTTCATACGGTAACACCAGCGATGACACGCTCTGTAAGACCAGCGCATCTTTGTTCCGCAGTCCGTCCGGCGTCTCTTTACTGCCCTTCGCCACAGGCTTGTACCCGGCGACGCTTTTGCCGCTGGCAGCCAGTGCCTGCAACAGCGCACGGGAAACCACCGTCTTGCCGACAGCGGTGTCAGTACCTGTTATGAAGAAACGCTTAAACATCACTAACCCCACAGTTATGTTGATGAAATATACGGGAGAGAAATAATCAACTGTGGAAAAAGTCTACGCGATGCTGCCGGAGGCCAGCTTGAGATAGCGCAATTTTTGGTGTGAATATGAAAAAATGTTAACCCTGTAACAGTCGTATCAGCAGCGATCCGTTATAGAGGGCATCCTTTACCAGGGCCGCGCCAGCCATCGTTCCCCGGTTAGAAAACTGGGTGCTTTCCACGGCAATATGTCGGCTATAGGCTGGTAACGATTGTTGTCGAATACAATCAGATATTGCCGGAAACAGAATATCCGCGGCGAGATTGAAGGGAGAGCCGATAAGGATTTTCTGCGGGTTAAAGAGGTTAACCATAATCGCCAGAATCCGTCCAACGTGGTTCCCGACGCCGCTGATAATGTCCCGCGCCAGTAAATCCCCCTGCAGCGCGGCCTGACATAGCGATTCAACGCTCAGCGGCTGCTGATGCAACATTGAGCTCATCGACTTCGCCATACGGATCTGCGCCAGTTCCAGCACGCTCTCCACGCTGGCAATGGTTTCCAGACAGCCATGGTTACCGCAATAGCAGCGTTTACCATACGGGTCAACCTGGGTGTGGCCGATTTCGACCAGACTGCTGCTGCCTGCGTGCAGTAGACGACCGTCGGTGATCACGCCCGCGCCAACGTTATGGTCGATCACCACCTGAATCACATCTCGCGCTCCCCGGGAGGCGCCAAACAGCGATTCAGCCATGGTCCAGGCGCTGATATCGTGCTGAATGTAAACCGATACGCCGGTATGATTGGCTAAGATTTCGCCCAGCGGCATGTCCTTAACGTCTTCATAAAACGGCATCCGGTGGATGATTCCGTGCTCGGTATCGATGATCCCCGGCATGGTGACGGCGATGGCGGTTAAACGCTCCAGCTTCTTTTGGTGACGAATAAAGAACTGGTCAACCTGATCGAGCAGCCGGCTCGCGAAGGGCTGAACGTGCTGTAACGCCAGTTCCAGCTGCTCTTCCACCACCAGCGCGCTGCTTAAATCCCGTAGCGCGAGGTGGATCTCGCCGCGGCTGATGCGGATAGAGAGGTAGTGCCAGGCTTCGGTTTCCACCATCAAGCCAACGGCAGGCCTTCCCCGGCTACCTGGCTCCTGGATCTCCGTCTCCTGGACCAGATGCGCTTCCAGCATTTCGCGGACGATTTTGGTGATGCTGGCAGGGGCCAGCTGCGCGAAGCGCGAGAGGTCGATGCGCGATACCGGGCCAAGCTGATCAATCAGGCGATAAACCGCGCCCGCGTTGGTCTGCTTAATTTGATCGATATGGCCTGGCTGACTGTCCGCTACCACCGTTGACTCCCTTTATTTTCGCGCTTCGAAATAAACTGATGGCTATGGTGAAGCACTTCAACGGTACTCGTCAAATTTTTGCTTAGCCTTGTGATTTACCGCACATTTTTAGCCGTTATTTGTCCTAAATGTCTCATGTGGTGCTGGCAAGCAGCGATTCACGAAAACGCCGGGCCGCTTCCCCCTGTTCGTGATGCTTCGACCACACCAGCCACATTTCCGACACTGCGTCCTGCTCTTCGATCGGCAGCCAGCACATTTCCAACAGCTGGACCCGCCTGAAGGACGCCGGTAAAATCGACACGCCAAGACCGGCGGCCACCAGGCCGATAATCGTCATTGCCTCCCCCACCTCCTGGGTGATAGCGGGCGTCAGGTCGTAGCGGCGCATCAAGCCCAGAATGTCGTCATACAGCCCGGTACCCACATGGGGATCGAAAAACACGAACGGCTCCCGCGCCAGTTCCCGCAGGCTTACGCACGTCTGGCTGGCCAGCGGATGATCGCGGGGCACCATCGCCAGCAGCGGTTCGCGCAGCACTCTTTCCCAGACCAGGGTATCCGGCAGATGGGTATTACGCATCAGTCCCAGATCCAGCGCGCCTTCGTTCAGCGGCACAATCTGCTCGCGCGTGTTGGTTTCCCGCGTCTGAATATGCACATCGGGATAGCGGCGGCGAAAGGTCGACAGCGTGTCGGAAACCGCCTTGATAAAGGGGGCCGATGAGGTAAATCCAATGCGCAGCTCGCCGGTTTCGCCGTGGTGAAGCCGAGCCGCGCGCGCGGCAGCATCATCGACCTGCGAGAGGATTTGCCGGCTATCGGCGAGAAACTGCCTCCCGGCTTCGGTCAGGCTGACGCTGCGATTAGTACGAGCAAACAGACGCGCGCCAATTTGCTGTTCAAGGATTTGAATCTGCTGGCTAAGCGGCGGCTGAGAGATATTTAACCGCGCCGCCGCGTGGCCAAAATGGAGCTCTTCCGCCACGGCAATAAAATAGCGCAGATGGCGCAGTTCAATATTCATATTTAAAACGTCTTATTTGAGATTATTAATATATTAGACAGAATATTTACATTTTCATACCCTGAATAAGTGGCCATTGCGGTCACTTAACTCTCTGTATATCAGCAAGGATTTTTCCGTGAGTCGTACAACTACCGTTGACACCGCCCCGGCAAACGACGTCAGCGACATCATCACTCCTCAGCCAAACCAGTTTATCAAACGCGGTACTCCGCAATTTATTCGCGTCACTCTCGCCCTCTTTTCTGCCGGGCTGGCGACGTTCGCGCTGCTTTATTGCGTCCAGCCGATCCTCCCGGTGCTCTCCAGTGAATTCGGCGTCTCACCGGCCAGCAGCAGTATCTCGCTGTCGATTTCCACGGCGATGCTGGCGGTCGGCCTGCTGTTTACCGGTCCGCTGTCCGACGCTATTGGCCGCAAACAGGTGATGGTTACCGCGCTGGTGCTGGCCTCCTGCTGCTCACTGCTGTCGACGATGATGTCCAGCTGGCATGGGATCCTGATGATGCGCGCCCTGATCGGCCTGTCGCTGAGCGGCGTGGCGGCGGTCGGCATGACCTATCTGAGCGAAGAGATTCACCCCAGCGTGGTGGCGTTCTCAATGGGTCTTTATATCAGCGGAAACTCCATTGGCGGCATGAGCGGCCGTCTGCTGACGGGGGTATTTACCGATTTCTTCGGCTGGCGGATAGCGCTGGCGGTCATTAGCGGCTTCGCGCTGGCAGCCGCGCTGATGTTCTGGCGCATCCTGCCGGAATCGCGCCACTTCCGTCCAACCTCGCTACGGCCAAAATCGCTGCTGATCAACTTCCGCCTGCACTGGCGCGATCGCGGGCTGCCGCTGCTGTTTCTTGAGGGTTTCTTGTTAATGGGGTCATTCGTGACGCTGTTTAACTATATCGGCTACCGCCTGATGCTTTCTCCGTGGTCCCTCAGCCAGGCGGTCGTTGGCCTGCTATCGGTGGCCTATTTGACCGGTACCTGGAGTTCGCCGAAAGCCGGGGCCATGACCGTTCGCTACGGCCGCGGCCCGGTGCTGCTGTTCTCGACGGCGGTGATGCTCGGTGGCCTGCTGCTGACCCTGTTCTCGTCGCTGTGGCTGATTTTTATCGGCATGCTGCTGTTTTCCGCGGGTTTCTTCGCGGCCCACTCGGTGGCCAGCAGCTGGATTGGCCCGCGCGCGCGTCGTGCCCGCGGCCAGGCGTCATCGCTCTATTTATTCAGCTACTATCTGGGTTCCAGCACGGCGGGGACGTTAGGCGGCGTATTCTGGCATAACTACGGCTGGAACGGCGTAGGTGGGTTTATCGCGCTGATGCTGCTGGCGGCGCTGCTCACCGGCGCGTGTTTACACAAGCGACTGAAATAACGCAGATTAACGTGGCCTGAAACGGGCCACGTTCTTCACCACATCCCCAGTACCGACGACATTCCCAACAGTTCTCTAACGGCATCGACGGAAAGCAGTGCTATAAACAGCCAGGTAAACGGATTCATAATCCACCTCGCATCGGCGGCCTGTGCCTGCATTAAGTTTAGCCGTAGTTCAGAGAAAGCGTCTGCTACTTTACGCACATCTGGATTATTTCGAGCCAAACATAAAATACGCAATCGATTAATCACTACATTATGCTGATGCTTGCGTCGAGCGGGCGAGCCGACGCTGTGGGCAATTTCCCATTAACGTCGGGGTGATTTATGTCGAAAGCGCCCGCATCCCTCGACCCCACCGGCGGATCGCGATAGTGTAGGCCCATGAAAAGCTTTTGTTCACTTGCCACCGTCAGAGTGTAAACATGACCGAAAATAAAAATTATCATCAGCTTACCCGCACCTTCCAGCGACTCTCCCGCTTCTCGCATCTTTCCGCCATCGCCGGCTGGGATATGTTCGCCATGATGCCCCCCGGCGGCAGCGCGGCCCGCGGCGAAGCGCTGGCCGAGCTTGGCGTTTTGCAGCATCAGATCCTGACCGATAAAAAAGTGGGTGAATGGCTGCAGAATGCGCTTCAGGAAGAGCTAAATGATGTGGAACAGGCCAACCTGCGCGAAATGACCCGCCAGTATGAACAGGCGGCGCTGCTGCCGGAAAGCCTGGTGGAAGCGAAGTCGCTGGCGGGTAGCCGCTGCGAGCACGCCTGGCGCAGCCAGCGTCCGGCGAACGACTGGCAGGGTTTTGCCGAGAACCTGCGTGACGTCGTCAAACTGAGTCGCGAAGAGGCACAGATTCGGGCTGGGGCAAAAGGCGGCTCCCGCTACGACGCGCTGCTGGATATTTTTGAACCCGATATGACCAGCGCCCGTCTGGACGTATTGTTCGCGGATCTGAAATCCTGGCTTCCTTCGCTGCTGGAGAAGGTGGTTGAGAAGCAGGCGCAAACGCCGCTCATCGAACCTCAAGGGCCGTTTCCGATTGCCGACCAGCGCGAGCTGGGGCTGGAGGCGATGCGCGTGCTGGGATTTGATTTTGACGGCGGACGCCTGGATATCAGCGCCCACCCGTTCTGTGGCGGCGTGCCCCAGGACGTCCGTATCACCACGCGCTACAACGAAAACGACCTGCTCAGCGCGCTGTTTGGCGTCATTCACGAAACCGGCCACGCGCGCTATGAACAAAACCTGCCGCGCAACTGGCTCGATCAGCCCATTGCCCTCGCCCGTTCCACGGCGATCCATGAATCGCAAAGCCTGTTTTTCGAGATGCAGCTTGGCCGTAGCGACGCCTTCCTGCAGCGTCTGCTGCCAACGGTACGCCAGTACTTTGGTGAACAGCCGGCATTTAGCCGCGAAAACTTTATCGCATGGAATCAGCGCGTCAAACCGGGCTTTATCCGCGTCGACGCTGACGAAGTGAGCTACCCGGCACACGTTATTCTGCGCTACGAAATTGAACGCGCGCTGATTGATGGCGATATTGAGGTCGAGGATATTCCGGCGCTGTGGGATGAAAAAATGCAGCACTGGCTGGGACTTTCCACCCTCGGCAACTATCGCGACGGCTGTATGCAGGATATCCACTGGACCGACGGCGGTTTTGGCTATTTCCCTTCCTACACGCTTGGCGCGATGTACGCCGCTCAGCTGATGGCTTCCGCCAGACGGGCGCTACCGCAGCTGGAAAGCGATATCGCCAACGGTAACTTCAGCGCCCTGTTTGACTGGCTGCGGCAAAATATCTGGCAACACGGTAGCCGTTTTACCACCTCGCAGCTGATTCAGCATGCAACCGGAGAAGACCTTAACAGCGACTATTTCCGCCAGCACCTTACCTCGCGTTATCTGTAAATCACCGGCGTCGGGCCGCGCCCGACGCCGTGTTCCATCGTTGTAGCAGCGCGTTGTACATATGGTTACACGCCGATACCAAACACTCACGGAAACCTCGATAAGACAGGCATATAGTTCTTTCAACGGCCCCGCAGTGGGGTTGAAACAAGAAACCTTTTCGAGGATATCAGAATGAAAAAAGTATTAGCTCTGGTCGTTGCCGCTGCAATGGGTCTGTCTTCTGTTGCTTTCGCTGCCGATGCTGCCACCACCACGACTCCGGCGCCGGCTGCTGCAACTCACAGCACCACCGCTAAAGCGACCCACCACAAGAAACATCATACCGCCGCTGCGAAACCAGCTGCTGAGCAGAAAGCGCAGGCTGCGAAAAAGCACAAAAAAGCAGCCGCTAAACCCGCTGCCACCCAGAAAGCTCAGGCCGCTAAAAAGCACAAAAAAGCAGAAGCTAAACCGGCTGCCACCCAGAAAGCTCAGGCCGCTAAGAAACACAAAAAAGCCGCAGCTAAACCGGTAGCTCAGAAAGCACAGGCAGCGAAAAAACACCACAAAACCACCAAACATCATACCGCTAAACCAGCTGCACAACCGGCTGCTTAATCTCCCGGGTTAAGCGATGTGATATGATATCGGCGCTGGCTTCAGCGCCGTTTTTTTCTGGAGAGCACCATGCTGCGGCGCTATCGTTTTGAGCTCATCCTGATCCTTCTGATTATCTGCGCGCTGGTCGCCAGCCGTTTTTTTCTTTACTAATACTAATGAGTTAGCTGCCACACGTTGTAACCCAGTCCATAGAACGCCAACAATAACAGAAAAAGCGCCGAGACCATCGTCACTCGTCTGGCGTAACACGCCGTTAACCATCGGCGAACCGCCAGGATGTAAAGCGAGAGCACGCTCAGGTCGATAATCACCCACACCGCCGTCAATAGCCCCAGGCTGAAGCCGAAGCTATCGGTAATATGGATAAACTGCGGAAAAAACGCGGCAAAAAAGAGAATATCTTTGGGATTGCTTAACGCAGTCGCAAACCCTGCCATCACCCCGCTACGCTTTTTTGACGCCTCCTGCGTAACCGCCTCTTCACGCAACATTGCCACCGCAAGCCAAATAATATACAGCGACCCGATCGTCGCCAGCAGCATTAGCGCTCGCGGATCGAGCGTCAGCATGCCGTTCAGCATCGCGGCAGCCACGGTCAGCAGCACCAGAGACGCCAGATTCCCGCCAATCATCGTGCGCACCGCGCTGGCATAGCCTTCGCGCGCCGCCGTACCGGTCACTAACAGCACCACCGGTCCTGGCGTGGCGATCAGCGCCAGGACCGTCAAAGCGTAGGCCGTCAGCAAAGAAATATTCATCAAGTAAACTCACTCTTTCACAATGAAAGCCCTATATTCCTCTCTCATTTCACAGTTGAAAAACGACTAATAGTGAGTTTGAATGTGAGTTTTACTCAATATAGAACATAACCGACGATGTCCATGCCGCCGCTCTACGCCCTGCGTGCTTTTGAAACCGCCGCTCGCCTTGGTTCATTCAGCAGGGCCGCCGCTTCCCTGAACGTGACGCCAGGCGCCGTCAGTCGTCACGTCAGCGGCCTGGAGTCATGGTTTGAATGCCGGCTTTTTCTTCGCCATGGGCCAAAAGTCACGCTGACCGATGCCGGATATCAGCTGGCGAAAGCGTTAGATCAGAGTTTTTCATCAATAGAACGGGCCTGCCAGGCTCTGCGCCGTCAGGCTGGCAAACTCCGTCTGAAGGCGCCGTCAACGCTCTCGATGCGCTGGCTACTGGACGTGCTGCAGCTGTTTCGCCAGCAGCATCAGCGCCCGGAAATAGAAATGAGCAGCCTGTGGATGGACCGCGACAGCGTCGATTTCACTCAGGAGCCTTTCGACTGCGCGATCCTGTTAGGGAACGGAAATTTTGGCGACGAGAACAACGGCTGCCTGCTCTTTGCCGAATGGCTAATTCCGCTTTGCGCACCGGGGATGATGGAGCAGGCCAGACAAGATTTGTCGGCCTGTACGCTGATTCATCCATCAACCGATCGCCGGGACTGGCGGCGCTGGCTGCAGCATGATGACCGGCTTGCGCCGAATATCGATCGGGGTATCGTCTTTGACACCCTTGAACAAGGAACCATGGCCGCGATGAGCGGCCATGGCGTCAGCATTGGCGATCTGCTGCTTAATCTGCCCGCGATCCGCGCGGGGCTGCTGGCCTTGCCCTTCTCCACAGCGATAGCCACCGGCGAGAGCTACTACTTTGTATGGCCGAAAAACACGCTCTGCCCGCAGCCGATCGCCCTATTGCATCGCTTTTTAAACCAGCATATTCCCGGCCCGCTCCCCGATGACATTATCCGCCTCGGAGAGGCCCCCGGGTTACAGAACGTGGACCGCCGTCACCAGCAGATAGCCCGTCGCGCCCCAGATCATTGCTGATACCAGCGAAACGTAAACTAATGCGCGAATACCTTGTTTAGACATAAATCCTCCCGTACATCGGGTGTTTGACATTGCAGATATCATCACCGGGATAACATCTCTGTTTGCTCAACAAGGTGGTAGCAATACCAACGTTTACGGTGAGAAAATGTTTCGCTTTGAAAGTAAGTGATAAACAGGTAAAGAAGTACGATTTTCCTGTGAACATATCTCTTTTTTTGCGTGATATTGGCCGTTTTCGCCATTAACTGCCTTGAGAAAAAGCTGAACCGCAAATCCTTTATTCGCCACCCGCCGGCTGTACGTTCGGATACACGATTTCTGTTGCTTCCGCTGCCCTTTTCTGCGGAAATAACGCCGCAGGAAAATGGCGTTAACATATTGAATTCACGCCATTCATCCGTAAGCGACTGGCGTTTTTTGCTGATTTCGCCTGCCGCCTGGCTTAATTAAAATTATTCTTAACTTTCATAAACTTAAATCTGCTGCTACTTTCAATATACATAATTATCTCCCCAGAGAGTGATATGCGTAGAGACGTCCTGTTATTACTGTGTTCAATTTCCCTGTTTCCAGCGCTGGTCCAGGCCGACGATGATGGCATGAGTGCAAAAGATATTAAAACGCTGTTTTTTGGTCACGACGACCGAAAACCGGTCAGCAACCCCACGGACGATCCCTGGGATGCGATCGGGCAACTGGAAACCGCCAGCGGTAATCTCTGTACCGCCACGCTTATCGCCCCTAATCTGGCGCTCACCGCCGGGCACTGCCTGCTCACGCCGCCCAAAGGCAAACCGGATAAACCCGTCGCGCTGCGTTTTATCTCGCGTAAAGGCGGCTGGGTGTACGAAATTCACGGTATTGAAGGCCGCGTAGATCCTTCGCTGGGGAAACGGCTTAAGGCGGACGGCGAAGGCTGGATAGTTCCCAGCGCCGCGGCGCCCTGGGATTTTGGCCTTATCGTGCTGCGCTACGCCCCTTCCGGCATTACGCCGGTGCCGATTTTTAGCGGCAGCAAAGCCGATCTGACCGCCGCGCTAAAAACCGCAGAACGAAAAGTGACTCAGTCTGGCTATCCGGAAGATCATCTGGATAATCTCTATACCCACCAGGATTGCGTAGTCACCGGCTGGGCGCAGACATCGGTGCTCTCTCATCAGTGCGATACGCTGCCGGGGGATAGCGGCTCGCCGCTGCTGCTGAAAACCGACAACGGCTGGCAGGTGATTGCGGTGCAGAGTTCGGCGCCTGGACCAAAAGATCGCTGGCGGGCGGACAACCGCGCCATCTCCGTCACCGGCTTTCGCGACAAGCTTGAAGCGCTGGCTGCACAGTAAGCGGTCAGCCTTGCTGCTGGCGCAGCTGCAATAACGACGCGACGGGCATCGGCTCGCTGAAGAAGAAACCCTGCAATCTGTCGCATCCCGCCCGCCGCAGCAGCGCCAGCTGTTGCTGATTCTCAACGCCCTCCGCCACCACCGTGATGCCTAACGCCCCGGCAATACGGACGGTCCCGCGCACCAGCTCCGCCGCCTGGGTATCCACATCCACCAGCCCGGCCAGGGATTTGTCGATTTTAAGGCTGTCGAAGCTGAAGCTGCGTAAATAGCCGATGCTGGAATAACCGGTGCCAAAATCATCGAGCGCCACTGCGATGCCGAGCGCCTTTAAGTTCTCAATGGCCGACTTCGCCCGCTCGGGATTCTCCAGAACGTAGCTCTCCGTGACTTCAAGCTGTAACCGCCGGGCCGGGAAATGACAGCGGCCCAGCACCTGCACCACCCGCGATTCAAACTCCGGATCGCGGAACTGCGCAGGGGAGATATTCACCGACAGCAACAGATCGTCCAGTGGCTGCAGTTCGCTACAGGCGCGTTCAAGCACAAACTGGCCAAGCGCGTAGATCAAACCGCTACTTTCGGCGATACCGATAAACACGTCCGGCGGCAGCGCCCCCTGAGGACGCCGCGGCCAGCGCAGCAGCGCTTCCACGCCTTCCATAACCAGCGTATCGGCGTTGACGATTGGCTGATACCAGACATCAAACTCTTCGTTCTCCAGCCCCTGACGAATGCCATTTTCGATATTCAGCTGATACTGCCGCGCGTCGCTGAGCGCTTCGTCATACCAGGTCGTGCGCCCTTTGCCGGTTTTTTTCGAATGGTACATGGCAATATCGGCGCGGCGAAAAAGCTCGGTGCTGGAGCAGCTCGCCGGGACGCCGCTGGCGATACCGATACTGGCGCTGATATAAATTTTTCGCTCGTTGAGGATAACGGGCGCTTTTAACAGTTCCAGTACCGCCCAGGCAAAGGCCAGCGCCTGATTTACCGCCTGTTCGCCGCTTACCGTCATCGCGAACTCATCGCCGCCCATACGCGCCAGCATCCCTTCAGGCGGAACGCGCTCCCGAAGTTCTTTAGCAACATGAATAATCAGCGCGTCGCCAACATCATGACCGTAGTTATCATTAACATCCTTAAAGCCGTCGAGATCGATAAACACCACGCTTTGCATTTGGTGTTGGGAGGTTTCGCACACCTGGTTAAGGCGTTCAATCAGCGCCCGTCGGTTTGGCAGGCGGCTCAGCCAGTCAGTCATGGCACTGTCCCGCGCCAGCTTTTCGCCGCGCGCCAGCTTGTAAAGCCCGAGGTAGCTGAAGAGAATAAACAGCAGGATCAGCCCAGCCGCCACGGCGGCGATCAGCCGCATACTGTCGGAGGCCGCCCGCGCGGCTTCCGCACCGGGAAACCCCGGCTGCCAGCTCAGGTAACCCACGATCTCCCCGGCCTGGGTGCGCAGCGGAATACTGTATTCACCGCCGCCTGGCGTGATGTGCAGGTTGCGAATCTGAAACGTGTCGCCCAGGCGCTCAAGCATTTGCGAGTTGATATGGCGGGTGATCACCAGATAGCGACGCGTATCATCATGCACCTGTAGCCGCCCTGTCGTCGGGCGAATCAGGCCAATACCAATAAACGCAATACCTGCGCGGGTTCGCGTGATGCCGGCATAAGCGCTTTTACCGCTGCGCAGCGCGGCGGCATGCTGCGAGATAAGCGAACGAAAACCGTTGCCGAGGAATTGGGTATTCTGCTCGGTAAATCTCTCACTGCGAAACGATCCCCACAGCACCCGATAGTGCTGGTCGAGTACGAAAGTGCCGTCATAGAGATTATTGATTTTAAAACCCGATCCCCATGAGTTGTAGAGCCATTGCGGATCGAGCCTGTCGGCATAGGTCTGATGTACCGCATCATCCCAGATAGCGTTATCCATCACCAGCGACAGCACGCGGTTCACCGAGGTCTGCACCGCCCCATCCACCGATAGCACGGAACGATGCTTATCAATTTCGTTTGCTTTCAGGCCGATCAGGTGTTGGGTGAGATAAAGGAGCGAAACAATGGACACGATTAAGCCGATCCCGGCGAGGACAATCATGATGGACAGCGTTCTGGCGGAGGGAATATTGCGCCAGCCTGGCAAATGAATCATGTTCTGCCCTCATATCGGCCGGCAGCAAAATACGCCGAACTGGCTCTTTTTTAAGAGTAATACAGAGAGCAGAATTTGCCGCCCGCATTCACAGGCGGCATCATATCAGGCGAGTTTAATTAATACCATGCCGACCACCAGCAGAAGCAGGCCAGCCCAGCCTTTATGATTCAACCGCTGGCCAAACAGCACCCAGCCGGCGGCAATGGTCGCCGCGATACCGAAACCGCCCCACAGCGCATAGGCCACCGACAGGTCAATTCCTTTGACCGCCTGCGAAAGCGCGCTAAAGGCGCCCAGGACCGCCGCCAGCGACATAATGCCGTAGAATTTACGTCGAAAGCCGTCGGAAAATTTCAGAAAAACGTTGGCCAAAATTTCCAGCGCAATCGCCAGCGCCAGCCAGGCGGCGTGGACCCACTCAAACTGTTGCATGCGCTTTCTCCTTGCCCGGCTTCACCGCTTTCTGCGTCCCCGATTTAATCAAGACAATCCCGGCGACCAGGGTCACCAGACCGGCGATTTTTATCGTCGACAGCGTCTCATCAAACAGCAGGACGCTGAAGATAGTGATCAGTAAAATGCCGATCCCCTCCCAGAGGGCATAGGCCACGCCGAGGGCGATTTTTTTCACCGCGAAAGCCAGAAAAATATAAGAAAGCGCGATCATGACCAGCATTAAAATAAAACCAGTATGGCCGCCGCTTACGCTTGCCCATTTCATCGACAACGTGCCGGTAATTTCAGCAACGATAGCTAAAGCTAATAAAATCCAATAAAACATGATCCCTTCTCCTGCTTGAGAATATAATCCATGGCGGCTTACAGCGAAGTAAACCGGAAAAATTCTGACGTTAAATTAGCCGTGCGCAGCGCGCCAGCTCAGGCAGAGAGAAGAAGACTAAAGCGCCGAGCGCCAGTGCTGCTCGCCGAGAAAGCGGGAGTGAGAAAGGGATACTGCAGGGTGAAAAGAAATATACATCCTGAACTGATTGTCCATAAAATTACAATTATCCGCGGTATTGCTTCTCGTCATTTGCGGATCAAAATTGTCCTCTGTAGTTATACACACGCAGATTTGTACCATAACGCCACATTTAACTCAAAGTCTTTGCAGTTCTTTACCTCTGGTATTTGATTTGGATTAGTTTTTTCCGATCGCAATCACCATTATGATATCGTTCCGGCCATTATTGATTAATTGGTCGTTTTTTTTCATTTTAGCGGACACGACGCGCTGAGACGCCGACTTTGCCAACGTCTACAATGACTCACATTAGACCCCATTTTTTCTCTCGCAGGGAGCGGTATGGCCAAACCCATCATCACGCTTAACGGCTTAAAAATAGTCATCATGCTCGGCATGCTGGTTATCATCCTGACAGGCATTCGCTTCGCGGCGGATATTATCGTTCCTTTTGTTCTGGCGATCTTTCTGGCGGTGGTGATAAACCCGCTGGTTCAGCTCATGGTGCGCTGCCGGGTGCCGCGGGTGTTGGCTATTTCGCTCCTGGTCGGCGTGATTGTCCTGCTGGCCGTTGTGCTGCTGGCCTCGCTCGGCACATCGCTTAACGAGCTTGCGCGCACCCTGCCGCAGTACCGTAATTATCTCTATGAACCGATGCAGACGGTTGCGCCCTGGCTACAGCGCTTCGGCTTTACCGTGTCGGTGGTGGAGCTGAATAAGTATATTGACCCCAACGCGGTGATGACGCTGGTGACCGGCCTGCTCACCCAGCTTTCCAACGCGATGTCCTCTATCTTCCTGCTGCTGCTGACGGTGGTCTTTATGCTGCTGGAAGTGCCGCAGCTTCCCGCGAAGCTGCAGCAGCTGATGTCGCGGCCGGTGGAGGGAATGGGCGCGATTCAGCGCGCGCTGGATAGCGTCTCCCACTACCTGGTGTTAAAAACCGCCATCAGCCTGGTGACCGGACTGGTGGTCTGGGGAATGCTGGTGCTGCTGGACGTCCGCTTTGCTTTTATGTGGGGACTGCTGGCCTTTGCGCTCAACTACATTCCCAACATTGGTTCGGTGCTCGCGGCGATCCCGCCGATCCTCCAGGTGCTGGTGTTCGGCGGTCTGTACGAAGCGCTGGTGGTCCTGGCGGGCTATCTGGTGATTAACCTGGTTTTCGGCAATATTCTTGAACCGCGCATTATGGGCCGCGGGCTGGGGCTGTCGACGCTGGTGGTCTTCCTGTCATTGATCTTCTGGGGCTGGCTGCTGGGCCCGGTGGGTATGTTACTCTCGGTACCGTTGACGATTATCGTCAAAATCGCCCTCGAACAGACGGTGGCCGGGCAGAGTATTGCCTTTCTGCTGAGTGATTTAAGTAAAAACTAACGAGATTGCTCACCGTTGCCCCGGAGGCGATGCTGGCGCATCTGTCCGGGCTACCGGCCCGCAGACGACCCTTAACCTGTAGCCCGGGCAGGCGCTTTGCGCCGCCCCCGGGAGCAGCAGAGCGTGGAGCCGCTGAACTTCCCAGGAGGCGATGCTGACGCTTCTGTCCGGGCTACCGGCCCGCAGATGCCCCTTAACCTGTAGCCCGGGCAGGCGCTTTGCGCCGCCCCCGGGAGCAGCAGAGCGTGGAGCCGCTGAACTTCCCCGGAGGCGATGCTGACGCCTCTGTCCGGGCTACCGGCCCGCAGACGCCCTTAACCTGTAGCCCGGCTAAACGCAGTGCGAGCCGGGAAGCCGCGCCAATGCCTCAACCCGGAACATCCCCTGCTCGTAGACCAGTCATTCGCAATCATTATTGATCGCCATCACATCTCTGCCCCGTCAATCATTACTCTTACGCTAACGATTTATCATCGGCCTTAATTGATGCCCGTTACGTCGCGACGCACACTTACTTCCACACCAGGACAATCAAAACGATTCGTCGAATCAGGAGGTTAATAATGAGTGCCGAACAAACGACGGGACGCGTCTGGAACCGTCGCCGTACGGAAAAACAGCGGCGACTGACCGAGGCGAAGGTCTCGGGCAAAGTGATCCCCACCGACCAGCTGGTCGCCGTTCTTGAGCAGCTGCTGGCCCCCGGCGACCGGGTGGTGCTGGAAGGCAACAACCAGAAACAGGCTGATTTCCTCTCGCGGATGCTGGCGGAAGTTAACCCGCAAAAAATTCACGACCTGCATATGATTATGCCGAGCGTCGGGCGCAGCGAACACCTGGACCTCTTCGAAAAAGGTATCGCCCGCAAGCTTGATTTCTCCTTCTCCGGCACCCAAAGCCTGCGTATTTCGCAGCTGCTGGAAGATGGCCTGCTGGAAATCGGCGCTATCCACACCTACATCGAGCTTTACTCTCGCCTGTACGTCGACCTGTCGCCAAACGTCGCGCTGATCGCCGGTTACAAAGCCGACCGCAAGGGCAACCTGTACACCGGGCCGAGCACCGAAGATACACCGGCGCTGGTGGAAGCCGCCGCGTTCCATGACGGCATCGTTATCGCGCAGGTTAACGAACTGGTCGATGACGAGTGCGATCTGCCACGCGTGGATATCCCCGGTTCGTGGATTGACTACGTGGTCGTCGCGGATAAACCGTTCTTTATCGAGCCGCTGTTTACCCGCGATCCGCGCCTGATTAAGCAGGAGCATATCCTGATGGCGATGATGGCGATTAAAGGCATCTACGCCGAGCATCAGGTGCAATCCCTGAACCACGGGATCGGCTTTAACACCGCCGCCATCGAACTGCTGCTGCCGACCTACGGCGAACAACTCGGCCTGAAGGGCAAAATCTGTAAACACTGGACGCTGAACCCGCACCCCACCCTTATTCCGGCAATTGAAAGCGGTTGGGTCGAGAGCGTGCACTGCTTCGGCGGCGAGCTGGGAATGGAAGAGTACATTCGCGCGCGTCCGGATATCTTCTTCACCGGCGCCGACGGCTCCATGCGCTCCAACCGCGCGTTCTGCCAGCTGGCGGGACAGTATGCGGTGGATATGTTTATCGGCTCGACCTTACAGGTTGACGGCTACGCCAACTCCTCGACGGTGACCCGCGGCCGCCTCTCCGGCTTCGGCGGCGCGCCGAATATGGGCCACGACCCGCACGGTCGCCGCCACGCAACGCCGGCATGGCTCAACATGATCACCGAACCGGATCCGATGCAGCGTGGTAAAAAGCTGGTCGTGCAGATGGTTGAAACCTTCCAGGCGGGCGTGAAGCCGACCTTCGTGGAAAAACTCGACGCCGTTGAGGTCGCCAAAACCTCCGGAATGCCGCTGGCGCCGGTGATGATTTACGGCGATGACGTCACCCACGTACTGACCGAAGAAGGCATCGCCTATCTCTATCGGGCGGAAAGCCTGGAAGAGCGCCGGGCAATGGTGGCGGCCGTGGCCGGGATCACCGATATCGGGCTCGGCGTTGACGCCAAACGCGTGGCCGCACTACGCCAAAGCGGCAAAGTCGTCTATCCGGAAGATATCGGTATCCGCCGCAGCGACGCCACTCGCTCTCTGCTCGCCGCCAGCAGCGTGGCCGATTTGGTGGAGTGGTCCGACGGTCTGTACAACCCACCGGCAAAATTCCGGAGCTGGTAATGAAAAAACTCTCTCCCCACGTTGCTGAAACCCGGGCCCGCTGGCTGGCCCATACCGCCAGCGCCTGCCTGGTTGACGAAGCGCGACTTAGCCCCAAACCGGGCCTGGTGGATAGCCGCGGCAACGGCGCGCATCAGGACCTGAACCTGGCCCTGATGGAGCGTTCGGCCCACAGCCTGCAGCCGACGTTTCACGCGCTGGCTCAGCAGAGCTGGCGGCGTCCGGCCGACGTTGCCCTGCGCGAAACCGTTGGCCGGCTTGGCCGCGAAGGCGAAGCGCGGATGATGCAGGCGACCGCCGGGGTCAATACCCATCGCGGCGCTATCTGGGCGTTGGGCCTGCTGGTCAGCGCGACGGCGATGCTCGGGGGGGAGGGTCAGGCACAGAGAATTACGGAAACCGCCGCCGCCCTGGCCCGTCTGCCGGACGCCTGCGCGCCAAAGGCCTTCAGTAAAGGTCTGCGCGCCAGCCGCCGCTGGCAGGTTCCGGGCGCGCGAGAAGAAGCGCAGCGCGGTTTTCCGCACATCACCACCCTGGCGCTGCCGCAGCTATTGCGCAGCCGGGCCGCGGGGGCCAGCGAGGATCAGGCCCGGCTTGACGCGCTGATGGCGATTATGACCTCGCTTAGCGATACCTGCGTGCTCTCCCGCGCCGGAATGGCGGGCCTTGAGGCGATGCGGCAAGGCGCAGGCGAAGTGCTGGCGGCAGGAGGATGTGCGACAGCCAGGGGGCGCGCCGCGCTGGCGCGTCTCGACGTGCAGATGCTGGCGCAGAACGCCTCGCCGGGTGGCGCGGCGGATCTTCTTGCCGCCACCCTGTTTCTCGACCGGGTTTCCGCTTAACGCATTCAGAGGATGTTATGGAACAGATTAAATTGTCATTCCCTGCCAGCCGCGCCCTCAGCGGCAAAGCGCTGGCAGGCGTTGTCGGCTCCGGCGATATGGAAGTGCTCTATACCGCCGGACAGAGCGATACGCTCAACGTCGAAATCACCACCTCCGTGGACAACAGCCAGGCGCGCTGGAACGCGCTTTTCGAACGACTGAGCCTGATTAACGGCCTGCCCGGCGGGCAGCTGATCATCCACGATTTCGGCGCCACGCCCGGCGTCGCGAGGATCCGTATTGAACAGGTTTTTGAGGAGGTGGCTCATGCGTAACGATCGCAGCTTTATTGAACTCCGCGCCCGTGAACGCGCCCGCACCCTGCTGGATGACGGCAGCTATCGCGAACTGCTGGATCCCTTTGACGGCATTATGTCCCCGTGGCTCGGCGCGCAGGGCATCGTCCCGCAGTCCGACGACGGTATGGTCGTCGCAAAAGGCACCATTAACGGCCAGCCGGCGGTAGTCATTGCCATCGAAGGTACCTTCCAGGGCGGCAGCATGGGCGAAGTCTCCGGCGCGAAAATGGCCGCCGCCCTTGAGCTGGCGGCGGAAGATAACCGCAACGGCATTCCTACCCAGGCGGTGCTGTGCCTGGAAACCGGCGGCGTGCGCCTGCAGGAAGCCAATCTGGGCCTTGCCGCCATCGCCGATATTCATGCCGCGATTGTCGACCTGCGCCGCTACACCCCGGTAATCGGCATTGTCGCCGGTACCGTCGGCTGCTTCGGCGGGATGTCCATCGCCGCGGCGCTGTGCAGCTACCTGATTGTCACCCGTGAAGCGCGTCTGGGCCTCAACGGACCGCAGGTTATTGAACAGGAAGCGGGGATTGAAGAGTACGACTCCCGCGACCGTCCGTTTATCTGGAGCATGACCGGCGGCGAAATTCGCTACGCCAGCGGGCTGGTGGATGCCCTGGTGGGCGATGGCATCAACGCGGTGAAAAGCGCGATGAACGAAGCCATTGCCAAAGGCGTGCCCGCCCAGCATCGCAGCGACAAATATGAAGATTTCCTGACCCGTTTGACCCATTTCGATACCCGCCAGCAGGCGGATACCGCTCAGATCAAACAGCTATTCGCCCGGGAGGAGAAATAATGAGCCAGTTCACAAATCGCGCCGCGCTGTGGCTAAACCAGCTGGCGCCGA
The DNA here is from genome assembly GCF_000293135.1 of Klebsiella sp. OBRC7. Lineage (NCBI taxonomy): Bacteria > Pseudomonadati > Pseudomonadota > Gammaproteobacteria > Enterobacterales > Enterobacteriaceae > Klebsiella > Klebsiella sp. OBRC7. Next base: position 112,195 of record NZ_ALNJ01000146.1, on the reverse strand, counting down.
ACGCCCCACTAATGACCGGTCTGTGCCCCTCGGTGCAGGTTGCCGATGCCGATTTTAACGGTGAAACCGCCCGTTTTATCGCCGTGGTGCCGGATGCTAATAACCATTACCCCCGCGCCGCTCAGGGTGAAGTCGGCCTGCTCGAAGGCTGGACGCTGGCCAAAGTGGTCAACGAAACCATCGACGCCGATGCCAATAACGCGGTGAAGCGCCCGATTATTGCGGTTATCGATGTCCCCAGCCAGGCCTATGGCCGCCGCGAAGAAGCATTCGGTATTCATCAGGCGCTGGCCGGCGCCGCGGGCGCCTACGCCAAGGCGCGGCTTGCCGGACATCCGGTGATTGGTCTGATCGTCGGCAAAGCGATGTCCGGGGCGTTTCTGGCCCACGGCTACCAGGCCAATCGTCTGATCGCCTTTAACGACGCCGGCGTGCTGGTGCACGCGATGGGCAAGGCGTCCGCCGCGCATATCACGCTACGTACCGTTGAGGCGCTGGAGAAACTGGCGGCAACCATTCCGCCGATGGCCTATGACGTCAGCAATTACGCAACGCTCGGCCTGCTCTCCGCCCTGCTGGATATCAGCAATCCTGACGCGCCCGACGCCCGCGATCTGACGCTGGTTACCGACACCCTGCGCGACGCCATCGCTGACGCCCGCCGGGATGTCTCGCTGAAGTGCCGCCTTGGCGCGGAAAACCGCCGTAGTTCCCAACAGGTGCGCGATCGCATGCGCGCCAGCTGGTAGTCAGTCCCTAAGTAGAAGAAAACCTGCCGGAAGCGGCCGCCCGGGGCGCCATCGCGCGCCCCGGAAAGGAACCGCTTTTAGAAATTATAACAATCGTGCCAGTACTCTATTTTCATTTACAGGTGATTTATGACTTATGTGATTATTCATGCCCTCGCGCCGATTTTTGTCATCATGCTGCTGGGCTTCTGGGCCGGCAAGGCCAAAATGGTCGATAACAAAAACGTCTCTTTACTCAACATTTTCGTGATGGACTTCGCCCTGCCCGCCACGCTGTTCAGCGCCACGGTGCAAACGCCGTGGAGCGGTATTGTCGCGCAATCGCCGCTGGTGCTGGTGCTGACCGGGGCGATGTGGATTACCTATGCGGCCATCTACTTCCTCGCGACCCGCGTCTTCAAGCGCTCGCCGCAGGATGCCGCCGTGCTGACCCTGACCGTCGCGCTACCTAACTACGCCGCGCTTGGCCTGCCGATTCTGGGCAGCGTGCTCGGCGAAGGCGCCTCCACCTCCCTCTCCGTCGCCGTTTCCATCGCCTGCGGATCGGTACTGATGACGCCGTTCTGCCTGCTGATTCTGGAACGTGAAAAAGCGCTCGCCGCCGGAGAGAACAGCGGCTCGACGCTGGCAATGCTGCCGGTTTTGATGTGGCGTTCGGTGAAAAAACCGATTGTCTGGGGTCCGCTGCTGGGGGTCGTGCTTTCGGCCATCGGTATCAAAATGCCGGATCTGCTGCTGGCCTCTATCAAACCGCTGGGCCTGGCGGCGACCGCCGCCGCGCTGTTCCTGACCGGGGTGATTCTGTCGGCGCGTAAGCTGCAGCTCAATGCGCTGATTGCCACTTCCACTATTGTCAAACTGCTGGTGCAGCCGTTTATCGCCTGGGGTCTGGTGATGCTGCTGGGGCTGCACGGCTCTATCGCCATTACCGCCATTCTGATGATTGCGCTGGCGGCCGGTTTCTTTGGCGTGGTCTTCGGCAACCGCTTTGGCGTGCAGTCGCCGGATGCGGAAGCGGTGCTGCTGTTAAGCTCGGTTCTGTGTATCCTGTCGCTGCCGCTGTTTATCACCTTAACGTCAGGAATCTAACGATGTCATCAACGCCGCGTCCTCATGATTTAGTCTGGTTGAATAATGCCGCCGCACTGGAGGCGATTGAGGAGTCCTGGGTCGCACAGCACTGGCGTATTAGCCTGCCGGTGGTGGTACGACGCGACGTTGATGCTAACGCCCGCATTCCGGTGGGCGTACGGGGTATGAAGCGCGATCAGCGGGCCGCAGGCTGGGTACAGAGGGAAAATATCGTCCGTACCGTCAGCCCGGAAACCCTCGCCGATCGCCAACAGCTCCTGCGCTCGCCGTTTGTCTCCCAGCCGCCGGTGCAGGCGGCGATATCACTGACCTTACACCCCTGGCCGTGGCGCTGGGGCATTACCGGCAGCACCGGCTACGCGCTGGCCACCGAGATTCCGGTACTTCACGCCGCCAGCGATCTCGATCTGCTGATCCGCGCGCCGCAGCCGATCGCCCGCGAAGCGCTGCTCGCCTGGCAGTCCCGCGTCGCGCAGCTGCCCTGCCGGGCGGATACCCAGGTCGAAACGCCCGCAGGGGCTTTCGCGCTAAATGAGTGGCTGCGCGATGGCCGCGTCCTGCTGAAAACGTCCCGCGGCGCGCGCCTGACCGCTGCGCCGTGGAACAGGGAGGAAGCATGAAAATTCTCTTTACCTTTCCCGGTCAGGGAAACCAGCGGCCTGACATGCTCGCCGCGCTTCCCGACCGCCAGAATATCCTCGCTGAAGCGCGAACCGTGCTCGGCGATGAAGTAGACCATTTAGATACCGCCGCCGCGTTAAAACATACCCGTGCGGTTCAGCTGTGCCTGCTGATCGCAGGCACAGCCTGGGCGCGGGAGCTACAGCGTCAGGGAGTAAATCCGGACATGGTCAGCGGCCTGTCGATAGGGGCTTTCCCGGCGGCGGTGATGGCCGGCGCGCTGGATTTCACCGACGCCCTGCGGCTGGTGGCGCTGCGCGGCGATTTAATGGAGCAGGCTTATCCTCACGGCTACGGGCTGACGGCGATTATGGGCCTGACGCTCGACCGCGTGGAAAAGCTGATTGCCGACAGCGACCTCTATATTGCCAACCTGAACGCGGAAACGCAGATTGTCATTGCCGGACGCGACGACGAGATGGCCCGCGTGGCCCGGCTGGCGCTGGCGGCTGGCGCCGGAAAAGCACAGCGGCTGGCGGTCAGCGTCCCTTCACACTGCGCGCTGCTGGATGAACCGGCGGCTAAGCTGGCAAAGGCCTTCTCTGACGTTACTCTGCAGCGCCCGCGCTGCGCCTATCTGAGCGGCTCCACGGCGCGCGTTTTATGGGACCCGTTAAGCATTGCCGACGATTTGGCGCGGAATATGGCGCGAACCGTGCGCTGGCAGGAAGCGATGATCGCCGCTGACGAACGGGACGCGCGGCTGGCGATCGAGATGCCGCCCGGCGGCGTGCTGACCTGTCTCACCCGCCAGGCGGGCTGGCAGGGGGAGTGTATTGCGCTGGAGCGCAGCGGTATCGACGTTGCCCGTCACCTGGCGAACCGGCTTAACGGCTGAGGCTGCGGGCGTACATCCGCCCTTCTGCCGCCAGCGCCAGCAGGTCTGCGTCGCGCTCGCGATGGTGTGAGTAGACAATGGAGATCAGCTGGCGCATCTGATACGGCTCCGCCAGCTTCAGCAGCTGTACGTCGTTTTCATACACCTTTTTCATTCGTCCCGGCAGCAGCGCAAAGCCTACGCCCGCCTGCACCAGGCTAATCATCGAAAAGATGTCGTTAACCCGGGTGACAATTTCAGGCTCGAATCCGGCCACCTGAAAAGCGTCCTGAAATCCGGCATAGGTGGCAAACCCTTCCGCCAGCGAAACAAACTTTCGCCTGGCGTAATCGCGCAGCTCGGCGGGAGCCGTGGTATCCAACTGTTCCGTCGCCGGGGCGGCGAGAAAGATATCATCCTCAAACAGCGGGACCACATCAAAAGCCGAATTATTGAATTCACCTTCGTTAGTGGCGATCAGGATCGCATCGAGCGCGTCATCTTCCAGCATATCCAGCAGCATCTGATTGGAGCCCATGGTGAGATCCAGCTCCAGTTCCGGCCGACGCAGCTTCATGCCCATAATAATGCGCGGCACGGTTTCAAGGGTCAGGGAGTAAAGCGTGCCGATGCGCAGCCGGCCCTGCCCGACACCGGCTACTTTACGCGTCGCTTCCAGCCCGCGGGTCATCAGGCTCATGACGTCCTGACAGTACTCCAGCAGCGTCCACGCAGCCGGGAGCGGCAGCAGGTTGCGCCCTTTATGAATAAACAGCGGGCAGCCGACGCCCTCTTCCAGCGTATGCAGCGCCCGGTGGACGCTGACGCCGCTCAGCTGCATGGCCTCAGCGGTTCTGGCGATGTTCCCTTTCGCCATAAACATCATAAATACCGACAGCTTGCGGAAGGTGATGTCCTGATTAATGTCGTCTTTCATTGCCCTGGGCTCCGCTTTCGGTCTTCATTAGCATTTTCTTTCGTGATTTCAAGACAGTATAACCACAATTAACGAATGAAGGATTAGCCGGAAGGGGGATATCAGCGCGGGGGGAAGAGTAGAGCAATGTCTCGTTTTCGCCGGGGCAGCGAAGAGAGGCCAGTAGGCCCGGTGAGGCGTCAGCCGCCACCGGGCAATGTCAACGACGTGGGCTTACAGCGCCATATCGTGCTGCGGCGACGTTTCCGCCTTCGGCTCTGCCGGTTTGGCGGTCATCACCGGCGCGGTGGCGTTCATCTCAATCACCGGCGGTTTGGTCAGCTGCAGCGCCGCCGCGGTATCATCCCAAACCTGCTGGGTCAGCGCGACGTTGCCGTTCAGCTTCTGGCCGTAGCTCGGGACGATATCGTGAATACGGCGCTGCCATTCCGCTGAATGAAACTGCTCAGGGAACATCTGCTTAAGAACGTTCAGGGTAATCGGCGCGGCGGTAGAAGCCCCCGGCGAAGCGCCCAGCAGCGCGGAGAGGGTTTTCTGCTGGTCGACCACCACTTCGGTACCCAGCTTCAGTATGCCGCCCTTCTCTGCATCTTTTTTGATGATCTGCACGCGCTGACCGGCCTGAATCAGCTTCCAGTCCTCTTTACGCGCGCCAGGATAATACTCTTTCAGCGCCGCAAAACGGTCGTCGTCGCTCAGCATCACCTGGCTGATGAGGTATTTCACCAGATCGAAGTTGTCCAGACCCACGTGGGTCATCGGCAGGACGTTATCGGTGGTGGTGGTGCTCAGCAGGTCGAAGAACGAACCGTTTTTCAGGAATTTCGTTGAGAAGGTGGCGAATGGCCCAAACAGCACTACGCGCTTGCCGTCGAGGAAACGGGCATCAAGATGCGGGACCGACATCGGCGGTGCGCCTACAGAGGCCTGACCGTAAACTTTTTGCTGGTGCGCATTGGTCACCGCCGGGTTTTCGGTCATCAGGAAAGAGCCGCCAACCGGGAAACCCGCATAGTTATCCGCTTCCGGAATACCGGTTTTTTGCAGTAATTTCAGCGCGCCGCCGCCGGCGCCGATAAATACGTATTTCGCATCGATCGCCTGCTCTTCACCACTATTAACGTTTTTAATCGTCACGTGCCAGGAATTATCGGCATTGCGTTTAAAATCGGTGACTTCTGAAGAGGTCTGCAGCGTGAAGTTATTATTTTTCTTCAGGCTACCGATCAGCTGACGGGTTATTTCCCCATAGTTAACGTCGGTACCCACCGGTGTCCAGGTTGCCGCAACGCGCTGCTGCGGATCGCGCCCTTCCATCACCAGCGGCGCCCACTGTTTTATTTGCGCGTGATCGGTAGAGAATTTCATCCCCTGGAATAAGGTCGTTTGCTGCAGCGCGGCGTAGCGTTTTTGCAGATAATCAACGTTATCTCCCCAGACGAAACTCATGTGCGGCGTGGAGTTAATAAAAGAGTGCGGATCGTGCAAAATGCCGCGTTTGACCTGCGCCGTCCAGAACTGGCGGGAGATCATAAACTGTTCGTTAATATCCAGCGCTTTGCTGACGTCGATGGTGCCGTCCGGGCGCTCCGGGGTATAGTTCAGCTCCATATTCGCGGAGTGCCCGGTACCGGCGTTATTCCAGCCGTTAGAGGACTCCAGCGCGACGCCATCCAGCTTCTCAACCATCACCTGTTTCCAGTCCGGCTGTAATTCCTGCAGCCAGGTCCCCAGCGACGCGCTCATAATACCGCCGCCAATCAGCAGGAAATCGGTTTTTTTCGAGGTATCGTCATTTGCGAAGGTCGCCGAGCTGACGAACATCGCTAATGCGGTCATAGATATAATCGTATTTTTAATTGCAGGCATAATAGAAATATCACATAGCACAAGTGTAATAAGAGCGTGCATATTAACGCACTTTTACTTTATTTTAAAATATCATTTACACATCCGCACACATAGCTAATTATTGTTAACCTGGTTTTTTAACTTAAAAAAGTAAAAACCTCGCTGGCAGCAATAAATACGCTTTGCGATCGCTATTTTCAGAAGGGGAATTAAACCCGGGTAAGCGGATGAAGAGTATGGAATAACGATGCTGTGTATGGCCAGATTATTTTGCGTTATCCGGCGCGTATTGTGGAAATACGCGCCGTCGGGTTAAGTTCAGGCAACCGTCTGCGCCGCGCGTAGCGCAATCCGCAGATGATCGTTATGCTCTGCCAGCAGCTCGCGCGCCTGCCAGGCATCCAGCCCGCAGAGGAGCATGAGTATTGCCGTCCGGCAGTGCTGATTGCAGCTGGCCAGCGCGGCTTTGGCCTCGCTGCGCGAGCACCCCGTCGCCGCCATCACGATGGCTATCTGCCGCTCGGCCTCGTGCGGCGTATTGGCCTGCAGATCGACGCGCAGGTTTTCATAGACCCGTCCTTCGCGAATCGCCAGCCCGGTGGTCAGCATCGTCAGGATCTGCCGCTGCGCGATGCGCGCTTTCGGATTCCCGAACCCCGCCACCGCTTCCGGCCCGGTTTGCGGGGCGATAATGATATCCGCGAGCTGCGCGGCTTCACTGGTGGCCTGTTGCGTCAGAACCGCAATCGGCGCCCCCAGCGACCAGGCGTGGCGCATCGCGCCCCAGACCCACGGCGTTTTGCCGCTGACCGTCAGCGCCAGCAGCATATCCTGGTTGCTGAATCGAAGAGCCTCAAGTTCGAAAGCCCCAAGATCGTAATGACTCGCGGCGGTTTCCATCTCCTGCCGCGCGGCGGTCGCTCCTCCGGCGATAAGGGCGACCAGCGAATGTTTTCCCTCCGGGGTAAATTCATTCACCGCCTGCGCGGCGGCTTGACCCGATGCCCCGGCCCCCACAATCACCAGCCGCCCTCCCCGGCTGAGCGTCGCCGTCGCGTTATCCATCAGGCGCGCGATCGCCGGCAAACAGGCTTCAACGGCATCGGCAATCCGCTTATCATCCTTATGCAGCAGCGTCAGCATATCGAGGGTGGCAAGACTATCAATATGGGTGGTTTCAGGGTGGCGTCGTTCCATCATTGAAGCGGTTGGCTTACTGCTCATAAAAACCTCCATTTAAACGCGAAAGAACCTTCCGGGACGAAAGCGCTGGCCTGAGGCAAACCCTTTCATTGACCATGGCTATTAATGGCAGTGTAAGGCTTAAGCGACGCGCTTTACCGCCACCGGAGTCACAGTTTTCATCCCCCTGAAGCCATTCAGCCGCCGATTGGTCGTTATCCAACCAGCGGCGCGTTCGGCGCGACGAGGTTGCGAGACGAGGCCAATGCGCTATTAGCGCAACGTCAGCCCGCCATCCACGACATACTGGCTACCGCTCACGAAAGACGCCGCGTCGGAAAGCAGAAACAGCGCCACATCAGCCGCTTCAGCCGCCGTCCCCTGACGGTGAAGCGCCAGGCGGCTGACAACCGAGGCTTCAAACTCCCGGCGCACCTCATCGCGCATAAAATGACGAAAATCGGTATCGATCGGACCGGGAACCAGGGCGTTAACGCGAATATTTTTTTCGCCTAACGCCGATGCCCAGCAGCGGGTTAACGAAATCAGCGCGCCTTTTGTCGCCGAATAGAGACTCGCCGCCGCGGCCCCCTCATAAGCGGAGGTGGATGCCGTCACCACTACCGAGGCTCCCGCATTAAGCTTTCCGGCGAGCGCCGCCATCTGGAGAACCGGCCCGCGCACGTTGGTCGCCATCATGCGATCAAAGGCCGCGGCATCCACCTGCGACAGCTCTCCAACCGCTGCGTATCCGGCATTGAGCCAGAGGCCATCAAGCCCGCCGGATGAATCGATCGCCTCGGCCAGCGACGCGCCGGTGAGCGGATCGCTGGCATCATTGGCAATGACCCGCGCCCGATCCGAGAGCTGCCGGCGTAGCAGCGCCAGCCGCCTGGGATCGCGCCCGGTGGCTATCACCCAACCGCCTTCGCTATCGATACGCTGTGCTCCGGCAAGCCCGATTCCGCTTGTCGCACCGGTGATAAGAACTCTTTTTGCGCTAAATCTCGCCATCGTCGTTTCCCCTGTCCGTTAAATGATATTCATCAGGATGGTAACCAGCGGGAGACTGTTTGATAATATACCTATTATCAACAAGACTGTTTGGGGAAATCGCCATAATGCGGGGAAGTGATTTTGCGGAATTAAAAGCCTTCGCGATGGTCGTTGAGCAAGGCAGTTTTACCCGGGCGGCGGCGCATCTCGGCGTCACGACCTCCACCTTAAGCGCAACCATCCGTCGTCTCGAGGAGCGCATCGGCGTACGTTTATTACACCGGACCACGCGCAGCGTCGCGCCGAGCGAGGCCGGCAAGCGCATGATGCAGCGGCTGGCTCCCGCGCTGGCGGCGCTGGAAGACGCGGTTACCGATGCCCGGACGGCCAGCGCGCCCGCGGGCCGCCTGCGCCTCAATGTGTCGCGCATCGCCGCGATTCATTATCTGGCCCCGCTGCTGGGCGGATTTATGCAACGCTATCCCAACATTGAGCTGGATATTGTTACCGACGATGCTTTAGTCGATATCGTTTCTGCCGGTTTTGACGCCGGAATTCGTCTCGGTGAAAAGCTCCATCAGGATATGGTTGCCGTCAGGCTGAGCGGCGACCTTGAAATGAAAGTCGTCGCCTCGCCGCACTACCTGGCGCAAGCGCCGCAGCCGCGAAAGCCGCAGGATTTGCTGCAGCACCCCTGTCTGACTTACCGCAGGCCCAGCGACGGCAGCGTTTATCGTTGGGAGTTTCAGCGCGACGGCGAACGCTACGAGATTGCGGTCAAAGGGCCGATCGTCGTCGATGAACCGGCCATGCTGACGCCGTTAGCCCTCAAGGGCACAGGCCTTGCCTATCAGTTTGCCCATCAGGTCGATCCCTGGCTGGAGACAGGCCAGCTAGTCCAGCTATTGAAAGAGTGGACCCCGGCTTTTCCCGGGTTTTACGTTTACTACCCCAGCCGTAAGCAGATGGCATCGCCGCTGCGGGCGTTTATAGACTATCTGCTGGCCGTCGGCGGCAAATCGCGTCCGCCAGAATTGCCGTCTGGCTGATTTTGCTTTTATTACGCGGCTTTATGAAAACCGCGCATTCAGCGATAATACGCCTCTATCCGTTTTCTCCTGGGGTCGGTATGAATGAATTCGCGCAGCAGCCCGCGCGTAAACGCGCAATGAGCATGAAGCTGAGCACCGCCGTGACCTTAATGATCGGCAGCGTCATCGGTTCAGTACTGATTCTGGTCTATGCCCTGTGGTTTATGCAGATTAGCGGCGCCACCCGCGACGGCGTGAAAGATACGGCGCTGGCGGTGGCGCGGACGCTGGCCGACACCCCTGAAGTCAAGCGCGGCCTGACGCTGCCGCCGGACAGCGGCATTATTCAGCCGCTGGCGCTGGCCGTCACCCGGCGCAATGGCCTGCTGTTTGCCGTCGTCACCAATATGGACGGCATTCGCTACTCGCATCCCAATAGCCAGATTATCGGCAAACCTTTTATCGGCGATGACATCCGGCCCACGCTGGCGGGCAAAGAGAACGTTGCCGTCAACCACGGCGTGCTGGCTCCGGCGCTGCGCGTCTTCACCCCGGTGTTTGACGATAGCCGCCGGCAAATCGGCGTGGTGGCGATTGGCATTTCGCTGAGCAAAGTTGATACGCAGATCGCCGCCAGCCGCTGGGATGTGATTCTGACCGTGCTGTTCAGCGCGCTCGTGTGCGCCGTCGGTACATGGAGCCTGGTTCGCGGCCTGAAGCGCGTCCTGCTGGGTCTTGAGCCGCAGGAGATCTCAACGCAGTTCCAGCAGCGCCAGGCGATGCTGCATTCATTAAAAGAGGGGGTCGTGGCGGTGGACACAGACGGCAAGGTGACGCTGATTAACCCTGCCGCGCGCGACATTCTGTTTAACGGCCCCGGGAACGATATCGCGCAAACGCCGCTGCTGGCGGATTTGCAGGAAGTGCTGCAAACCGGCGAGCCGATTTACGATCGGGAGCTGGGCTGTAACGGTCTGCTGCTGATCAGCAACACGGTCCCCGTCCGCGACGAGGATGACGTGGTCGGCGCCATCAGCACCTTCCGTGACAAAACCGAAGTCAGCCAGCTGCTGCAGCGTCTTGACGGGATGGTGAACTATGTGGACGCCCTGCGCACCACATCGCATGAATTTATGAATAAGCTACACGTGATCCTCGGCCTGTTGAATATGAAAAGCTACGATAAGCTGGAAGAGTACGTGCTGCAGACCGCCCATACCTATCAGGCGGATATCGGCGAAATCCAGCACCGGATTAAATCACCAGTAGTGGCAGGCTTTTTGATCGGCAAAATTCAGCGCGCTAAGGAGCGGGGTTTTACCCTCACTCTCGCCGAAGAGAGCCTGGTGCCGGACTGCCCGAATGAAAAACAGGTCACCGTACTGGTTACGGTGCTGGGTAATTTAATCGAAAACGCGCTGGATGCCATGAGCGGCCAGGCCGAAGGCGAAGTCGGCCTGCTGCTGCATTATCAGAACGGCTGGTTAAGCGGCGAAGTCAGCGATGATGGTCCCGGTATTCCGGAAGCGTTTATCGATGATATTTTTAATAAAGGCTTCTCCACCAAAGGCGAAAACCGCGGCGTCGGGCTGTTTCTCGCCAGCCAGCAGCTTCGCGAACTGGGCGGATCGCTGGCCGTGGAATCCGAACCCGGCGTATTTACTCAATTTTTTGTTCATCTCCCGTGGGACAGTAAAAGGAAAAGTGCGTGATAAATGTATTAATTGTTGACGATGATGCCATGGTTGCCGAACTGAACCGCCTGTACGTGGGACGGGTCAGCGGCTTCCACTGCAGCGGCACGGCGTCTACGTTGAGTAAAGCCAGGGAGATGATTAACGATAAGGATCTGGAGATAGATCTGGTGCTGCTGGATGTCTATATGCAGCAGGATAGCGGTCTGGATCTGCTGCCCGCCATTCGCGCGTCCGGACGGGCCATCGACGTGATTATGATTACTTCCGCCGCGGATGCCGCGACGGTTCAGGCCTCGATGCGCTACGGCGTGGTGGACTATCTGATCAAACCCTTCCAGTTTCCACGGTTTGAAGAGGCGCTCACCGCCTGGCGCGAAAAGCGTAAGCTGATGACCGGTCAACCCTATTATGAACAAGCGGATGTCGACCGGCTGCTGCACGGTGGCGTACCGGAAGCCGCTGACGCCCGCAAGTTGCCGAAAGGCCTGACGCCCCAGACGCTGCGCACCCTCTGTCAGTGGATTGATGCCCATCCGGACGTGGAGTTCTCCACCGACGAGCTGGCGGCAGCGGTAAATATATCCCGGGTTTCGTGTCGCAAATACCTGATTTGGCTGGCGCAAATTAATATTTTGTACACCAGTATCCACTACGGCGCCACGGGACGTCCGGTGTACCGCTACCACCTGATAGCGGAGCAGTACGGCCTGCTTAAGCAGTACAGCCAGTAAGCCGGTAGCCGTCATCCAGCAGTTGAAAGCGGAAACGGCGCTGTGAAGAGAGGATAACGTCGCGATTTTTAGTGACGAAAATCGCTTCGATATCCTCGCGCTGGCGCAGCGCCGCGCAGCCTTTCTCTACGCCAAGACCGTAGATCAGGGTGGTCCAGATATCGCCGTCCAGCGAGTCGGCGGAAATAATCGTTACGCTCTCCAGCTCGTTATCCAGCGGGTAGCCGCTGCGCGGGTCGAGAATATGGTGCCAGCGTTTGCCGTCCTGCTCGAAGTAGCGTTCGTAAATGCCCGAGGTCACCACCGATTGTCCCGCCACCGCAATGCTGCCAATCAGCGCATCCGCCGCTGAATACGGTTTTTTCAACCCGATAGACCATTCGCCCAGCGTGTGGACGTTGCCGCCGAGATTAATCAACGCGGCATTCACGCCCTGCTGCCGCAAATAGTCGCGCACCCGGTCGGCGATATAGCCTTTCGCGATGGCCCCAAGATCGATCTCCATTCCCGTCCGCGCAAGGTAGACGCTGCCGGCGGCGTCATCGAGGATTACATCCTGCGGACGCGTTAACGTCAGGCGAGCGGCAATATCCTGCGCGGCGGGCACGCTCTGGCCCTGAAAACCAACGCGCCACAGCTTCACCAGCGGACCGATCGCCAGGTTAAACGCGCTGTCCCGCACCATGCTGGCGGCTTTGGCGCATTTAATCAGCGCATACACCGGGCGGCTCACCGTCACCGGATGCCGCCCGGCGGCATGGTTGATATCCATCACCTGGGAGTGCGCGCGGTTAACGGTGAAAAGATCTTCATAGCCTTTAATCAGCTGAAAGACGCGGGAAGCAAGCGGTTCATCGTGAACGTAGAGCTTGAGGAGAATGGGCGAACCCATCAGTACGGCGGAGTAGCTGTAGACGCGGTTGTCGGACATATCGCCCTCCTCAGAGAGATAAGAAGCCGGGCCCTCTATTTGCCAGCCCGGCGGGTGTCGCTGACGCTTAACCTCTGGCGCGTTTCGCCGCCTGATGGCCCGCGAGGGTCCCGAAGATAATGATATCGGCCACCGCGTTACCGCCGATGCGGTTACCGCCGTGAATGCCGCCCACCACTTCGCCCGCGGCAAAAGCGCCCGCAATCACCTGGTGACTGGCATTCAGCACCGCGGTATCGGTGTTAATGGTCACGCCGCCCATCGTGTGGTGAACCCCCGGGGCGATACGAATCGCATGGTAAGGGCCTTCATTGATTGGCGCACGCAGCGCGGTGGTACGGCCAAAGTCATCGTCATGCTGTTTTTCAACAAAGCCGTTGTAGCGTTCCAGCGTATTGAGAAAAGCATGGTAATCCATCCCCAGTTTCTCCGCCAGCTGACGCGGCGAGCTGGCGCTGGTGACGAAACCTTTAGCGATGTACTCATCGGCGGCTTTGTTTTTCGCCCGGACGTGCTCGTCAAAGACGATATAGGCGAAATGCTCAGGCAGCGCGATAATCGCGGCGGAAACCTTATCGCGGGTCTCCATTTCGTTGAAGAAGCGGTTGCCCTGCGGGTTCACCAGTATCGCCCCGCCGCCGCGAATCGACTCGGAGATCAGGTACGAGGTTTGCTGCTCGACGGTTGGGTGAATCTGAATTTCACCCATATCCACGGTGCCCGCGCCGATGCGTTCAAGCAGCGCGATACCGCCGCCGGTCGCCCCTTTATGGTTGGTGGTCACAAAGCCCGCCAGATCCGGGCGGTATTTCACCACCATCGCGCTGTTGGCGCTGAAGCCGCCGGTAGCCACCACGATGCTCTTCGTCTGTACCACAACGGATTCGTTTTCATCGGTGAGCAGGCGTACGCCGCTCACCTCATCGTCGGTCATCAGGATCTCTTCCACCGACGTATCCAGCAGGACATCAATACCGCGTTTGGTGATGTTACGCACCAGGCCGCTGATCAGGTAGCCGCCGACCGCCGACCCGTCGCGCGGACGGTGGGTGCGGTCGATGCTCATCCCGCCGGTAGTGGTGATATCGTTAAGCATAATGCCGCGACGCGCCAGCCACTCAATGGCTTCCGGCGCATTCTCCACGAAGCGGCGCAGCAGCTGCGGGTCGTTTTTGCTCTTACCGCCTTTCAGCGTTTCCTGGTAAAACAGCTCTTTGCTGTCTTCAATACCTTTCACGCGCTGGAAGCGGGTCTCTGCGGCGTTCATCCCGGCAGAAGCTTTAATCGTGTTACCGCCGATGGTCGGCATTTTTTCAACGATCAGAACGCTCGCGCCCTCATCGTGCGCCTGAATCGCGGCCGCCAGACCGGCTCCGCCGCTGCCCACCACCACCACATCGTAGCTTTTCGGCGCCGCATCGCCCGCGCCCTCTTCGGCGGCCAGCGCTTTACTGGACTTCAGCATCGCTTTGGAAACCGCCTTTTTCACCGCTTCGCTCTGGCTGGTTGCGCCGGAAATCGCATCCACGTGCGGGGTGTTGGCGCTGAGGATCCGCTCGCGGATCTCTTCAAAGCTGGTGGTGAACTCGACGGTCTGTACCGGGCTTGCCGCCAGTGCGATATCGGCAATGCGGTCGTTTTCCAGGCTGACGTTGATCACCAGCTCGTTAGCGTCGTCCTGAACGGTTTCGACGAACATCCCCGGTTTGAATTTGGCGTCGCCCATGCTCATATCGCGGATCATCGCCTCCACCAGCGAGAAGCGCCACAGCGGCTCCGGGATGTTCAGCGCTTCGCGCTGGGTGCTGTCAATAAACAGCTCCAGCTCTTCGCCGGCAGCAATGCGCGCCGTCCAGTCAGGATACGCGATACAGGCGCGGCCCACCGCCATCAAGTCGTAGCCGTGATCCAGACCCTGCTCGGCATCGGCCGCGTTCACTACCCCGCCCACGCCCATCACCGGCACCTGAGCCAGGGTTTCAGAGCGCATGGCGCAATATTTTTCAATCAGCGGCGTGGGATCGGTGGTATCGACAATCGAGGGTCGCAACGTGGCGCCAACCGAGAAGTGGAGATAGTCGACGCCGCGGGCGGCCAGCTTTTCCAGCAGATACATGGTGTCAGCAAAACGGATACCGGGGACTTCCATCTCTTCCGGGGAGAAGCGGTAGCCGATAATAAAGGCATCGTCGGCGTACTGGCGGGCCATTTTGTGGGTGATGTCCAGTACCGCCAGCGGGAATTTCGCGCGATTATCGCGGCTGCCGCCCCATTCATCGTCGCGCTGGTTAGAGTTTGGCGAATAAAACTGCTGGATCAGATAGGTGTTCGCGCCGTGAATCTCGACGCCATCGAAACCGGCCTGAATGGCGCGGCGTACGCCTTCGCCAAACTTCGCGATCATGCCCTCGACTTCAGCACCGCTCAGCGCGCGGGGGGTTGCTGCGCCATCGCGCGGCGCGGCAATCGCGCTCGGGGCCACCGGCTGGCGTCCGCCGATAAGCTGCGGATCGACCATCCGGCCGCCGTGGTAGATCTGCAGAATCGCTTTTGACCCTTCCGCCTTGATGGCGGCGGCAATTTTCGCCAGGCCAGCCACTTTTTCATCATTATCGATACCGATGGCGCCGGGGAACGCCAGACCGTAGTCATCAATAAAGCAGCATTCAACGATAATGGTGCCGATACTGCCTGCGCGAGCGCGGTAGTACTCAACCAGTTCGCTGGTCACGGTACCGTCAAAATAACCGGTGCAGGTGGTCATCGGCGCCATTAACAGGCGGTTTTTAAGCTCAGTACCGTTCGGTAAAGTAAAAGGACGCAAAATTCGTGGATGACTGGTCATAATGACGCTCCAGATTTTAAATATTGAAAATTGAGAATTGGGTGACGGAATTGTTTTTGTTTGTATTTGGTAATCCCTTAAGTCATGCCAATAATATAGCGCTTTTTTTAGTTACCAAAATAATTACGTTAGTTAAAAAACTATTTAATACCAACAATAACATCGATACCTCCTTTGTATTATTAATTAAATATAATTCGTTCACATAGTGGATATAACCAATAACAAACCGGAAACCATTTTTAACATGTGCCGCCAGGAAGATATCAAAATAAAATGATAAAATTCAATAATATAAATAAATTATCAGTTCATGGAGCCATTCGTGATTTAACATTAAGCCAAATTTCAGACAAATAAACACCTCACTAAACAGGGTTATCCGTAATAATAAAAAAGTGGCTAACAACCCGCTTTTTTTGATCTAAATCAATTGCAACGGCGCATGAAAGCGCAATATATAGATAACCCAATATTTTAATTTAACGCCCAGCGAAGCGCGTTAAATAACGGTCAGCGCAATAACCAAAACCGACAATTAATAATTAAAGAAAGTTTTGCAACTAAAGAAATTGAACGGTTAAGCGATGACGAAGCCCTATTTTTAACTACTTGCAGATACTCATTATGAAAGAGAAAAAGACAACCATACCGCCTGCCGGTGCAGCAACAAATGCTGCTTATAAACGTCTGCTGATGATGGCGATGCCCATTATCGTTGCCGTCTTACTCTTATTCGTCCCGGTGCCCGACGGCCTTCCCCCTTACGCCTGGCACTACTTTGCCATTTTCGTCGGCGTGATCGTCGGTCTGATCTTCGAACCGCTACCCGGCGCGGTCATCGGTATTACCGGCGTGGTGGTGATTGCGCTGTGCAGCCAGTGGCTGCTGTTCAGCCCTGAACAGCTGGCCGCGCCAGGGTTCAAGCTTGCCGGCGCCTCCTTTAAATGGGCGGTGAGCGGTTTCGGTAACTCCACCGTCTGGCTTATCTTCGGCGCCTTTATGTTTGCCGCCGGCTACGATAAGACCCAGTTTGGCCGCCGTCTGGCGCTTATTCTGGTGAAGTACCTCGGCCGCCGCAGCCTGACGCTGGGCTACGCCATCACCTTCGCCGACCTGCTGCTGGCGCCGTTTACCCCCTCCAACACCGCGCGCAGCGGGGGGACTATCTACCCGATTATCGCTAACCTGCCGCCGCTGTACGGCTCTAAGCCCAACGACCCGAGCGCGCGCCGTATCGGCTCCTACCTGATGTGGGTGGCCATTACCGCCGCCTGTATCACCAGCTCAATGTTTCTCTCCGCACTGGCGCCGAACCTGCTGGCGCTGGCGCTGGTGAAAAGCATCGTCGGCATTAATATCTCCTGGGGCACCTGGTTTATCGCCTTCCTGCCGCTGGGTATCCTGCTGATTCTGGCAATGCCGCTGCTGGCCTACTGGTTCTACCCGCCGGAAGTGAAAGTCAACGATGAAGTACCGCTGTGGGCCGCCCGCGAGCTGGAAAAACTTGGCCGCCTGTCGCGCAATGAAATTCTGCTGCTGGTCTTCGTCTGCTTTGCACTGATGATGTGGATCTTCGCCGCCGAATGGATTGAACCGGCGCTGGCCGCCCTGCTGGTTATCGTGCTGATGCTGTGGACCGGCGTACTTTCGTGGAACGATATCACCAGCAACAAAGCGGCATGGAATACCTTTGCCTGGTTCGCGACCCTGGTGGCGCTGGCCGACGGCCTCTCCTCCACCGGTTTTATCGCCTGGCTGGGTAAAGAAGGAGGCGCGCTGATGAGCGGCATCTCCCCGGGCGTCGCGACCGTTGTCCTGCTGCTGGCGTTCTATCTGCTGCACTATCTGTTCGCCAGCACCACCGCGCACACCACCGCGCTGCTGCCGGCCATGCTGACTATCGCCTCCACCATTCCGGGGATGAATATGCAGGTGTTCGTGCTGCTGATGGTGACCTCGCTCGGCGTGATGGGGATTATCACCCCCTACGGTACCGGTCCCAGCCCAATCTACTACGGCAGCGGCTATCTGCCGACCAAAGACTACTGGCGTCTCGGCACGATTTTCGGCGCCATCTTCCTGGCCGCCCTGCTGCTGATTGGCTATCCGTGGATGTCCATGATGTTCTGATTCATAACCGTCGGGCCGAACCCCGGCGGTTTTACTCTTAGGGAGCAAAGCAATGTCGACTAAACCATTTGTCTATCAGGAAGCCTTTCCGCTAGCAAAAGATAAGACTGAATACTATCTGCTGAGCAAAGAGCACGTGTCCGTGGCCGAATTTGAAGGCCAGGAGATCCTCAAAGTAGACCCTCAGGCCCTCACTCTTCTGGCACAGCAGGCCTTCCACGATGCGGCGTTTATGCTGCGCGTTTCCCACCAAAAACAGGTCGCGCAGATCCTCCTCGACCCTGAAGCCAGCGATAACGATAAGTACGTGGCGCTGCAGTTCCTGCGCAACTCTGAAATCGCGGCTAAAGGCGTGCTGCCCACCTGCCAGGATACCGGCACGGCGATTATTATGGGTAAGAAAGGCCAGCGCGTTTGGACCGGCGGCGGTGATGAAGCGGCCCTCGCCCGCGGCGTCTATAACACCTATACCGAGGATAACCTGCGCTATTCGCAGAATGCCGCGCTGGATATGTATAAAGAGGTCAATACCGGGACTAACCTGCCTGCGCAAATCGACCTCTACAGCGTCGACGGCGACGAATATAAATTCCTCTGTATGGCCAAAGGGGGCGGCTCGGCCAACAAAACCTATCTGTATCAGGAAACCAAAGCGTTAATCACTCCGGCGAAGCTGAAAAACTATCTCGTTGAGAAGATGCGCACGCTAGGCACCGCCGCCTGCCCGCCGTACCATATCGCTTTTGTGATTGGCGGTACCTCGGCAGAGGCGACGCTAAAAACGGTGAAGCTGGCCTCTACCCACTATTACGACGAACTGCCGACCGAAGGCAACGAACACGGCCAGGCCTTCCGCGATATTCAGCTGGAGCAGGAACTGCTGGTGGAGGCGCAACACCTCGGTCTCGGCGCACAGTTCGGCGGCAAATACTTCGCCCACGATATCCGCGTCATCCGCCTGCCGCGCCACGGCGCCTCCTGCCCGGTGGGCATGGGTGTCTCCTGCTCGGCGGATCGCAATATCAAAGCCAAAATCAACCGTCACGGCATCTGGATTGAGAAACTGGAGAGCAACCCGGGCCAGTATATTCCCGAGCCTCTGCGCCAGCAGGGCGAAGGCAAGGTCGTCAGCATCGATCTTAATCAGCCGATGAGCGCGATTCTGGCCCAGCTTTCCGCCCATCCGGTCTCGACGCGTCTGACCCTCAACGGCACCATTATTGTGGCCCGCGATATCGCCCACGCGAAGCTGAAGGAGCTTATCGATAACGGTGAGGAACTGCCGCAGTACGTCAAAGATCATCCGATCTACTACGCGGGCCCGGCGAAAACCCCGGAAGGCTATGCGTCCGGCTCCCTTGGCCCGACCACCGCAGGCCGCATGGACTCTTACGTTGACCTGCTGCAATCCCACGGCGCAAGCATGGTGATGCTGGCCAAAGGCAACCGCAGCCAGCAGGTGACCGACGCCTGTCATAAACACGGCGGTTTCTACCTCGGCAGCATCGGCGGCCCGGCAGCGGTGCTGGCACAGCAGAGCATCAAGAGCCTGGAGTGCGTGGCCTATCCTGAACTGGGGATGGAAGCCATCTGGAAAATCGAAGTGGAAAACTTCCCGGCGTTTATTCTGGTGGATGACAAAGGCAATGACTTCTTCCAGCAGATCCAGAATAAGCAGTGCGCAGGCTGTTCGCAGCAAAGAGGATGAGATTACCCGCCCCTGGCGGCGGGTAACCGTCGAAGGCCGTCGCATGACGGCCTGAAATGAGCGACAAACCTGCCGGGTGGCGGCTAAACGGCATCCATCTCGTCAAATACCTGCTGTGCGAGGTGCATCGTGGCGTTGGCGGCGGGCAGGCCGCAGTAGAGCGCGGAGTGCATAATCAGCTCTTTCAGCTCATCGCGGGTGACGCCGTTATTAAACGCCGCGCGCAGATGCATTTTCAACTCAGCTTCCCGGTTCAGGGCAATCAGCATGGCGATGGTGATCATACTGCGGGTATGATGATCGAGCCCCGGTCGGGTCCAGGTTTCTCCCCAGGCGTAGCGGGTAATAAAATCCTGGAACGCTTCGTTGAGCGGCGTCAGCTTTTGCAGCGTCTTATCGACGTGAGCATCGCCGAGCACCTTCCGCCGGACCTCCATTCCCCGCTGATACCGCTGTTTATCGTCCATGCTTTTCCCCCTGAACAAAACCCAGCAGCGCCGAGCTGAACGCCCCCGGCGCTTCGATATTCGATAAATGCGAAGCCGCCAGCACGACGACTTCAGAGACCGGGATCTGCTGATGCAGGAAGTTGGCGTCCGCCACCGTTGTGACAGGGTCACTTTCTCCGGCGACGATCAGCACCGGAATCGCAATCTGCGCGACCTCTCCACGCAGATCGGCGGCGGCCAGCGCTTCGCAGCAGGCCGCATAGCCTTCAGCATCGATATGGGTCAGCTGGTGACACAACGCTTCCACCACTTCCGGCGTCTTCTGACGAAATGCGTGGGTAAACCAGCGGTCCGCGGCGCCTGCGGCGACCACTTCCATCCCTTCCTGACGCACCGTACGGGCGCGCGACAGCCAGCCGGCCTGGTCACCAATACGCGCAGCGGTGTTGGCAACGACCAGCCCCTGAAAACGTTCGGGGGCAAAGCGCCCCAGCCACAGGCCGGTCAGGCCGCCCATTGAAATCCCGCAGAACCAGGCTTTAGCGATATTAAGATGATCGAGCAGCGCAATCACATCTTCGCCGAGCTGCGCCAGCGTCACTTTACCGGTTTTACGGGTGGCGCCATGGCCGTGGGTATCGTAGCGCAGCACGCGAAAATGCTGCGTTAACGCCTCAAGCTGCGGCTGCCACATCGCCCGGGTAGTGCCCAGCGAGTTAGAGAGAACGATGACGGGCGCGTCTTGCGGCCCATCTATCTGATAATCAACATTCATGACGTTGCTCCTTATAGCGCGCCACAACCTGGCGCACGAAGAGTGCTGAGCTGCCGGTCGCCGTTGTCGGGTCCAGCAATTGGGTTAAGCGGCTGGCGGAGAGATGTTCGCTGACCAGCGGATCGGTTTCCAGCACGCTTAACAGCGAACGAGACGCATCCAGCGCCTGGCGACACAGCGCCTCAACCCGGTGATGAGCCTCGGCTTTGCCGACAAACTCCGCCAGCGCCAGAGTGACGGCCTCGGCCATAATCAGGCCATGGGTGATATCGAGGTCGGCGCGCATCTTATGCGGGAAGACCTGCATGTCGCGGACCAGCGCCTCGCTCTGCGCCAGCGTGCCGCCGACGAGAGTTATCAGCTCTGGCAGCGTTTCCCACTCCGCCTGCCAGCCGCCCAGCGCCCGCTCGTGCTGCTGGATCTGCCCGGCATAGAGCGTTGCCACCAGTCCGGGCGTACGCTGGGCGGCGGTCAAAATAGCGGCGCAGGAGATGGGATTGCGTTTGTGCGGCATGGTGGACGATCCGCCGCGCCCTTCGGCGACCGGTTCACCCACCTCTGCAACCTCGGTTTGCATCAGCAGAGAAAAATCATTGGCGAATTTACCCAGCGTGCCGCAGACGCCCGCGTACCATGCCCCCACCTCCAGCAACCGGTCGCGCTGGCTGTGCCACGGCGCATCCGGAAGCTGCAGGTCGAGGGTTTTCGCCAGCGCGCCGGCGATCCGCGGCGCCTGCGTTTTAAGGGAATCGAGGGTGCCCGCCGCGCCGCCAAACTGCAGCGCCAGCACCCTTGAGCGCATCTCTCGCAGACGCACCTGCCAGCGCAGCAGCGCATCCAGCGTCCCGGCCAGTTTCAGACCGAAGGTGACCGGCAGCGCATGCTGCATCCAGGTACGCCCGGGCATCACCGTATCCTGATAGCGCGCCGCCTGATGGGCTAACGCGTCGATCAGTTGCTGCAGCAGGGAGTCCGTTTCCTCCAGCGCGCCGCGCAGTTGCAGGATAAAGCCGGTGTCGATAGCATCCTGGCTGGTCGCCCCCCAGTGTACGTAGCGCGCCGCCGCGTCATCCCGTTGTTTCACCCGCGCGGTCAGCTGTTTGACCAGCGGGATCGCCAGATTCCCGGCGCTGGCGGCGGCCTGCCCCAGCGCGGCAAAGTCGATATTTTCGTGCCGGCAACTCTCGATAATGGGATTAAGCGCCGCCTGCGGCACGAGGCCGCATTCGACCTGAGCGCGAGCCAGCGCGGCTTCAAAATCCAGCATCCCCTGTACCCGCTGCGCATCGCTGAACCAGGCGGTCAGCGGACTGGTGCGCATCATCGGGGTCAACAAACTCATTATGGCTCCTTAAACGCGTTCTATAATCAGCGCGATCCCCTGACCGACGCCGATACACATGGTGCACAGCGCATAGCGCCCGCCGGTACGGCGCAGCTGGTACGCCGCGGTCATTGCCAGACGGCCGCCGGAGGCGCCAAGCGGATGTCCGAGGGCTATCGCGCCGCCGTTAGGGTTGACGTGCGCCGCATCGTCGGGCAGACCCAGATCGCGCGTGACCGCCAGCGCCTGAGCGGCAAAGGCCTCATTCAGTTCAATGACGTCCATCTGCCCAAGCGTTAGCCCGGTTTGCGCCAGCACCTTACGTACCGCCGGCGCCGGGCCAAATCCCATAATACGCGGCGCCACCCCTGCCGTCGCGACGCCCACCACGCGGGCGAGCGGCTGTAAATCATTGGCGGCCAGCGCCTGCTCGCTGGCAAGCAGCAGCGCGCAGGCGCCGTCGTTGACTCCGGAAGCGTTACCTGCCGTCACCGTACCGTCGGCGCGCACCACGCCGCGCAGCCTGGCCAGCGCCTCCGCCGTGGTGCTGCGCGAGTGCTCATCGCGGCTAAAGAGTAGTGGTTCGCCCTTACGCTGCGGCACCGAGACGGCGATCAGCTCGTCGGCAAAGCGTCCGGCCTCCTGCGCCGCCGCCGTACGCAGCTGGCTGCGAAGCGCAAACGTATCCTGGTCCTCCCGCGAAATGGCGAAATCGTCCGCCACGTTTTCCGCCGTTTCCGGCATCGAATCCACGCCGTACAGCGCTTTCATCTGCGGGTTAATGAAGCGCCAGCCGATGGTGGTATCTTCCATCCGCATCGTGCGGCTAAAGGCGCTTTCGGCCTTGCCCATCACAAACGGCGCGCGCGACATGCTCTCCACGCCGCCGGCGATCATCAGCTGAGTTTCGCCGCTTTTAATCGCGCGCGCTGCGATACCGATCGCATCGAGGCTGGAACCGCACAAGCGGTTTACGGTACTGCCCGGTACGCTTTCCGGCAGACCAGCCAGCAGCAGCGCCATGCGCGCGACGTTGCGGTTATCTTCCCCCGCCTGGTTAGCGCAGCCGTAAATCACATCGTCAATACGCGCCGGATCGAGTCCCGGGTTGCGCTCCAGCAGCGCCTTCAGCGGCAGCGCCGCCAGATCGTCGGCGCGCAGGGTGGCCAGGGTACCGCCAAAGCGGCCGAACGGCGTGCGCACCGCATCACAGATAAATGCCTGATTCATCATAGGTTCCTTACGCGCTTTCCGCCAGTTGTGCAAAAGTCAGCGCCACCGGAGTGATGCGCTGCAGTTCCTCAAAAGAGAGGCCGTTGAAGATTTCCCGCACCACCGGGCCGCTTTCGCTGATATCGATAACCGCCAGGTCGGTGTAAATCCGGCTGACGCAGCCGACGCCGGTCAGCGGATAGGTACAGTGCTCTACCAGCTTGCATTCACCATCACGAGTCAGGTGATCCATCATCACGAAGACCTGACGAGCGCCAATGGCCAGATCCATCGCCCCGCCGACGGCAGGAATGGCGTCGGGCGCGCCGGTGCTCCAGTTCGCCAGATCGCCGCTGGCGGAAACCTGATAGGCACCGAGCACGCAGATATCGAGATGGCCGCCGCGCATCATGGCGAAGGAGTCGCCGTGGTGAAAGTAGCAGCCGCCCTGCAGCAGAGTCACATACTCTTTTCCGGCGTTAATCAGCTCCGGGTCCTCTTCGCCAGTCTGCGGCTTTGGCCCCATTCCCAGCAGGCCGTTTTCGCTGTGCAGGAAGATTTCTTTATCGGCAGGAAGGTAGTTGGCGATACGGGTGGGTAAGCCGATCCCCAGGTTGACGTAAGCGCCTTCGGGAATATCGCGGGCTACGCGCTGGGCCATTTCATCGCGAGTCAGTTTTTGCATTACGGGTTCCTCAGGCGCTTTTAGCGGCAATCAGGTTTTCCAGGGAGTAGACGCGCTGAACAAAAATCCCCGGCGTGATGATGCTTTCCGGATCGAGCTCGCCCAAGGGCACCAGCTGCGAAACTTCCACGATGGTGGTTTTGGCGGCGGTCGCCATAATCGGGCCGAAGTTGCGCGCCGCTTTGCGATACACCAGGTTTCCCCAGCGGTCGCCCTGGTGGGCTTTGATCAACGCGAAGTCGGCCCTGATGGGGTATTCAAGCACGTAATGACGCCCGTCGATTTCGCGGGTCTCTTTCCCCTCCGCCAGCGGCGTACCGTAGCCAGTGGGGGTAAACACCGCGCCGAGGCCCGCGCCTGCCGCCTGGATCCGCGCCGCGAGATTCCCCTGCGGTACCAGCTCCAGCTCAACTTTGCCGCGGCGATAAAGGTCATCGAAAATCTGCGAATCAACCTGACGTGGGAACGAACAGATCATTTTTCGCACCCGACCGGCCTTCAGCAGCGCCGCCAGGCCGACTTCGCCGTTGCCCGCATTGTTATTGATAATGGTTAAATCACGGGCCCCCTGTTCTATCAGAGCATCTATCAGGTACGTCGGCTGCCCGGCGGGGCCAAAACCGCCAATCATTATGGTCGCCCCGTCGTGGATCCCGGCGATGGCATCACGTAGCGTCGACACGCTTTTATCAATCATCAGGTCGCTCCTGTATGTGCGGTAATCGCACTTTTATTCGTTGTTCGCACAAAATGTGACCCGCTTAACGATGCTGGTCAAGGGCGATAATCGAAATATGGTGCGATAATCGAACATCGTGTATGTTTAGCGAAAGAATGTGATCGACGGCAAATACGGAGAAGAAAATGGAGAAGCATCCAGATGATTTACTGACGGGCGATAGCGATCCGTTTAAGGGCGATCCGAACTTTATGGCTTCGCTGGCGCGCGGGCTGGAGGTGATCCAGGCGTTTACTCCGCAGCGCCCGCTGCTCTCAATTTCGCAGATCAGCCAAAAGACCGGTATTCCGCGCGCGGCGGTGCGCCGCTGCCTGTATACGCTGAGCAAACTGGGCTTTGTTTACGCCGAAGATGGTAAAAATTTCCAGCTGCGACCGAAAATTCTGGCACTGGGCCACGCCTGGCTTGCTTCCACGCCGCTGGCGCGTTCGGCGCAGCCGGTGCTGAAGCATTTAAGCGAAATGCTCAATGAGTCCTGCTCCATCGCCACTCTCGACGGCGACGACATTCTTTATATCGCTCGCGCGTCCAGTTCACGCATTATGACCATCGATCTCGACATCGGCAGCCGCCTGCCCGCCTGGGCGACCTCCATGGGACGCGTGCTGCTGAGCTATCAGCCGGAGGAGAAGCTGAACGATATGCTGGGCCGGGTCACGATGATTCGCTATACCCCACAAACCGTTGATTCGGTTGCGAAGCTGCGTACCGAACTCAAGCGCGTGCACCAGCAGGGCTACGCGCTTAACGATCAGGAGCTCGAGATGGGGCTGCGCTCGCTGGCGGTGCCGCTGTTTAACCCTCAGGGGCAGATTCAGGCTGCGCTGAACGTCGGCGTACACGCCGGGCAGGTCTCCACGCACGAGATGCTGGAGCGGGTGTTACCCGAGCTACAGAAAGCAGCCCGGGAACTGACGCTGCTGATGCGCTAGCGGCTATGCTTGGCGTGGCGCTCCCAGTTTTCCTGCTTTGCCTCCGCCGATTTCCGCAGGGCCACGTAGCAGGCGCCGCTGCCGCCGTGGTGCGGTAACGCCGCGCAGAACGCCTGGACTTCCGGGAGTTCCACCAGCCAGCGCGCCAGGTAGCTGCGAATAATATTGGCGTGCGCGTTATCGTCGCGCCCTTTGCCATGCACGATCAGCACATTACGCAGCCCCTCTTTTTGCGCCTGGACCACAAAAGCAAACAGATTCTGTCGGCACTTCTCCACCGGCTGGCGCAGCAGATTGAGGCTTGCCTGCTGGCCGTATTTGCCGCGCCGGAGCTTCTCCAGTACGCCGCTTTGCAGACCTTCCCGCTTAAACTCAAGGGCGGTTGCCAGCGGCACAATATCGAGATAGCCGGTGGTCAGAAAGTTATCCAGCTGCAGGGGATCAATCCGCTGCGCGGCGCGAGTATTGCGCGCGGGGTGCCAGTGAACGTCGTGATTATGTTTCAGAGGCTGAACGTCCTCCATGGCGCCAAGGAATAGGGATTTGTCGTCAAGGTTCATGCGCGCTCCTCCAGCTACTACCGGGTGGTTACTATAGCCGTCTCGCGGCGCCTCCTCAACGCGTTTAACCACCTCTGCGCGATTATGGAAACAGTTGTCGGCTCTGACGACGAAACAGCGTAATTAATGACGCGGTTAAGGGCGTTTGCCGCGTATCGCGGCGCTGAATCAGAAAATAGGTGGCTTTAGGTAACGCTTCGCGGATGGGGATCATCACCAGCTTATCCGCCATCATCGGGTCGTTGCCAAGTTCGACCGGCAGAATGCTGAGAAAATCGCTTTTCACCACCAGGCTAATGCACGAAGAGAAGGTCTCACAAACGATATCAACCTTTGGCGCCAGTCCGGCCTGGTTAAACATCTCCTGCAGCTGTTTGAAGTAGCTGCCGCGCGGCGTCGGCATCGTCCAGTGGCGATCGAGCAGCTCGGTCAGTGAAGTGACGTGTGCCGCCGGGTGACCAGCGCGGGCGAATACCGCGAAGGGTTTCTCAAATAGCTTCTCAAAGCTGAATTCATGATCGTAGGGGCCGGGATAGTAAGTATTGATGGTGAAATCCAGCTCACCCTGGCGCAGTTCATTAATCATCGCCAGCAGCTGTCCTTCCATAATCCGCACCTTCACCAGCGGATGCTGCTGATGAAAGCGGCAAATAACCGAAGGCATCAGCGAACGCGCTACGCTGGCGCCAAGGCCGATATTAATCTGCCCGGCCTGCTCGCCCTGACGTTGCAGCAATTCATCCTGCGCTACCCGCAGCTCTTCCAGGATCAGGCTCGCATGTTGATAAAAGCTTTCGCCATTTTCGGTCAGCGCCACCCCCTGGCTACGGCGCACAAATAGCTGCGCGGAGAGCCCCTCTTCCAGCTCTTTAATCGCTTTGGTCAACGCCGGCTGCGAAATCGCCAACGCCCGGCTGGCGCCGCGAATACTTCCTTCGCGCGCGACCTCAACGAAGGCGCGAATGTGGTGAAATTTAATCTGAAATGACATGTTGTGAGTGATAACCAGTGTTTATCAGACAGAAGAAAATGACATCTACTGTAATCGATCGTGCTGTGGCAGGTTAAGGATGAGAGTGCATGAAAGTGATGAGTGATAAGTAAAGGCTATCACTTCGTGAACACCATCACAGTTTTTGCTTATAACGGGAAAGGTTATGCCGCAACTTTATGATTTCATCAACCAGCTGGCGCCAAAAATGACCGAATGGCGTCGCGATTTTCACCTGCATGCGGAATCCGGCTGGCTGGAGTTCCGCACCGCCAGCAAAGTGGCGGAAGTATTAGACGGTCTGGGTTATCAGCTGGCGCTGGGGCGCGACGTTATCGATGCCGATAGCCGTATGGGCCTGCCTGATGAAGAGACCCTGGCGCAGGCGTTCCAGCGCGCCCGCGCGCAGGGTGCGCCTGAACGCTGGCTACCGGCGTTTGAAGGCGGCTTCGCCGGAGTGGTGGCGACCCTCGATACCGGGCGGCCGGGGCCAACGCTGGCGTTTCGCGTCGACATGGATGCGCTCGATCTCAACGAGCTACATGACGATAGTCACCGTCCGCATCGCGATCGTTTCGCCTCCTGCAACGACGGTATGATGCATGCCTGCGGCCACGACGGCCATACCGCGATCGGACTGGGTCTGGCGCACGTGCTGAAGGAGTATGCCGCGCAGCTCAACGGGACGATCAAGCTGATTTTCCAGCCGGCGGAAGAAGGTACCCGCGGCGCGCGCGCTATGGTGACGGCGGGCGTGCTTGATGACGTGGACTATTTCACCGCCATTCATATCGGTACCGGCGTCCCTTCCGGCACCGTCGTCTGCGGCGGCGATAACTTTATGGCCACCACCAAATTCGATGTGCTGTTCAGCGGTGTCGCCGCCCACGCGGGCGGTAAACCGGAAGATGGCCGTAACGCGCTACTGGCGGCGGCCCAGGCCGCCCTTGCCCTGCACGCCATCGCGCCCCACAGCGCCGGGGCGTCAAGGGTTAACGTCGGCGTCATGCAGGCCGGTACCGGGCGTAACGTGGTTCCTTCTTCCGCGCGATTAAAAGTCGAAACCCGTGGCGAAACCGATGTCATTAACCAGTACGTCTTTGAGCGGGCCAAACAGGCGATCGCCGGCGCGGCGACCATGTATGAAGCCCGTTACCAGCTGCAGCTGATGGGCGCGGCCACCTCCAGCGCCCCGTCACCGGCGTGGGTGGACTATCTGCGCCAGCAGACGGCCCAGGTCCCCGGCGTTAAACAGGCTGTCGATCGTATCGCTGCCCCGGCGGGTTCCGAGGATGCCACTCTGATGATGGCCCGGGTCCAGGAGCGCGGCGGTCTCGCCTCATACATGATATTCGGCACGGAGCTGAGCGCCGGTCACCACAATGAAAAATTCGATTTCGACGAGAACGTGATGACCCTGGCCGTTGAAACGTTAGCACGCGTCGCCCTGAACTTTCCCTGGCAGCGAGGTGTGTAATGGAACACGTTTATCAATTTGTCGATGACGTTATTGAGGGACGGCGCAACGATTTTTGCGCCATTGCCGATGATATCTGGGACCATCCGGAAACCCGCTTTCAGGAATTCTGGTCCGCTGCGCGTTTGGCCGATGCGCTGGAAGCGGAAGGCTTTCAATTGACCCGCAATGCCGGCGGGATCCCCAACGCCTTTATCGCCAGCTTCGGCGCGGGCCAACCGGTGATTGCCCTCCTCGGCGAATTTGACGCCCTGGCGGGGCTCAGCCAGCAGGCCCACTGCGCGGAACCCGCGTCTTCGACACCGGGAGAAAACGGCCATGGGTGCGGGCATAATCTGCTTGGTACGGCGGCGTTCGCCGCCGCGCTCGCCGCCAGGAACTGGCTGCAGCAACAGGGTGGCGCCGGCACGCTTCGCTTCTATGGCTGTCCCGGCGAGGAAGGCGGCTCGGGGAAAACCTTCATGGTCCGCGAGGGGTTATTCGATGACATCGATGCCGCCCTGACCTGGCATCCGGAAGCCTGGGCCGGGATGTTCAGCACCCGTACCCTTGCCAACATTCAGGCGGCGTGGCGGTTTACCGGCACTGCGGCGCACGCGGCAAACTCGCCGCATTTGGGCCGCAGCGCGCTGGATGCCGTGACGCTGATGACCACCGGCAGCAACTTCCTTAACGAACATATTATCGAAAAGGCGCGGGTGCACTACGCCATCACCGATACCGGCGGCGTCTCCCCCAACGTTGTCCAGGCGCAGGCGGAGGTGCTGTATCTCATTCGCGCGCCGGAAATGGCCGATGCGCAGCAAATCTTCGCCCGGATCGAGAAAATCGCCCAGGGCGCGGCGTTGATGACCGAGACCCGCGTCAGCTGTCGCTTCGAAAAAGCCTGTTCCAGCTATCTGCCCAACCGCACGCTGGAAGCGGCGATGTATCAGGCGGTTTGCCATTACGGCACGCCGCCCTGGAGCGCGGAAGAGCGCGCATTCGCCGCCGAAATTCGCGCAACCTTGAGCGCGAACGATATCAATAACAGCCTGAAAAACATTGCCGACACCGGCGGCGAGGACGGGAAAGCGTTCGCCCGCCGCCACCGCGAAACGCGCCTGATCGATGAAGTGGCGCCGTGGGCGGCAACGGACAACATCCTTGTGGGCTCTACCGACGTCGGCGACGTAAGCCGGAAGGCCCCCGTGGCCCAGTGCTTCAGCCCCTGTTTTGCCGTCGGGACCCCGCTTCACTCCTGGCAACTGGTGAGCCAGGGCAGAACCTCCATCGCCCACAAAGGGATGCTGCTGGCGGGGAAAGTGCTGGGCGCGACGGCCATTCGTCTGTTCAGCGACAGGGCGTTACTGACCGCCAGCCAGCAGGAACTGGCCCAGGTCTTAGCCGAAAGGCCTTACCGGTGCCCCATTCCAAAGGAGGTCAAGCCTTCGATTTTAAAATAATAAAAGCCCCGTGGATGGAGTACGGCAACGCGGTAATCGCCAAAAAAACAACGGCTGACACGCCCTGGGGTAAAGAGACAACCAACACAACAACGACAACTGAGGAACGCCCATGAGTATGTCATCCATACCGTCGCCTTCCCCCACCGGTAAGCTTTATGGCTGGGTTGAAAAAATAGGTAACAAGGTCCCGCATCCGTTTTTACTGTTTATCTATCTGATTGTGGCGTTAATGGTCGCCACCGCCATCCTGTCGGCGCTGAACGTCGGGGTACATAACCCCACCGACGGCTCGCGAGTGGTGGTGAAAAATTTGCTTAGCGTTGAAGGATTGCACTGGTTTTTGCCGAACGTCATTAAGAACTTCAGCGGTTTCGCGCCGCTGGGGGCCATTCTGGCTCTGGTGCTGGGGGCCGGTTTTGCGGAACGAGTGGGCCTGCTGCCTTCGCTGATGGTGAAAATGTCATCCCACGTTAGCGCCCGTTACGCCAGCTATATGGTGCTGTTTATCGCCTTCTTTAGCCACATCTCTTCCGATGCCGCGCTGGTGATTATGCCGCCGCTAGGCGCCCTGATGTTCCTCGCCGTCGGCCGCCACCCGGTTGCCGGGCTGCTGGCGGCTATCGCTGGCGTCGGCTGCGGCTTCACGGCCAATCTTCTCATCGTCACCACCGATGTCCTGCTCTCTGGCATCAGCACCGAAGCGGCAAAAACCCTTGACGCCTCACTTCACGTCAGCGTGATTGATAACTGGTATTTTATGGCAACCTCAGTGATCGTTCTCACGCTGGTTGGCGGATTGATTACCGATAAACTGGTGGAGCCGCGATTAGGGCGATGGCAAGGCAACAGCGATGAAACGCTGCAGACGTTGACGCCGGAACAGCGCTTCGGCCTGCGCGTGGCCGGCGTGGCCGCGCTGTTATTCGTGGCGGCGATCGCGCTGATGGTCGTGCCGGAAAACGGTATCCTGCGCGATCCCATCAAGCATACCGTGATGCCTTCGCCGTTTATAAAAGGGATCGTCCCGCTCATTATCTTTTTCTTCTTCGTCGTTTCACTGGCCTACGGCATCGCCACCGGCAAAATTCGCCGCCAGGCCGATCTGCCTCAGCTAATGATTGAGCCGATGAAAGAGATGGCAGGTTTTATCGTGATGGTCTTCCCGCTGGCCCAGTTCGTCGCCATGTTCAACTGGAGCAATATGGGCAAATTTATGGCCGTCGGCTTAACGGATCTGCTGGAGAGCGCGGGAATGAATGGCGTACCGGCGTTTGTCGGCCTGGCGCTGCTCTCCGCCTTTTTGTGTATGTTTATCGCCAGCGGTTCGGCAATCTGGTCGATTCTGGCGCCGATCTTCGTGCCGATGTTTATGCTGCTGGGCTTTCACCCGGCATTCGCGCAGATTCTGTTTCGCATCGCCGACTCATCGGTGCTGCCGCTGGCGCCGGTATCGCCGTTTGTGCCGCTATTTCTCGGCTTCTTACAGCGCTACCGGCCCGACGCTAAGCTGGGAACCTACTACTCGCTGGTCTTGCCTTATCCATTAATATTCCTTGCCGTCTGGCTACTGCTGCTGGTTGGCTGGTACCTACTGGGTCTGCCCATCGGACCGGGTATTTATCCGCGATTACCTTAACGTCGCGACAGGCCAGGGAAGGCCACAAAAACGTTAACGCCAGGTCGTGCGATTACTGATGACTTTATACAGTCCTTCAATCGCCAAAGCGATCAGATGAATTACTAAGCCGCTGATAATCACAATGACAACGCCAGTCATCATATATTGCATATCACCACCTTTGTTGGTAAAAACCCGCGCAGAAACGCCGGAAAATCATGGACTCAAGGAAAGCCAGTCTGTTTATCTGCCGCGCCGGATGGTTGCCGGTGAATTCACCGCCGGATAAAGGTAGCAAAATCGCCTTGCCAACGCGTCTGCAAGTTAATGTAAAAATAAACATCGCTTTCCTCACCTCATAATTAATAGTCCATGCTGACCCTGTTTGTTGACCTTTTCGGAGTATGGTTTGCCCACATCGCGCCGTGCTATGGTGATGCCCTGCCAAAATAACCTCGCTGAAGGAGGACCGATGCTCACGCTGTTGCAAGATAAAATTGACACCCCGCTGGGGCCGCTGTGGGTGATTTGCGATGAGCAATTTAACCTGCGGGCCGTTGAGTGGGATCAGCACCGCGACCGCATGGAACAACTGCTGGATGTTCATTATCGCCGTGAAGGCTACCAACGCGTTGATTCGCGTAATCCAGGTAACCTGAGCCGTAAGCTTAGCGATTACTTCGCGGGCGATCTCGCCATTATCGACACCTTACCTACCGCCACCGGCGGGACGCCGTTTCAGCGGGAAGTCTGGCAAACGCTGCGCACCATCCCCTGCGGCCAGGTTATGCACTACGGTCAGCTCGCGGAGGCGCTGGGACGTCCGGGCGCGGCGCGCGCCGTGGGTGCCGCCAACGGTTCAAATCCTGTCAGTATTGTGGTGCCCTGCCACCGGGTGATCGGGCGTAACGGCACCATGACGGGTTACGCCGGCGGCGTGCAGCGAAAAGAGTGGCTATTGCGTCACGAAGGCTATCTGCTCCTTTGACCGTAAGTGCCTTTTCTGGAATTTTCAGGTAATTTTACAATCCAACATCGCCAGATAACTTATTTATAATCAATGAGATAAAATGGGTAACTGATTTACCCTTTTAATATTACGTGTTTCAGGGGTTCGAGACTTACCTGCTCACCAAAAAGATGTTAAAATTGACCAATATCAATTAAAGCCTGAGCAGACTTATGATCCCGGAAAAGCGAATTATACGACGCATTCAGTCTGGCGGTTGTGCAATCCATTGCCAGGATTGCAGCATTAGCCAGCTTTGCATCCCTTTTACTCTGAACGAGCATGAGCTTGACCAGCTTGATAACATCATCGAGCGGAAAAAGCCTATCCAGAAAGGACAGACCTTGTTCAAAGCCGGTGATGAGCTGAAATCGCTGTATGCAATTCGTTCTGGCACCATTAAAAGCTACACCATCACCGAACAGGGCGATGAGCAGATCACCGGTTTTCATCTGGCCGGCGATTTGGTCGGCTTCGACGCCATCGGCACCGCCCACCACCCGAGCTTTGCCCAGGCGCTGGAAACCTCAATGGTCTGCGAGATTCCGTTTGAAACGCTGGACGACCTCTCAGGTAAGATGCCGAACCTGCGTCAGCAGATGATGCGTCTGATGAGCGGCGAGATCAAAGGCGATCAGGATATGATCCTGCTGCTTTCCAAAAAGAACGCAGAGGAGCGCCTGGCGGCCTTTATCTACAACCTGTCCCGCCGTTTCGCGCAGCGCGGCTTCTCGCCGCGTGAGTTCCGCCTCACCATGACCCGCGGCGATATCGGCAACTATCTGGGCCTGACGGTAGAAACCATCAGCCGCCTGCTGGGACGTTTCCAGAAAAGCGGTATGCTGGCGGTTAAAGGCAAATATATCACCATCGAAAACAGCGACCTGCTGGCGCAGCTTGCTGGCCAGGCCCGCAACGTCGCCTGATAGTCCTCCCGTATCCGGCCGGATCGCGAATTTTTTTCTAATTTGTTGATCTGGCCAGGCTCATCCCCTGTTTCATTTCATCCATATAGGTTATCTTTTTAATACAGACTGTAGTTACAGTTGTAAGGAGACCCTGTATGGCGAAGTATCAGAACATGCTGGTAGTAATCGACCCCAATCAGGACGACCAGCCTGCATTGCGGCGCGCGGTGTATCTGCACCAACGGATTGGTGGCCGCATCAAAGCCTTTTTGCCGATCTATGATTTTTCTTATGAAATGACCACTCTGCTCTCCCCCGACGAACGTACGGCCATGCGCCAGGGCGTCATCGGGCAGCGTACCGCCTGGATCCGCGAGCAGGCAAAATTCTATATAGAGTCCGGCGTGCCCATTGATATTAAAGTGGTGTGGCACAATCGTCCCTTCGAAGCCATTATTCAGGAAATCATCAGCGACAAGCATGATTTAGTGCTGAAGATGGCGCACCAGCACGACAAGCTGGAAGCGGTGATTTTTACCCCAACGGACTGGCACCTGCTGCGTAAATGCCCATGCCCGGTCTGGATGGTCAAAGATCAGCCGTGGCCGGAAGGCGGTAAAGCGCTGGTGGCGGTCAATCTCGCCAGTGAAGAGAACTACCACAACGCGCTTAATGAAAAACTGGTCAGAGAAACCATTGAGCTGGCGGAACAGGTTAACCATACAGAGGTTCACCTGGTGGGCGCCTATCCCGTCACGCCCATCAATATCGCGATTGAGCTCCCTGATTTTGACCCCAGCGTCTATAACGACGCTATTCGCGGTCAGCATCTGCTGGCCATGAAAGCGCTGCGGCAAAAATTCGGCATCGATGAAGGCCGCACCCACGTTGAAAAAGGGTTACCTGAGGAGGTCATTCCCGACCTGTCAGAGCATCTTCAGGCGGGGATCGTGGTACTAGGTACGATTGGTCGAACCGGCCTCTCGGCAGCCTTCCTCGGCAATACCGCTGAACAGGTTATTGACCACTTGCGCTGCGACCTGCTGGCGCTGAAGCCGGACCAGTACCAGACGCCGGTTGAACTGGACGACGAAGAAGACGATTAGTCCGTTGACTTCATTTGAGGTCATAAGACGTCATCCCCCGCCCGCGCGGGGGATTTTTTTGCATCCCATTAACAAAAATAAAGGGCCATTTGGCCCCGATTTCAACAGCTTTGCGGGTAACGAAAACGTTAGTGGATACCTAAGCGCCAGGCGTGATCGATCTCTTCTTTAAGCTCCATGGACGAAAGCGCCATTAAATCGGCGAACTCAAGTTCCAGCAATTTCAGCTTTTTCAGATACTGCGCGGGGGTTAAAGCAGCGGGGTCACGGCGCAGAAATTCGATGGCCAGTTGCGCGGGGGTTAACTCGGTATCCATAATATCCTCAGTTTGGGTGAAAAACGGCCTATTGTAACACCTTTCCCTGATTATTTTATGAGCAAACACCCCCTTCGTTACCTATATGAAAAAGCCGTCTCAGAAGAGACGGCTTAAGAAGCACTGGTTTTAAACGACCAGGCCTTACAACGCTTTCAGAATCGCATCGACGCTGGCTTTGGCATCGCCAAACAGCATGTGGGTGTTCTCTTTAAAGAACAGCGGGTTTTGTACGCCAGCGTAGCCGGTGTTCATTGAACGTTTAAATACAATGACGTTCTGCGCTTTCCACACTTCCAGCACCGGCATACCGGCAATCGGGCTGCCCGGATCGTCCTGCGCGGCCGGGTTCACCGTGTCGTTAGCGCCGATGACCAGTACGGTGTCGGTATCGGAGAAATCATCGTTGATCTCATCCATTTCCAGCACGATGTCATACGGGACTTTAGCTTCCGCCAGCAGGACGTTCATATGGCCCGGCAGACGCCCGGCAACCGGATGAATACCGAAACGCACTTTGATTCCGCGCGCGCGCAGTCTCTCAGTGATTTCCGCGACCGGATACTGGGCCTGCGCAACCGCCATGCCGTAGCCCGGGGTGATGATAACCGACTGGGAACCTTTCAGCATCTCAGCGGTTTCTTCGGCGCTGATTTCACGGTGCTCGCCCACTTCTTCATCACCTGTGGACGCCGTGCCGTCAGAACCAAAACCGCCGGCAATCACGCTGAAAAACGAACGGTTCATCGCCTTACACATGATGTAGGACAGAATTGCACCGGAAGAACCTACCAGCGCACCGGTTACGATCAGCAGGTCGTTGCTGAGCATAAAGCCCGCCGCCGCCGCCGCCCAGCCGGAGTAGGAGTTCAGCATTGATACCACGACCGGCATATCCGCGCCGCCGATGGAGGCCACCAGGTGCCAGCCAAACGCCAGGGCAATCACGGTCATCACCAGCAGGCACAGTACCTGCATGCCGATGCTGTCGGTACGCACGAAAACGATCAGCAGCAGGAAAGAAATGACCAGCGCCGCCAGGTTTAGCTTATGACGGTTCGGCAGCATCAGCGGCTTAGAAGACATCTTGCCGCACAGCTTGCCAAACGCCACAACGGAACCCGTAAAGGTCACCGCGCCGATGAAGATACCGAGGAACACTTCGGTCAAATGAATATTGACCAGAATCTGTTCCATGCCGGTTTCATGCTGCAGATAGCTGTTAAAGCCAACCAGTACCGCCGCCAGGCCCACGAAGCTGTGCAGAATCGCCACCAGCTCCGGCATCTCGGTCATTTCAACTTTCTTCGCCAGGCGAATACCGATCGCGCCGCCGATAACCATCGCCAGCAGGATCCACGCGACGTTGCTGCTATCCGGCCCCAGAATGGTCGCCACCAGCGCAATCGCCATCCCGGCAATGCCGTAGTAGTTCCCCTGCTGGGAGGTTTCGTGTTTGGAAAGCCCCGCCAGGCTAAAAATAAACAGAATCGCGGCAACAATGTATGCAGCTGTAACTAATCCACCAGACATTTGTTACCCCTTATCCTTTGCGGAACATTTTCAGCATGCGCTGAGTGACGGTGAAACCACCAAAAATATTAATGCTGGCGATCAGCACCGCGATAAAGCTCAGGAAGCTGACCCAGCCGCCGTGGCCTATCTGTAACAATGCCCCTACCACGATAATGCCGGAAATCGCGTTAGTGACCGACATCAGCGGCGTATGCAGCGCATGGGAGACGTTCCATACGACGTAGTAACCGACCACGCAGGAGAGCGCGAAAACGGTAAAGTGGCCGAGGAACTCTTTCGGCGCCACGCTTGCCAGCCAGCCAAACAGAATAATCGCCAGCGCCATCAGCGCATACTTGCGCAGCGGCGAGCTCGGTTTCGCCTCTGCTTTTGGCGCTTCAACCTTTTTCGCTGCCGCCTGCGGCTGAGCAGATACCTGAATGGGTGGAGCGGGCCAGGTGATTTCACCCTCGCGAACCACGGTAACGCCGCGGATAACGACATCATCAAAATCGATAACGACATTGCCGTCTTTCTCTTTGCACAGCAGCTTAAGCAGGTTAACCAGGTTGGTGCCATACAGCTGTGAGGACTGCGTCGGCAGACGACCTGGAAGATCGGTATAACCGATAATCTTCACGCCGTTGGCGGTGGTAACCACCTGGCCCGGCACGGTGTATTCACAGTTGCCGCCGTTTTGTGACGCCAGGTCAACTACCACGCTGCCGGACTTCATGGAGTCAACCATCTCGCGAGTAATCAGCTTCGGCGCCGGTTTACCCGGAATCAGCGCGGTGGTAACGATGATGTCGACGTCTTTGGCCTGAGCGGCAAAGAGCGCCATCTCGGCTTTGATAAAGGCTTCAGACATGACTTTGGCATAGCCGTCGCCGCTGCCCGCTTCCTCTTTAAAATCCAGCTCAAGGAACTCGGCGCCCATACTCTGCACCTGTTCTTTCACTTCCGGACGGGTATCAAACGCGCGGACGATTGCGCCGAGGCTGTTAGCCGCGCCGATAGCCGCCAGACCGGCAACCCCGGCTCCGATAACCATCACCTTCGCGGGAGGAACCTTACCTGCCGCGGTGATCTGCCCGGTGAAGAAGCGGCCAAACTCGTGGGCGGCTTCAACGATCGCGCGATAGCCGGCGATGTTAGCCATCGAACTTAACGCATCCAGCGACTGAGCGCGCGAAATACGCGGCACTGAATCCATCGCCATCACGTTGATATTACGCGCCGCCAGTTTTTCCATCAGCTGCGGGTTTTGCGCCGGCCAGATGAAGCTGATGAGCGTCGTGCCGGGATTAAGCAGCAGGATCTCTTCGTCATCGGGCGCGTTCACTTTCAGAATGACGTCGGACTGCCAGACGTCATCACCGCTAACGATCTCCGCTCCAGCCTGAACGAAGGCCTCGTCGTCGAAACTGGCCAGCTTACCTGCACCGCTTTCTACCGCGACGCTGAACCCGAGTTTCAGCAGCTGCTCCACCGTTTTCGGCGTGGCGGCGGCCCGGGTTTCCAGGGCTAGTCTCTCTTTTGGTACACCAATACGCATAGTTTTCCCTTCCATCGGTTTTTGATGATGGTTTACTTTTCTTACAAACGACCGTCGCGAAGGCGGATGGACGTGCCTTCCAACATATGTCTGAAAAAATAAAACAGTAACAAACTTTTTATAACCTACTGAAAATACCGATTGTGATCTACAGCAATAAAACAGAAATTTTGATTTTATTGGTAAAACGCACGGCTAACCGTGCCAGGCAGCAATATTTACCTTATTTTTATGCCAGCGCCTGATAATCCGCTTGGCAGAGGGGTTAATTCACCATTTATCGCCGTCTTGATCATCACATTAACATTACGTTAACTTATGAAAGTGATATCGATTATCGATTTTGCTGGTCAAGCGGCTGTTTTTTCAACATATCGAAAAATGTTATATTTCTGCAGTATACGTTTAGGGCGACAACTGAAAATTGACGCAGACAGTCACTCACGATAAATGCAATAATCAAATGTTTTCAGTCAACAACAATACCAGTACATGGTTTGCGCAAGGCAAAGGATTATTTTTATGAAGCTTAAGAACTCACTCCTGGCGTCTGCTCTTCTGGCTACAACCGCGTTGTCTGCCCATGCAGCGACCGAGCTGACTCCGGAGCAGGCGGCAGCGCTGAAGCCCTACGATCGCGTAGTGGTTACCGGCCGTTTTAACGCCATTGGCGACGCGGTGCAGGCCGTTTCCCGTAAAGCAGACAAAGATGGCGCAGCATCCTTTTATGTTGTCGACACGTCTGATTTTGGCAGCGGCGGCAACCTGCGCGTAACGGCCGATTTTTATAAAGAAAATGCCCCGCAGGCCGACGCGCCGAAAAATCGTGTGATTAACGGCGTAATGGAATTACCGAAGGACCAGGCCGTCGAGCTGGAGCCGTTTGATACCGTCACCGTACAGGGCTTCTACCGCAGCCAGCCGGAAGTTAACGACGCCATCACCAAAGCCGCTAAGGCCAAGGGCGCCGCCTCCTTCTTTATCGTACGCCAGGTTGATGCCAACCAGGGCGGCAACCAGCGAATCACCGCCTATATCTACAAAGCCGATGCCAAAAAACGCGTTCTGCAAAGCCCGGACGCTATTCCGGCAGATTCAGAAGCCGGTCGCGCTGCGCTGGCCGAAGGCGGAGAAGCCGCGAAGAAAGTGGAAATCCCGGGCGTAGCGACCACCGCAGCGGTCGGTTCCGGCACCGGCGTAGGCCGCTTCTTTGAAACGCAATCGTCTAAAGGCGGGCGTTACACCGTCACGCTGCCGGATGGTACCAAAGTCGAAGAAGTGAACAAAATCACCGCCGCGCAGATGGTTCCTTACGACAACATCAAGTTCACCGGTAACTACGGTAACATGACGGAAATCTCCTACCAGACTGCTAAGCGCGCGGCGAAGAAAGGCGCGAAGTACTATCACATTACTCGTCAGTGGCAGGAGCGCGGCGGCAACATCACCATCAGCGCCGACCTGTATAAATAACGGCAACTGAGCTGAACAAAAAGGCGGCGATCTGCCGCCTTTTTTCTTTTTTTCATTTCTCGCCATTGCATGCATACAAAACACTCCGTAAAATCCCGCGCCTTAGCGCAATCCTCCATTTTTATGCGATTTCGCCAAATAAATATTCTTAGCTTGATGGTTATCACCTCGGGAATGCAATGGAAAAGAAACTGGGCCTTAGCGCCCTGACCGCGCTGGTACTTAGCTCGATGCTGGGGGCGGGTGTATTCAGTCTGCCGCAGAACATGGCAGCCGTTGCCAGCCCTTCCGCACTGCTTATAGGCTGGGGCATTACCGGCGTAGGGATCCTGTTCCTCGCCTTTGCCATGCTGCTGCTCACGCGGATTCGCCCCGACCTTGACGGCGGTATTTTCACCTACGCCCGGGAGGGTTTCGGCGAGTTGATTGGCTTCTGCTCCGCCTGGGGCTACTGGCTGTGCGCGGTTGTCGCCAACGTCTCCTACCTAGTTATCGTCTTCTCGGCGCTCAGTTTCTTTACCGATACGCCCGAACTGCGCCTGTTCGGCGATGGCAATACCTGGCAATCCATCGTCGGCGCCTCTGTCCTGCTGTGGATTGTCCATTTCCTGGTTCTGCGCGGTGTACAAACGGCCGCGGGTATCAACCTGGCCGCGACGCTGGCTAAACTGCTACCCCTCGGCGCGTTTATCGCGCTGGCCGCCATCGCGTTTCGTATGGAGACATTCCGCCTGGATTTCAGCGGCCTGGCGCTGGGCGTACCGGTATGGGAGCAGGTGAAAAACACCATGCTGATCACCCTGTGGGTTTTTATCGGCGTCGAAGGCGCGGTCGTGGTTTCCGCACGCGCGCGGAATAAACAGGATGTTGGCCGCGCGACGCTGCTGGCAGTACTCTCCGCGCTGGCGGTCTACCTGCTGGTGACGCTTCTCTCGTTAGGCGTCGTGCCGCGTAGCGAGCTGGCGGAAATACGCAACCCCTCAATGGCCGGGCTGATGGTCAACATGATGGGCTCATGGGGGGAGATTGTTATTGCCGCCGGGCTGATTATTTCCGTCTGCGGCGCGTATCTGAGCTGGACCATTATGGCGGCGGAGGTGCCCTATCTGGCAGCAACGCATAAAGCCTTCCCGCGCCTGTTTGCGCGGACCAATAAAAACAATGCCCCGTCGGCTTCGCTGTGGCTCACCAACGTCAGCGTACAGGCTTCGCTGGTATTGATTTGGCTTACCGGCTCAGATTACAACACGCTGCTGACCATCGCCTCTGAGATGATCCTGGTGCCCTACTTTCTCGTCGGCGCATTTTTGCTGAAGATTGCCGAGCGCCCGCTACACAAGGCCGTCGGTGTCGGCGCCTGCATTTATGGCTTATGGTTATTATATGCCTCCGGCCCTGTGCATTTATTGTTGTCAGTGATACTTTACGCTCCGGGTCTTCTGGTTTTCCTGTATGCCCGTCGTACACACCAGCACGATCGCCCGCTCAAACGCCGTGACCTGGCATTAATTGGCTTTTTGCTGGTTGCCGCCGTACCGGCAACGTGGATGTTGGTAGGGTAAGCGGTTACCCTGCCGCTGAACTCAAAGGAGATACCCATGGCTGATATCCAGCCTCGTCCAATCCTGATTACCGGCGGGGGCCGTCGTATCGGCCTCGCCCTGGCCCGCCATTTTCTGGCCCGGCAGCAGCCCGTTATTATCAGCTACCGCACCTGGTATCCCGCCATCGACGCGCTGCGTGAAGCGGGCGCCGTTTGTCTGCATGCGGATTTCAGCACTGACGATAGCATTCTGGCGTTCGCCGAAGAGGTGAAGGCGCACGCCGGCAGCGGTCTGCGCGCCATCATCCATAACGCCAGCGGCTGGATGGCGGAAAAACCCGGAGTCCCGTTAAGCACGGTGCTCGCCAGCATGATGCAAATTCACGTCAACGCCCCCTACTTGCTCAACCATGCTCTGGAGAGC
Organism: Klebsiella sp. OBRC7; assembly: GCF_000293135.1. NCBI lineage: Bacteria > Pseudomonadati > Pseudomonadota > Gammaproteobacteria > Enterobacterales > Enterobacteriaceae > Klebsiella > Klebsiella sp. OBRC7. The sequence goes on along the minus strand of NZ_ALNJ01000146.1, from coordinate 70,751 downwards.
CTGCTGCGCGGCCACGGCCATGCGGCCAGCGACATTATCCATATCACCGACTACGTTGTGGAGCGCGGCAGCGACAAACACATTGCCTACGCCGCCAGCAAAGCGGCGCTGGATAATATGAGCCGCTCGTTCGCCCGCAAGCTGGCGCCGGAAATTAAGGTCAATGCTATCGCCCCCTCGCTGATTTTATTTAACGAAGGCGATGACGCGGAATACCGCAAGCAGGCGCTTGATAAATCGCTGATGAAAATCGCGCCAGGCGAAAAAGAGATCAGCGACCTGATCGAATACCTGTTCAGCAGCCGCTACGTGACCGGTCGCTCATTTGCCGTCGACGGCGGCCGCCACCTGCGCTAATGAAAACGGCTCCAGCCGATAATTAACAGCCACGCGCAGAGGCACCAGCACCCCACTGCGCCTGCCAGAGCGAACGGCAGGCGCATAATGCCGATGAAATACCATAGCGAGAGCAAATAGATAAAGTACGGAATGATCGACCACATCCCAAAGACGATGGTGGTTCGCAGCGCTTCGATCCCCCGCTCGCTGGCAACGATATAGTTCGCGATCAGGGCGAAAGTCGGAAAGAGCGGAATTAACCCGGCGATATAGTAGTTCTTCGTTTTAGACAGCACGCCAATCAGGACAACGACCAGTGCGCCGAGCAGCGCTTTTATCAACAACCCCATTCCTTTTGCCTTAACATTTAAACAACAAGACCCCGCAGCATAACGGAAGCTCCGACAATTATAAACGCGCAAGAGCGGCCGATACCGTGTAGAGGCAAAAGACTTTTTTAGCGCTCTCGTCACTGCCGCCCCCTCTATGCCTAATATCCGCAACTGGCGATAACCGTTCGCAAGCATGATATCCCAGGCAAGCGGAGCGCGTCATTCGAGAGTCGTTTTCGCTGTCTTGAAAACCCCTCGGTCCAATACATTCATTAAATCGAAAAGAGAATTTTTTCTCTGGTTGTTGAGTTATACGTATAACATATTATTTTTCGTATTTTTAGATACAAATCAAATTAGCCTATTCTCGGCGCATCTCTTCCTTACATATTCACACAGATTTTAAAGCCTGGAGCGCTTGACTGGCGGGCATTTTTAAAATGCCCGGCTCAACAACTGCACCGCTGCAGTGCAGCTATTTTTTTGCACTAAATGATTCAAATCAATACTGGCAAAATAGAGTAAAAGCGGTTAATTGATATGATTGACTTTTATCATAAGAGGTTATTTTTAAATTATTTTTTTTGCGCAAATCCTGAATAAGCGCACATAGCCATTTTATAGTAAAATGGCTAAATAAAAGCAATTATTTTGATTTATATCAACATAAAACCGATTTCATAAGGAAGCATACTTTGCCATTAATAAAAGGCGAAGTAGTAGATATGATCGTAATTGTTTGATTTCACAATCTTTCGATCTATCCTTGATATCTGAATCAGAATTTTATTCTGTTCACAATCCTCAATACAGCTATTTAGTTCAGCTCACGCCAGTTTTTCGAATCTTTTACTTGTTGCTATTATCATTACTAGTATTAGACACTCATCTGATTGTTATTATTTTATATTAATCAGCATAAGAATCAGTTAAAGGAATAACCATGTTTGGACCTGCTTCATGCAAAGTAAAAATGGCCATGAACTTAATCAAAATATATTCATCAACGCGAAAATGCTCGTAAATTACCGGAGAGCGTCAAGCATGCAGTGGAATATTAAAAATAGCCTTGTATGTCCTGTAACAGGAACAGGTTTTTCAGTTGCGGCAAGTGCCAAAAATCTGAAATTAATTATTTGGTATAGCGGAGATTATTTTTTGAGCATTGGTTCTGTTATTAACATTACGCAAAATGAAGTTTTCATCAATGGTATACCCGGCGATTTGCAGGTCATTCATGCTTTCCCCTATACGGAAAATTTGTGGTCAACATTTTCAAAGAATATTAAATGCCCCGGTAATCAGAACCCGATGCTGCTCATCTGCAATCGAAGAAGTCTCTGCAAATTCACCTTGTGCCCCTACGGCGCCAGGCAAAAGAGGATGCAATAAGGCTTCTCCATCATTCGCGCTAGCGTACCGGTACTTATTTTCCCGGCGGGCATAGGCTATCCTGACAGTCCGTGCCCACATTGTGCCGCACCCTATGTTCTTAATGCGCAAAGCTTCTGCTCGCATCTGAATCATTGTCTGGCTCCGCAAAGAATAGTCCTGAACCGCAGCTCCGGGAATCATAGCGAATTTCATGGCTAATATATAGCTCATATTAATGTCCGGATGGTTTACAATGGCGGTAGCGAATGAATAGGCACCTGACTTCAGATGCGGAATGCGCCACCTCAGCCGCGATTCAGGTAAAGAGATTCAAGCGATTAAAAGATGAGTGCAAGCATACACAATATGAATAAAATTGTTTTCGTTGAGGATGATGCCGAGGTCGGCGCACTGATTGCGGCCTACCTTGGCAAACACGATATGGACGTGGTGGTAGAACCGCGCGGCGATCGGGCGGAAGAGGTTATCGCGCGCGAAAAGCCGGACCTGGTGCTGCTGGATATCATGCTGCCGGGTAAAGACGGTATGACGCTGTGCCGCGATTTACGCGGCCAGTGGCAGGGGCCAATCGTATTGCTCACTTCACTGGACAGCGATATGAACCATATTCTCTCACTCGAAATGGGCGCCAGCGATTATATCCTGAAAACCACGCCGCCCGCGGTGCTGTTAGCTCGCCTTCGCCTGCATTTGCGCCAGCATATTGCCGTGCCGGACGGCAGCGTCCCCTCCTCGCTCACCCCGCATAAAGCGATCGCCTTCGGCTCCCTGAGTATCGACCCGGTGAATCGACAGGTGATGCTCGGCGGCGAAAGCGTCGCCTTATCCACCGCGGATTTCGATCTTCTGTGGGAGTTAGCGACACATGCTGGACAAATTATGGATCGGGACGCGTTATTAAAAAATCTGCGCGGCGTCAGCTACGATGGTATGGACCGTAGCGTCGATGTCGCCATCTCGCGGCTGCGTAAAAAGCTTCTCGATAATGCGACTGAGCCATATCGTATCAAAACGGTACGCAATAAAGGTTACCTGTTCGCCCCGCACGCCTGGGACAATTAATTCAGGCATGTGGCGATGGAATAGCTGTTTGTGCGGAGTTAGCCGCAAGAGCCAATTCAACCTCCTGTTAATTATTTTTAAAACAGGGGTTACGCTTGACGCCAGGCCGGAACGGGTTCGCTAACGCGATGTTACTCCGCACATTCTTTTGCGAATCACATCGCCTCTTCCCGACCCGAACATCAGCGGTGAAATTGCTTTTCCAACGCAAAACCCGCGCTTCACCGCGCGGCGCGCCTCATGACTTGCCGGGCGGGTGATACTCTTTTGCAGACAATCAACGGAAAACATTCTACTGTGAAGCGATAGCGCTGGCGCCTGGCCAGTATCGACACCCGTCGTGAGTATAGAGATACACACCTTTAGTGGGTTGGGATAACCGGAATATCTACTGCACGGGAGCATCCATATGTTGAACGATCTCAGCAGCGATGAAAGCAAAAGACGCGCGGCGATTGACCTGTTAAAAAACGCGGACGAAGGGCGAGACGAAGCGTTAAAAAAATACACTCATCTCCTCTGCCAGTTGTTAAAAATGCCGATGAGTTTTGTGTCAATACTTGACGATGAAAAGCAGTACATCAAATCCGCTCAGAATATCGCCCCCACGGACACCAGCCTGGCCGGAGCATTTTGCGAACAGACCCTGAAACAGGGTGAGACTTTCCTTTGTCCTGATACACATCTGCACCCGATCTTTCATCGCGATCGGGCGGTCACAGAAGCACCATTCATTCGCTTTTATGCAGGATGCCCGCTGAGAACCCGCGATGGAGTGATCGTGGGTATCTTGAGTATCTTAGATACGCAACCCAGGGCACTTTCGGATGAGCAGATCGCTATTTTTAAGGCGCTGGCCGAGCTGATATCGGATTTCTTAGCCTCCTGGCACTCAGTGGGGTATATCGACGTCGTCACGCTTTTACCCAATAGGCAGCGCCTGCTCAAGGACATTGAGGTGTCGGCGGAGGGTACTTTCAGGCTGATCATTATTGACTGCATTGATATGCCATTTGCCTACGAGATGGCCCGCTCATTGGGGATGCTGGCCGTAGAGAATTTGCTTCGTGACATGACCGTCGCGCTGCAGGCGCGCCTGCCCATGGCGAGCAAACTTTACGCCGTGGCGGTGGGACGCTTTGCCTTTTTCACCCCGGAACCCATGGCGCTGTCACTGGAGAGTATCGCACTACGGCTTCAGGGAACCCAGGCCAGGATCGGCCCGGACGTTCCCCTGGATTTGAATATTCACATGGGTGACTCCGGTATTTGCGATAGCGCCCTGACGCCAAATGAAATTCTGCGGCGCGCGGTGAGCGCACTGCATGAAGCGATAAGCCAGGGGCACCGCTTTACGACCTATAATGACGCACTGGACATCCGCAAGAAGCGAGATTTCAGCCTGCTGACCGAACTCAGGCAAACGCTGCAGGGAAACCAGGGGTTATATCTGGTCTTTCAGCCAAAAATTTCGCTGACGACGGGAGCCGTGACGGGCGCTGAAGCCTTGATAAGATGGAAGCATCCTATCAATGGCGAAGTGCTGCCGGGTGAATTTATTCCGCTGGTCGAAAAGACTAGCCTGATGCGCGAACTCTCGGCCTGGGTTATCGATCATACTATCGCGCAGCTGAGTGACTGGCAGGATCAGGGGCTTTCTCTTCCCGTCTCAATTAATCTCGCCGCCAGCGATTTTTCTCGACCCGATTTCGCTGAGGAGCTTGAGCAGAAACTGCGGGAGGCGTGTCTTGACCCAGCCCTGCTGGGGGTGGAGTGTCTGGAGACTGAGAAGATGCTTGAAAGTCCGGCCGCGCTGAACGGACTGGATATGCTCAAAAAACGCGGGTTTAAAATTTCTCTGGATGACTTTGGTTCGGGATACAGCAACATTAATTACCTGCGGCAAATCCCGCTGGACATCATCAAACTCGACCGGTCTATTGTGAGGCATATAGTCCATGAGAAAGCCAGCCGCATTATTGTGCACAACGTTATCAGGCTCCTCAAGCAGCTCGATTACGTCGTTCTTGCCGAAGGCGTCGAGGATCTCGAAACAGTTGAGATTTTACGCAGCCTGGGCTGCGATGAGGTTCAGGGATATTTTTTTGCCCGGCCGATGGTCTCCGTTGATTTTGCCGCATGGTATCGCGCCAGAAAGGCAGACCTGGGAAAGAAATCCTGAGACGAGCAACTCTTTTCAATGTTCTTTCAGGATATGAACCAATCCAGCGATAAAGACGCGCAACGGGCGCTGCACTGAGGAACACGATATGACTACCTTTTACCAATTGACTGCCACCAGCCTGCACGGCCAGCCTATCTCAATGGCTGACTATGCTGGCAAGCTCGTTCTGGTGGTCAATACCGCCAGCTACTGTGGCTTCACGCCACAATATGCAGGGCTGGAAGCGCTCTACGCGAAATACGCTGCCCAGGGGCTGATAGTGCTTGGTTTCCCCTGCAACCAGTTTGGTAAGCAGGAGCCCGGCGGCGTCGATGACATCGAGCAGACCTGTCTGATCAATTACGGTGTGAGCTTCCCGATGTTCGAGAAAGTGGAGGTCAACGGCGCCAGCGCGCACCCGCTGTTTCGTTACCTGAAAGATGAGTTACCCGGCGTACTGGGCGGGCGGATCAAATGGAACTTCACGAAGTTCTTGATCGGTCGCGACGGCACCCCTCTCACGCGTTTCGCGCCGTTCACCACCCCGGAGAAAATGGAGTCCGCCATCCTTGCCGCACTAAAGATTTAAATCTGTTGCCTCCCTGACCGCTGCCTGTACGCGAGTGAATGTTCGCTCCGCGCCGGAAGTGCACCTGAAAAAATGACGATGGGTTATGAATAAGTCCCGCGCACGCGATACAAATCACTCATTTTTTCAGCCCACTACACGGCAGATATTTCTCTTTTCTGCGAGTTAAGCCATCTCTTAAAACAATACCTGCCCGGCAAGATGACCTATTCCCATCGACGAAAGCATCGCCAGGGTGCTCCAGAAAGTAATTCTGCCGATCGCCCTGACAGGGGAGGCTCTGCTGACAATTGAAGATATATAGCCAAGAGCGGCCAGTGAAAAAAGGGAGGAGAGAATAACAAAGAGAAAAACCAGCGTTGCTGGAGAAAGCCATGCAACGACTAAAGGCAACGTTGCGCCAGCGGAAAAGCTCAGCGCCGAGAAAACGGCAGCCTGCAGGGGGCGCGCAGAATTGGTATCCGTCAGTCCCAGCTCCTCGCGGGCATGCGTGTCCAGAGCATCTTTCACCATGAGTTGTTCGGCAACCTTTTGGGCAAGCTCTGGCTCGAGTCCGCGTTGCACATAAAGTAAAGTCAGCTCGCGTACTTCTCCCTGATAATCTGTTTCCAGTTCCCTCTTTTCCTGAGCGAGAGCCGCGTTTTCCGTGTCGGCCTGAGATGAGACGGAAACATATTCCCCCGCAGCCATCGACATCGCCCCCGCGACCAGCCCGGCAATGCCCGCAAGTAAAACCCCGGAAGAGCCCGTATTAGCCGACGCAACGCCAAGAACAAGACTCGCTGTCGAAACAATACCATCGTTAGCCCCGAGTACAGCAGCCCTCAACCATCCGACGCGTTCAATGCTGTGTCGTTCAAGATGCATGCTTTTATTCTCCTTTAAGTACGACTGTTGAGCCTGCCGGGATGAGGATGGAATAAGACGGATTAAAACAGAGAACGCTTCGCACATCGGCGCCGACCGCGGTACATTACATTCTTCTCTGATTTGGCTTCAACCCCCACCATCATACTTATGCGTGCCGGATGTTGTCAGCCGCAGCGAACCCTGCTTTCATAGCAAATCAAATGGGCATAAAACGCAACAAGGTTTTTTCACGTAGATTCCGCCTTGATAAATGCCCCCGCAGTGCCCCTGCAGGTAAAAGCAGGGATTTAACTTTCTGATTTTGAGTGAGATTTAATGAAAAAGCTGTTTGTGCAGTTTTACCTCCTGCTGTTCGTCTGCTTCCTGGTCATGACCATGATGGTGGGCCTGGTGTACAAATTCACCGCCGAACGCGCAGGACGTCAGTCGCTGGACGATCTGATGAAAAGTTCGCTGTATCTGATGCGCAGCGAGCTGCGGGAGATCCCGCCGCGCGACTGGAGCAAAACGCTCAAAGAGCTGGATCTCAATCTCTCTTTCGATCTGCATATCGAGCCCATCAGCAAATTCAAGCTCTCGGAAAACTCGATGCAGCATCTGCGCGCCGGTGATATCGTCGCCCTCGACGATCAGTACACCTTTATCCAGCGGATCCCGCGCAGCCACTACGTGCTTTCCGTCGGTCCGGTGCCGTATCTCTATTTTTTGCATGAGATGCGCCTGCTCGATCTGGCCCTGATGGCTTTTATCGCCATCTCGCTGGCCTTTCCGGTCTTTATCTGGATGCGTCCTCACTGGCAGGAGATGCTGCGTATTGAGACCGCCGCCCAGCGCTTCGGCGATGGACATCTTACTGAACGTATTCATTTCGACAGCATGTCCAGCTTCGCGCGGCTGGGGGTGGCGTTTAATCAGATGGCCGATAACATCAACGCGCTTATCGCCAGCAAAAAACAGCTGATCGATGGCATCGCCCATGAGCTGCGGACCCCGCTGGTGCGTCTGCGCTATCGCCTGGAAATGAGCGAGAACCTCACCGAAGCCGAATCGCAGGCGTTGAACCGCGATATCGGCCAGCTGGAGGCGCTGATTGAAGAACTTCTGACCTACGCCCGGCTTGATCGCCCGCAGAACGAACTGAAGCTAACGACCCCCAATTTCCCGGCGTGGATCCGCGATCACGTGGAAGATATTCAGACGGTTAATCCCCAGCGCGAGATTGCGCTAACCGACGTCGTGGCCGGGAATTACGGCGCGCTGGATATGCGCTTAATGGAACGGGTGCTGGATAATCTGGTGAATAATGCCCTGCGCTACAGTAACCAGCGTATTCAGATCAGCCTGACGCTGCAGGCTTCGCGCGCGACGCTGCGGGTCGAAGATGATGGCCCCGGAATTGCGCCTGATGAACGTGAGCGAGTGTTCGAGCCTTTCGTACGCCTCGACCCGAGCCGCGATCGCGCGACCGGCGGCTGTGGCCTCGGTTTAGCTATCGTCCACAGCATCGCCCAGGCAATGTCCGGGGAAGTGCATTGCGAAGCGAGTTCGCTGGGCGGGGCCTGTTTTTGCTTTAGCTGGCCGGTCTATCATCAGTTGCCGGATTTTACCTCCGCCTGATACGCCTTTGCGCAAAAGCTGAGGCCTGCTATAGTTAAAAAATCGATAAGTATGTTGTAACTAAGGTGGGGAAATATGGCCAGCTATGACCTTGTTGAACGTCTGAACGACACCTTTCGCCAGCTCGAGCATGAACTACAGGCGCTAAAACACGCCCTGAGCCAGTGCCGCCTGCTGGCCGCCCGCGTCTTTGAGCTGCCGCCGGTGAGTAAAGACGCTGAACACCAGCCGCTGGAGAGCATCAACGTGGTTCAGCACACCGGCAAAACCGCGCTGGAGATGGCGCTCAGGCACTATAGTCATCTGTTTATCCAGCAGCAGTCGGAAACCCGCAGCAGCAAAGCCGCCGTGCGTTTACCCGGCGCGATTTGTCTGCAAACTGACGCCCGCGAACAGGCTGAACTCTTAGACAAAATCACCCATATCAACGACCTCAAAGCGCGCTTCGAGAAGATTATCACCGTGGATTCCGGCCTGCCTGCCGCCGCGCGGTTTGAGTGGGTCCATCGCCACCTGCCGGGACTGATTACGCTGAGCGCCTATCGCACGCTAACTCCCCTCCTCGATCCGAGCACCATCCGCTTCGGCTGGGCCAATAAGCACGTGATTAAAAATCTCACCCGCGATCGGGTACTCATGCAGCTGGAAAAAAGCCTTCAGTCGCCCCGGGCGGTTCCGCCGTGGACCCGCGAGCAGTGGCAAAGCAAGCTGGAGCGAGAGTATCAGGATATTGCCGCCCTGCCGCAGCGGGCAAAGCTGAAAATAAAGCGGCCGGTGAAGGTGCAGCCCATCGCCAGGGTCTGGTACAGTGGGGAACAAAAACAGGTGCAATACGCCTGTCCGGGACCGATGATTGCGCTGATATCCGGCACGAAAGGCGTCAGCGTGCCGGACCTCGGTGAACTCCTGAACTATGACGCCGATAACGTGCAGTATCGCTACAAACCGCAGGCGCAGTCGCTCAGGCTACTGATTCCGCGGCTGCACCTGTGGCTGGCTAGCGAGTAGACATACTGCCCACCATCTCTTCCGGGCGTACCCAGCGGTCAAACTCGGCTTCCGTCAGGTAGCCGAGCGCCAGCGCCGACGCTTTCAGGGTTAACCCCTCTTTATGGGCCTTTTTGGCAATTTCCGCCGCTTTGTCATAGCCGATATGGGTATTCAGCGCGGTCACCAGCATCAGCGACTCATTCAGCAACTGGCTGATGCGTTCACGGTTCGGCTCAATGCCTTCTGCGCAGTGCTCGTTAAAGCTCGCCATCCCGTCAGCCAGCAGCCGCACCGATTGCAGGAAGTTGTGGATCACCATCGGGCGATAGACGTTGAGCTCAAAGTTGCCCGATGCACCGCCGATATTCACCGCGACATCGTTGCCCATCACCTGACAGCACAGCATGGTCAGGGCTTCGCACTGAGTCGGGTTCACCTTGCCCGGCATAATCGACGAACCCGGTTCATTTTCCGGGATCGCAATTTCGCCAATCCCGCAGCGCGGGCCGGAGGCCAGCCAGCGCACATCGTTGGCAATTTTCATCAGCGACGCGGCCAGCCCTTTCAGCGCCCCGTGCGCGTGCACCAGCGCATCAACGGTCGCCAGCGCTTCAAACTTGTTCGGCGCGGTGACAAACGGCTGGCCGCTTAAGGCCGCCAGCTCGGCGGCGACGCGTACCGCATATTCCGGATGGGTATTGAGCCCGGTTCCCACCGCCGTCCCGCCCAGCGCCAGCTCGGCCAGATGCGGCAGGCTATGGTCGAGATGTTTTAAATTGTGTTCCAGCATGGCTACCCAGCCAGAGATCTCCTGACCGAGGGTCAGCGGCGTCGCATCCTGCAGATGGGTGCGGCCGATTTTGACAATATCGCTGAAGGCAACGGCTTTATTGTTCAGGGTCTGCTTCAGCACGTTGAGCTGCGGGATCAGCTTCTCCCGCAGGGCAATCATCGCCGCCACGTGCATCGCCGTCGGGAACACGTCGTTAGAGCTCTGGCTCTTGTTGACATCATCGTTGGGGTGAATCTTACGCTCCATCCCGCGCGGACCGCCCAGCAGTTCACTCGCGCGATTGGCCAGTACCTCATTCATATTCATGTTGCTTTGCGTGCCGGAGCCGGTTTGCCAGATAGCCAGCGGAAACTCGTCCGGATGTTTGCCTGCCAGCACTTCGTCTGCAGCCTGAATAATCGCTTGCGCTTTCTCCGCGGCCAGAAGGCCGAGATCGTTATTCACCTTCGCCGCTGCGCGCTTGGTCAGCGCCAGCGCATAAATAAGCTCGGCCGGCATTTTTTCCGTTGAAATACGAAAATGCTCCAGCGAGCGCTGGGTTTGCGCGCCCCATAGCTTGTCGGCAGGCACATCGATGGCGCCCATTGAGTCTTTTTCACTGCGATGCGTTGTCATGACTTTCTCCTTGGATTCAACGTGCGTAATAGCGACAAAGCTCACCTGCTCAAGGGTAAAGTATGGGTCAGATTTATAAGTTGTTTTGGTGGTTCGTGCCGCTAAGCGGCATAAAAAAACCGCCCCGAAGGGCGGCTGAAATCATTTCACGCAGCGGGTGCACTGCGAGCTCTGGATTTGCTGGAAGAAGTCGTTGCCTTTGTCATCCACGAGGATAAACGCCGGGAAGTCTTCGACTTCAATTTTCCAGATGGCTTCCATACCCAGCTCCGGGTACGCCACGCACTCAAGGCTGCGGATACTCTGCTGCGCCAGTACCGCCGCCGGGCCGCCGATGCTGCCGAGGTAGAAACCGCCGTGTTTGTGGCAGGCGTCGGTCACCTGCTGGCTGCGGTTGCCTTTGGCTAACATGATTTTACTCGCCCCGTGCGCCTGCAGCAGGTCGACGTAGGAGTCCATGCGGCCAGCGGTCGTCGGGCCAAGGGAGCCGGACGCGTAGCCATCGGGCGTTTTCGCCGGGCCCGCGTAGTAGATCGGGTGGTCTTTGACGTACTGCGGCAACGCCTCACCGCTGTCGATGAGCTCTTTCAGCTTCGCGTGGGCGATATCGCGGGCCACGATAATCGTCCCGCTCAGCGACAGGCGGGTCGACACCGGGTACTGCGACAGCAGCGCCAGAATATCGCTCATCGGCTGGTTGAGGTTGACCTTGACCGCCTCACCCTCGCCGGCCTGACGAAGATGCTCGGGAATATATTTGCCCGGATTGCTCTCCAGTTTCTCAATCCAGATCCCCTGACGGTTGATCTTGGCTTTGATATTGCGATCCGCCGAGCAGGAGACCCCCATGCCCACCGGGCAAGAGGCGCCGTGGCGCGGCAGGCGGATGACGCGGATATCGTGGGCGAAGTATTTGCCGCCGAACTGCGCGCCGAGACCAAGGTTTTGCGCCTCCACCAGCAGTTCCTGTTCCAGCTGAATATCGCGGAAGGCCTGACCGTGTTCGTTGCCTTCGGTCGGCAGGCCGTCGTAGTACTTGGTTGAGGCCAGCTTAACGGTTTTCAGGGTGGACTCCGCCGAGGTGCCGCCAATGACGAAAGCAATATGGTACGGCGGGCAGGCGGCGGTTCCCAGAGTGCGCATCTTTTCGACGAGATAGTTTTTCAGCTTCGCCGGGGTAATTAACGCTTTGGTTTCCTGGTACAGGTAGGTTTTATTCGCCGAGCCGCCGCCTTTGGCGATGCAGAGGAATTTGTACTCCTCGCCGTCGGTGGCGTAAAGATCGATCTGCGCAGGCAGGTTAGTGCCGGTGTTGACCTCTTTATACATATCCAGCGGCGCGTTCTGCGAATAGCGCAGGTTATCCTGGATATAGGTGTTATAAACGCCCTGCGCCAGCGCGGCTTCATCGCCGCCGCCGGTCCACACGCGCTGGCCTTTTTTGCCGGTAATAATCGCGGTACCGGTATCCTGGCAGGTCGGCAGCACGCCTTTGGCGGCGATATCCGAGTTGCGCAGAAACTGCAGCGCCACGTACTTATCGTTTTCGCTGGCTTCCGGGTCGTTGAGAATATCGGCCACCTGCTGCTGGTGCGCCGGGCGAAGCATAAAGGAGGCGTCGTGGAAAGCGTGTTGTGCCAGTAAAGTTAGCGCCTGAGGTTCAACTTTCAGAACTTCCTGGCCGGCGAATTCGGCGACGGAGACGTAATCACTGCTGAGGAGGTAGTACTCGGTATCGTCCTTTTTCAGTGGAAAAGGATCCTGATATACAAACGGTTTATTCGACATTGTGCTCTCACTTACTGCTTAGCTGATTATATTTCAGGCAGACACTCCATTTGCCCGTGGAAAAGCGAGTCGATCGATTTTACACAATTTTTTAACAAAAACTGAGACAAGGACGACTTTTTCTTCGCGCCGGTTGCTTATCGGTCGATTGCTGGTTTAATAGTGCCATGACTATTAAGTGGAAACAGGGATTGAGAATGCAAAAGCTCATTAACTCAGTGCAAAACTACGCCTGGGGAAGCCATACCGCCTTAACCGAACTTTATGGGATTGCTAACCCGGACAACCTGCCGATGGCGGAGCTTTGGATGGGCGCCCATCCCAAGAGCAGCTCGCAGATTGTGGATAATAGCGGGACACCGCGCTCTCTGCGCGACGCGATCGAAAGCGATAAAGCAACCCTGCTTGGCGCGAAAGTCGCCGAGCGTTTTGGCGAACTGCCGTTCCTGTTCAAAGTCCTGTGCGCCGCGCAGCCGCTCTCTATCCAGGTGCACCCCAACAAGCAGGCCTCGGAAATCGGTTTTGCCAAAGAGAACGCTGCCGGGATCCCGCTTGATGCCGCCGAACGTAACTATAAAGATCCGAACCACAAGCCGGAGCTGGTTTTCGCCTTAACGCCGTTCCTCGCCATGAACGCCTTCCGCGAGTTTGCCGAGATCGTCACCCTGCTGCAGCCGGTTGCCGATGCGCATCCGGCGATTGCCCAGTTCCTTGCGCAGCCTGACGCCGGGCATCTGAGCCAGCTGTTCGCCAGCCTGCTGAATATGAAAGGGGATGAAAAAGCGCACGCCTTACGGGTGCTGCAGGCGGCGCTGGACAGCGAGCAGGGTGAGCCCTGGCAGACTATCCGCCTGATCGCCGAGTTCTACCCGGACGATAGCGGCCTCTTCTCTCCGCTGCTGCTCAACGTAGTCAAACTGAATCCCGGTGAGGCGATGTTCCTGTTTGCGGAAACCCCGCACGCCTACCTGCAGGGCGTGGCGCTGGAGGTGATGGCCAACTCTGACAACGTGCTTCGCGCGGGCCTGACGCCGAAATATATCGATATTCCGGAACTGGTGGCGAACGTCAAATTTGAGCCAAAACCCGCGGGCCAACTGCTGACCCAGCCGGTGATTCACGGCGCGGAGCTGGACTTCCCCATCCCGGTTGACGATTTTGCCTTCTCGCTGCACGACCTGTCGACGCAGCCGTCAACCATCGCCCAACAGAGCGCGGCGATCCTGTTCTGCGTCGAGGGCGAAGCGGTCATCGCCAAAGACGAGCAGAGCCTGACGCTGAAGCCGGGTGAATCCGCGTTTATCGGCTGTAATGAATCACCGGTGCAGGTCAGCGGCCACGGCCGCGTGGCGCGCGTGTTTAATAAGCTCCAGTAAGTTACTGAACTTTTTAGCCACAGTTGCTAGACTTTCACCCATCATGACAACACAACCAGGCGGCCCGATCCGCCTGGTTTCATTTATGGACAAATGCTATGAAAAAATCGCTGGTCGCAGCAGGAGTTATCATTGCGCTGGGCGTCGTCTGGACGGGCGGCGCGTGGTATACGGGGAAGCAGTTGGAAAGCCGCATTGCCGATATGGTGCAGCAGGCTAATGCTCAGCTGCAAAGCAGCGCGCCGCAGGCTGGCGTGGAGCTGACGTATCAGGGCTATCAGCGCGGACTGTTCCGCAGCTATTTACAGCTGGTGCTGAAGCCCGCTGCCGGCAAAGCGCCCCGCTGGCTTGCCGCCGGACAGTCGCTGGTGTTTGATGAAGTCGTCGATCACGGCCCTTTCCCGCTGGCTTCGCTCAAATCCTTTAACCTCGCCCCGGCGATGGCGTCGGTCAAAACCACCCTGACCAATAACGATGCCAGCAAGGCGCTGTTCGACATCGCTAAAGGCGAAACGCCGTTCACCATTGATACCCGTATCGCTTATAGCGGCGACAACACATCCGCTATTGTGCTCAATCCGCTTGATTACGCAAAAGGCGATGAGAAGGTGGCCTTCAGCGGCGGACAGTTCCAGCTGGACGCTGACCGCGAAGGGAAAACCCTCAGCCTGAGCGGCGAAGCCGGTAGCGGGCAGATTAACGCGGTTAACGAGTACAACCAGAAAGTTCAGCTCACCTTTAATAACCTGAAAACCGACGGCTCTACCGAAATGGCCAGCTTCAACGAGCGTATCGGTAAACAGGCTATCTCGCTGGACAAGCTGGCGATTGGCGTTGAAGGCAAAGAGCTGGCGCTGTTCGAAGGGATGAAAATTGACGGCAATTCGTCGCTGACTGCCGACGGTAAAGGTATTAACAGCCAGCTGGACTACACGGTCAACAGCCTCAAGCTGCAAAATCAGGATATCGGCAGCGGCCGGCTGACGCTGAAGCTGGACAACATTAATGGCGAAGCCTTCCATCAGTTCAGCCAAAAATACAACGCTGAAGCGCAGGCGCTGATGGCGGATCCGCAGCTGGCGCAGAATCCTGAGCTCTATCAGCAGGCGTTAACGCAAACCTTCTTTAGCGCGCTGCCGATGATGCTGAAAGGGAGCCCGTCCCTGACCATTTCGCCGCTGAGCTGGCGCAATGCGAAGGGGGAAACCACCCTGAATCTTTCGATTCTGCTGAAAGACCCGTCGCTGACCACCACCCCGCCGCAGACGCTGGCGGATGAAGTGGATCGCAGCGTTAAATCGCTCGACGGTAAGCTGGTGATCCCGGTGGATATGGCAACGGCGTTTATGACCCAGATTGCCGGGCTGGAAGGCTATCAGCCCGCCGACGCCGCTAAGCTTGCGGATCAGCAGGTGAAAGGCCTGGCGGCGATGGGGCAGATGTTCCGCATCACCACCATGGAAGATAACGCCATTACCTCAAGTCTGCAGTACGCTGACGGCCAGGTTACGCTGAACGGACAGAAAATGCCGCTGGATGAGTTTGCCGGAATGTTCGGTTTAGCGCTTCCCGCCGTCTCTGAACCCGCAGCGCCGCAGGAAACTCAGCCGCAAGATGACGCGCCGCAAGACGTGGTGCCACCCGCCGCGCCGCAGCAATAAACGGCAAATAGCCCCTGTGCAGGGGCTATTTTCGGGTAATCAGCCGGGGAGAAATAATCTGGTTTCTCGCCGCGCCCTGTCCCTCTTCCATACGCCGTAAAATACACTCCGCGAGGCTTTGTCCCAGCTCCCGGGCGGGCGTCGTCACCCAGGTCAGCGGCAGATCGTCCAGCGCCTCCTCGGGTAACTCCGCAAAGGCCGCCAGCGCGACCCGCTGTTCAAAATAGCTTTCGACGCCAGCTTCGCCGCTCTGCCGCCCGGCGCGCATCAGCCCAAACCACGCCCCGGTGGCAATCACGCTGTTGTAGCACAGCACCGCACTGATCGTTGGGTTTTGCCGCAGCAGCGCCGCCATCGCCTCTGCCGCCTGCTTCTGGCTCGACTCGCACTCCAGCACCCACTCGCTATGAAACGGCAGGCCATACTTCAGCAGGGTGGCGCAGTAGCCGCCTACCCGTTCAGCGCGCGTCAGGGACGAGCTCTGCCCTCCCAGCCAGGCAATGCGCTGATGGCCGCGGCGGATCAGGTGCTCGGTGACAATCTGCGCCGCCTGCATATTATCCGGGCGGATCAGGTCGACATCGTCGAGATAGCTGGCGCGGGAAGCAAACACCAGCGGCATTCCAGCTTGCGCCGCGCGATCGCGCAGCTCCGCCCCCTGGTCGATCGCCCCGGCAATCACCACGCCGTCGACCCCTTGCGCCACCAGGGTATCAAAACGCTGGAGCATTTTTTCACCGCTGTGCCCCCCCTGGGTGAGAAACACCATTCTGCCCTGCGACTCAAGCGCGTCGGTCAATCCGGCGGTCATCTCCGCGTAGAAAGGCTTCGATAAGTCGCTGACGATCAGGCCAATAACGCCGCTCTGGCCGCCGCGCAGCGACGCCGCCTGGCGGTTGCGCACGAAACCCAGCTGTTCAATGGCATGATTGACGCGCTCGCCGGTGGCCGACGAAATACGCCCCTTGCCGCTCAGCACCAGCGATACCGTACTGACCGACACGCCCGCCGCCTGGGCGACATCATTAATGGTGATTTTTTTCGCGATAGCCATAACTGCAGGCCGACTCCCTTTGGCTGTCGATAAAACGTTTTATCAAGATACTCTCTTTATAAACGTTATTATCGCCGGAATATGTGATTTTTATCGCACTAAAATTTGATAAAACGTTTTATCTTTCCGTGGCGTTACATCCTACCGATAACTTAAAGAACCAGGATTCGTGTTATGACGGCGAAAACAGCAACCAAAATTACCCTGTGGGAGTTTTTCCAGCAGTTAGGGAAAACCTTCATGTTACCCGTGGCGTTGCTCTCCTTTTGCGGGATCATGCTGGGGATCGGCAGCTCTCTGAGCAGCCATGATGTCCTGACGCTCCTGCCGTGGCTGGACGTGCCGCTGCTGCAGGCCGTATTTATCTGGATGGGCAAAGTCGGCTCCTTCGCCTTCAGCTTTCTGCCGGTGATGTTCTGTATCGCCATTCCGCTAGGACTGGCCCGGGAAAACAAAGGCGTCGCCGCGTTTGCCGGTTTTGTCGGCTATGCCGTGATGAATCTGGCGGTTAACTTCTGGCTGACGGCCAAAGGCATTCTGCCGACCACCGATGCCGCCGTCCTCAAAGCGAACAACATCCAGAATATTATCGGCATTCAATCGATCGACACCGGGATCCTCGGCGCGGTGATCGCCGGGATCATCGTCTGGATGCTGCATGAGCATTTTCACAATATCCGCCTGCCCGACGCGCTGGCCTTTTTTGGCGGCACCCGCTTTGTACCGATTATCACGACCGTGGTTCTCGGCCTGGTCGGTCTGGTCATTCCGCTGATCTGGCCCGTCTTCGCCATGGGGATCAATGCCCTCGGCCACGTCATCAATAGCGCGGGAGATTTCGGACCGATGATTTTCGGTACCGGAGAGCGCCTGCTGCTGCCTTTCGGCCTGCACCATATTCTGGTGGCGCTGATCCGCTTTACCGAGGCGGGGGGAACCATGGACGTTTGCGGCCATAGCGTCAGCGGCGCGCTGACGATTTTCCAGGCCCAGCTCAGTTGCCCAACCACCCACGGCTTCTCCGAAAGCGCGACCCGTTTCCTCTCGCAAGGCAAAATGCCGGCCTTCCTCGGCGGCCTGCCGGGAGCGGCGCTGGCAATGTACCACTGCGCTCGCCCGGAAAACCGCCATAAAATTAAGGGGCTGCTGATTTCCGGCGTTATCGCCTGCGTGGTAGGCGGCACGACCGAGCCGCTGGAATTTTTATTCCTGTTCGTCGCCCCGGTGCTGTACGTTATCCACGCGCTCCTCACCGGACTGGGCTTTACCATGATGGCCATTCTGGGCGTGACTATCGGCAACACCGACGGCAACGTTATCGACTTTGTGGTGTTCGGCATTCTGCACGGTCTGTCAACCAAGTGGTATCTGGTACCGGTGGTCGCGGCCATCTGGTTTGCGGTTTACTACGGTATCTTCCGTTTCGCTATCACCCGTTTTAACCTGAAAACCCCGGGACGCGATATTGAAACCAATAGCGCTTTCGAAAAGGCCGTCACCGGCGTGACCGGAAAATCAGGCTACAACGTTCCGGCGATTCTGGCCGCGCTCGGCGGCGCGGAAAATATCGTTTCGCTCGATAACTGCATAACCCGCCTGCGTCTGTCGGTTAACGACATGAGCAAAGTCGACAGCGCCGCGCTGAAAGCGAATCGCGCCATCGGCGTGGTGCAGCTTAACCAGCACAACCTGCAGGTGGTGATTGGCCCGCAGGTGCAGTCGGTGAAAGATGAAATGGCTGTCCTGATGAATACCGTTGAGGCATAGGCTCCGCCCCCCTCCGTACAGGAGGGGGACATGATGAAGGAAGTGCAGATGTTTGATTTTTCAACGCCGGTCGACCGTCACGGCACCTGGTGCACACAGTGGGATTACGTCGCCGACCGTTTTGGCGCAGCCGACCTGCTGCCCTTTACGATCTCCGACATGGATTTCGCCACCGCCCCCTGCATCATCGATGCCGTCAGCAAACGCCTGGCGCACGGCGTTTTTGGCTACAGCCGCTGGAAAAACGATGAATTCCTCGGCGCGGTGAGCCACTGGTTCGCCAGCCGTTTTCATAGCCCAATCGACCGCGAAGCAATTGTTTACGGGCCGTCGGTTATCTATATGGTGGCGGAGATGATTCGTCAGTGGTCGGCAGCGGGTGACGGTATTGTGGTACACACTCCGGCCTACGATGCCTTTTATAAAACCATTGAAGGCAACCAGCGGCGCGTCGCGGCGGTTCCGCTCTCCCTCGACAACCATCAGTGGCGCTGCGATATGGCGCAGCTGGAACGGGTACTGGCTCAGCCGCGTAATACCGTGCTGCTGCTGTGCAGTCCGCATAACCCCACCGGCAAGGTATGGACCCGCGAAGAGCTGGAAACCATGGCACGGCTGTGCGAGAAGCACGGCGTAAAGGTAATTAGCGACGAGATCCACATGGACATGGTGTGGGACGAACACCAGCACACCCCGTGGTGCGAGGTGGCGCGCAGCCCCTGGGCACTGTTCACCTCCGGATCGAAAAGCTTCAACATTCCGGCGTTTACCGGCGCATACGGGCTGATTGACGATCCCGCGGCGCGCGAAAGCTATTTGCACGCGCTTAAGGCCCGCGATGGCCTCTCTTCCCCTTCCGTACCGGCGCTGGTGGCGCATATCGCCGCCTATCGCGAGGGCGCCGCCTGGCTGGATGCCCTGCGCGGCTATCTGCAGGAGAATATGCGCTACATCGCGCGCGAACTGAATCAGGCGTTTCCCGAGCTAAACTGGCAGCCGCCGCAGGCGACTTACCTGGCGTGGATTGACCTGCGCCCGCTGGCGGTGGACGATCGCGCCCTGCAAAAAGCACTTATTGAGGAACAGAAGGTCGCCATTATGCCAGGGGACACCTACGGCGATGAGGGTAAGGGTTTTGTCCGCCTGAATGCAGGCTGCCCGCGCGAGAAGCTGGAAAAAGGCGTGCAGGGATTAATTGCTGCCCTGGGCTCGCTGCGCTAACTGTTTTCGCTGGTCGCCAACGCGGTAGCGGCCTGTCCGCTACCGCTGACTCTCCGCTCACTCATCCGTCCTCCCGGCACAATAAAACGATATTTTGACGAGACTCAAAAAACGCTATTTCACAAAGGTGTATTTAAATGCCGTTTTTAATTCCCGTCAAAATATTCACCAGGAGGAAAAAATATGAACACCTACGATCGTAACCGTAACGCTATCGCTACCGGCAGCATGGTTATGGTGGCCGACAGCGGCGCGACGGGCGTCATCAAAGCCATCCACGCCGAGGGTAAAACGGCGGAGCAGCTCCGCCGGGCGGACTGTGTGGAAATAGACGGACATCAGGGGTTATATTGCCCGCTAAACCTTATTCGCCTGGGCTTTAATTAATCACAATATCCGTCATCAATATCTGACCGCGGATCCGCAGGCGTAAAAGGCCACCCAAGCGTGGCCTTTGATATTTTCTTTATCGTTCAATTTGATCCCATCGAGCGTTTTACATTAATAAGCAGCGTATTATCGCCCCTCTTCTACCCGCTACGGGTAATATACCTTCTGAGTTCAGAGGCATCTTCATGACATGGCAACAGTTCAAACAGGCGTGGCTGATTAAATTCTGGTCGCCCGTCCCCGCCGTTATCGCCGCGGGTATTCTCTCAACCTACTACTTCGGCATTACCGGCACCTTCTGGGCCGTCACCGGCGAATTCACCCGCTGGGGTGGGCAATTGCTGCAACTCGTCGGCGTGCACAGCGAAGAGTGGGGCTACTATAAACTCATTCATCTCGAGGGCACCCCGCTCACCCGTATCGACGGCATGATGATCATCGGCATGTTCGGCGGCTGTTTCGCCGCCGCGCTGTGGGCGAATAACGTCAAGCTGCGCTTCCCCCGCAGCCGGATCCGCATTCTGCAGGCCGTCGTCGGGGGAATCATCGCCGGTTTCGGCGCCCGTCTGGCGATGGGCTGCAATCTGGCCGCATTTTTTACCGGTATCCCACAGTTTTCTCTGCACGCCTGGTTCTTTGCCATCGCTACCGCTATCGGAACCTGGTTCGGCGCGCGCTTTACCTTACTGCCCATCTTCCGTATTCCGGTAAAAATGCAGAAAGTGTCCCAGGCCTCGCCGCTGACGCAAAAACCTGACCAGGCGCGGCGCCGGTTCCGTCTCGGCATGGTGGTCTTTTTCGCCATGATCGCCTGGGGCCTGCTCACCGCGGCCGATCGGCCGAAGCTCGGCCTGGCGCTGCTGTTTGGCGTCGGATTTGGCCTGCTCATCGAACGGGCGCAGATCTGCTTCACCTCCGCCTTTCGCGATATGTGGATCACCGGGCGTACCAATATGGCGAAGGCGATTATTTTCGGCATGGCCGCCAGCGCTATTGGGATCTTCAGCTATGTGCAGCTGGGTATGGAGCCGAAAATCATGTGGGCGGGGCCCAACGCGGTTATCGGCGGCCTGCTGTTTGGCTTTGGCATCGTCCTGGCGGGCGGCTGCGAAACCGGCTGGATGTACCGCGCGGTGGAAGGTCAGGTGCACTACTGGTGGGTCGGGCTGGGCAACGTTATCGGTTCAACGATCCTCGCCTACTACTGGGACGGGCTCTCTCCGGCGCTGGCCACAAGCTGGGATAAAATCAACCTGCTGGCGACCTTCGGACCATTCGGCGGCCTGCTGGTAACCTATCTCCTGCTGCTGCTCGCTCTGGTTCTGGTGATTGGCTGGGAAAAACGGTTTTTCCGCCGCCACTCTCTCGCCCCCTCGACGGTTAAGGAAAGCGCATGAAAACTCTGGTCCCCGATTATCGCCTCGATATGGTTGGCGAACCCTGCCCCTATCCGGCCATCGCCACGCTCGAAGCCATGCCTTCGCTGAAGAAAGGCGAGATTCTGGAAGTGGTCAGCGACTGTCCGCAGTCGATTAACAACATCCCGCTGGATGCCAAAAACCACGGCTACACCGTGCTCGACATTCAGCAGGATGGGCCAACCATCCGCTATTTGATTCAAAAATAGCCAGAAAAAGGCCGGTAGTGGGCTACCGGCCGTCTTTCGCATCACATGCGCTAGCCCGCGCATCAGGGGCTGAAAACGTCAACGATTACCAGCCCTTAACCGCATCGCCTTTGTAAAGCTGTTCTGCTGCCGCGGCCACCTCATCGCTCTGGTAGGCCTTCACGAGGTTTTTCACCTTTTCGCTGTCTTTATTTTCGATACGACTGGCGAAGATATTCACGTAAGGGGAATCTTTGCTTTCCACGAACAGGCCGTTGCGCGACGGCGACAGCCCGACCTGGCTTGAGAAGGTGGTATTGATAATCGCCATGGTTATCTGCTGGTCGTCCAGCGCTCGGGTGAGCTGCGGCGCTTCAATTTCGACGATTTTCAGCTTTTTCGGGTTGTTAATAATATCCAGCGAGGTGGGCAGCAGACCCACACCGTCTTTCAGCGTAATCAGCCCCTGCTTTTGTAGCAGCAGCAGAGAGCGGCCGAGGTTAGTTGGATCGTTGGGGACCGCCACCTGCGCGCCATCGGGCAGCTGAGCGACCGACGTGATTTTCTTTGAATAGGCCGCTATCGGATAAACGAACGTGGTGCCAACCTGAACCAGCTTATAGCCGCGCTCCTGGATCTGTTTGTCCAGATAGGGCTTATGCTGGAAAGCGTTAGCATCAAGATCGCCGTTGTTTAGCGCCTCGTTGGGCAGGACGAAATCATTAAACGTCACCACCTCAACATCGAGATTGTACTTCTCTTTCGCTACTTTTTGCGCCACCGCCCAGACTTCCTGGTCAACGCCTGCGCTTATGCCCACTTTGATGTGGTTGGGGTCCTGCTCGCCAGGTTTGCAGGCGGCCAGCAGCAGCGAGCCTGCGACAACCAGCGGTACCGCGACTTTTTTTAACGTGAAGATCATATTCCCAGAGTCCTTTTTAAAATTGCCTGCCATTCATTGCAGGAAAACCAGCGCCTGAGACTATAGAAAATCTCGGGCGCGAAATTAAATACTGATTGTCTATGATTAATAGCGTTTTGCTATGAGCGATTTCGTCATTGCTCCCTTTAAGAGGGCAATCTTCCCTTCCCTCACCCTTTTTCCTTGTATTGTTCGGTAATTTTCTCCGCTTTTAACCATTTATCGTTCTGATGTACAATGACGCGCACTTTAACTAAAAAAGAGTGCGACCATGATTGATTTAACTTTGCCATTAACCGACATCCATCGCCACCTTGATGGTAATATCCGGGCCCAAACCATTCTCGATCTTGGCCGCCAGTACAACCTCGCCCTTCCGGCAGACACTCTCGACACATTACGTCCTCATGTACAGGTCACCAGCAATGAGCCTGACCTGGTCAGCTTCCTCGCTAAGCTTGACTGGGGCGTAAAGGTGCTGGCCTCGCTGGAAGCCTGCCGCCGCGTCGCTTATGAAAACCTCGAAGATGCCGCACGCAACGGCCTGCACTACGTTGAACTGCGTTTCTCTCCGCGCTATATGGCGATGACCCACCAGCTGCCGGTCGCGGGCGTGGTCGAAGCGGTGATCGCCGGCGTTAAAGAAGGCAGTCGCGACTTTAACGTTGAGGCCCGCCTGATCGGCATTCTGAGCCGCACCTTTGGCGAAGCGGCCTGCGAAGAGGAGCTTGCGGCCCTGCTCGCCCATCGCGATGGCATCACCGCCCTCGACCTCGCCGGAGATGAGCTCGGCTTCCCGGGAAATCTGTTTATGGATCACTTCAGCCGCGCGCGCGATGCAGGCTGGCGCATCACCGTACATGCGGGCGAAGCCGCTGGCCCGGAAAGCATCTGGCAGGCGATTCGCGAACTGGGCGCCGAGCGTATCGGCCACGGCGTGAAGGCGGTGCAGGATCCGGCGCTGATGGATTATCTCGCCGCGCAGCGAATCGGGATTGAGTCCTGCCTGACCTCTAATATTCAGACCAGCACCGTGCCATCCCTGGCCGAGCATCCGCTGAAAACATTCCTTGAACACGGCGTGCTGGCCTGCATCAATACCGACGACCCCGCCGTTCAGGGCGTCGATATTATCCATGAATACACCGTCGCCGCCCCGGCAGCCGGTTTAAGCCGCGAGCAAATTCGCCAGGCGCAGAGAAACGGTCTGGAGCTCGCCTTTTTAAGCGCCCAGGAGAAAGCGGCGCTGCTCCAGCGCGTGCATCAGGCTTGATGTTTCTCCCCCGTGCCAGCACGGGGGGAAGCTCAATCAACGCCTGGCCAGCGCGTTTCGTCAGGTCGGCCTAATTCAGGCACAGCGTCGCCCGATGCCTGGCCGACTCCAGCCCAAGCTCAATCAGCTCCATAATCTGAATCGCCTGGCTTGCCGGAACCGGGTTAACGCCGATGCCGTTAAGCGCATCGCGAATGGCGGCGTAATAGGCCGGATAGTTGCCCGGTAGCGTCAGCCACGACTCCTCGGTGATTTCCTCGCCTTCGGCACGCGTCAGCAGCCCGTCGCGCATATCGTACCCCCAATCCTCCTGCGGCAGGCGCTCACCGCCTTTCAGCCGTTCTTCCTGCGGATCAAGGCCGTATTTCACATAGCTTCCCCGCGAACCGTGGATGATAAAGCGCGCCGTTTCCGCCGCGGCCACCAGGGTTCCGTGCAGCACCACGCGACGCTGCGGCCAGGCTAACACCGCATGAAAATAGTCTGTGGACTGGGAGCCAGGCCGTAGCTGAGCCAGGTCGACCTGCATACTCACCGGCAGACCAAAGAGATTTACCACCTGATCCAGCAGATGCGGGGCAAGATCGTACCAGATGCCGCTGCCCGGCCCACCTTGCTCGCGCCAGCGTTGCCGTACCTGCGGTCGATAGCGGTCGAAATGCGACTCAAAATAGCCGACTTCCCCTAACAGGCCTTCGTTAATCAGCGACTTCACCGTCAGAAAATCGCTGTCCCAGCGGCGGTTATGGAACACGGACAGCAGTCGGCCCTCGCTTTTGGCAATGGCCTCAAGCTCGCGCGCCTGTGACAGTGTCACGGTAAACGGTTTATCCACCACTACATGCTTGCCCGCTTCCAGCGCGGCTTTCGCCAGCGGGAAATGGGTATCGTTGGGCGTGGGGATCACCACCAGATCGATATCGGGGTCGCTAAAGAGCGCCTGCGGCGCGGTCACCACCTTCACCGCAGGCCAGTCGGCCAGCACTTTCGTTTCATCGCTGCTCGAGACCGCCGCCAGCGTCATCCCCGGCGTACCGCTGACCAGCGGCGCATGAAAGGTTTTGCTCGCATAGCCGTACCCGATTAAACCTACCCGGATAGGGTCACTCATTTTTCTGCCCCCTTAACGAAATGTCGCAGCCGCACTAACACCGCGATTCTGAACGCATCTTCGACGCGTTTGCCCCTGCACGGTTGCTCAGCTTTACGCCATTTGCGCAGCTAAGATCATGTAACACTTGCGTTACTTCAGTCGTTGAGTACCATTTCAGTCTGGTTTCACCATTTGCCGTAGAGTTATGGAAAACGTTTTTAACCGTATTGTAGAACTTATTGGCTGGATTGTTTTGGGCGTTTCGGCCCTGCTTTTAGTTATCGCTCATCATATTGATAACTACCAGTCCCCGCCTGCCATTGATGCTGTTCAGACGAAGCCGCTGTCGAAATAAACAGTGACCCGCTTCGCAACTATGCAACCGGTTTCTGAAACCGGTTGCATAGTTGCATACGCCTTTATTACACTCTCTTTATCAATCGATAAGGAGTTTCTTCATGTCCAAATTCCCGCAACACTTTTTATGGGGCGCCGCGACCGCGGCCTGGCAGGTTGAAGGCGGTCACGATGCCGACGGCAAAGGCCCTTCTATCTGGGATATTTATTCCCACCTTCCGGGTACCACCTATCAGGGGACGACCGGTGACGTCGCCGTTGACCACTACCATCGTTTTCGCGAAGACGTAGCGCTGATGGCGGAAATGGGTTTGCAAAGCTATCGCTTTTCTATTTCCTGGCCCCGCCTGCTGCCTGGCGGCCACGGTGAAGTGAACGAGGCTGGCGTCCAATTCTACAGCGACCTGATTGACGAACTGCTGGCGCATAACATTGAACCGATGATTACCCTGTACCACTGGGATCTCCCCCAGGCGCTGCAGGATGAAGGCGGCTGGGAGGCGCGCAGTACCGCGGAAGCCTTCGCTGAGTACGCTCGCCTGTGCTATCAACGTTTTGGCTCCCGGGTCAAACTGTGGGCAACCTTTAACGAGACTATCGTCTTTATCGGCCACGGTTACATTAACGGCCTCCATCCTCCTGCGGTGCGCGATCCGGCGCGCGCCATTCAGGCCTGCCACCACGTCTTTATCGCCCATGCGCTGGCCGTGAAAGCGTTTCGTGAAATGGGTGTGGCGGGGGAGATAGGGTTTGTCAACGTGCTGCAGCCGCACACCGCATTAACCGACAGTGAGGAAGATAAGCGGGCGACAGAGATGGCGGACGCCATCCATACCCACTGGCTCTACGATCCGGTATTAAAAGGCGGCTATCCCGCAGAGCTACTGCAGCAGACCCGGGCACTGTGGGGGGTTCCGGTCTTTGAACCGGGAGACGACGCCCTGCTGCGTGACAACCGCTGTGACTTTATCGGCCTGAACTACTATCGCCGTGAAACCGTGTCGGCGCAGCCTCCTGAAGTACCGACCGGCGGCGAGCCGGGCGTGGATGGGCTCTTCTACTTCGTGCGCAACCCGCAAAGCACCTATACCGAATGGGGCTGGGAAATTTGGCCTCAGGGCTTAACCGACGGGATCATGATGATTAAAGCGCGCTACGGTGATATTCCGATCTACATCACCGAAAACGGCCTGGGGGCGATAGACCCGATTATCAATGGCGAAATCGTCGACGACCCGCGGATTGACTATCTCAGTAGCCATATTACCGCGCTGGAAAAAGCGCTGGAACAGGGCGCCGACGTTCGCGGCTACTACCCCTGGTCCTTTATTGATCTTTTGAGCTGGCTGAACGGTTATAAAAAACAATACGGATTCGTTTATGTCGATCACCAGCAAAATCTGGCGCGTAAACGGAAAAAGAGTTTTTTCTGGTACCAAAACGTTATTGCCAGCCGAGGCGAACAGCGTTAATCTTCTCTCCCAGGCGCCTTCCGGCGCCTGATTCAGTTCTGGAATACGCTTAAATTTCTTTTTACCAGGCCGGAAACATCATCTGTTCTTGTCACCGGTATTTACAACCGAAATAATTGCATACAGTTTATCTTAGAAAGGAACTGCCGGTTGAGAACAGGTTTACTCAGTATGGGTATATTCAACTTAATTTATTCCGATTATAAAATGGATACGCAAATGACCGTTCAGGACTACTTATTAAAATTTCGTAAAATCAGTTCGCTGGAAAGTCTGGAAAAACTTTTTGATCACCTTAACTATTCCCTGACCGATAACGAAGAGATCGTCAACATGTATCGTGCGGCCGACCATCGCCGGGCGGAGCTGGTTTCTGGCGGCAAATTGTTCAACATCGGCGAAGTGCCCAAGTCCGTCTGGCGCTACGTGCAATAAAGACTGTCATCATTCACGCCAGTTGCTTATACTTCCGCCCTGCTTTTATTTATAACTGGCGTTGAATTTTGGAGTAATAATGTCTTCTGACTCTGTGGAACGTATTGGCGGATGGCTTCTGGCACCGCTGGCATGGCTCCTGGTAGCCCTGCTTAGCGCCTCATTGTCGCTGCTTTTTTTTGCTGATGCTCTGATGTCTTCCCAGACTTACACATTGCTGAGCGCGATGAGTATCGAACATCTCGCCCTGTGGATCGCCTCCTTAGCCTTTGCGATCGCCATGTGGTACTACACGCTGTGGTTGACCATCGCCTTCTTTAAACGGCGGAAAGGGGTACCGAAGCACTACATTATCTGGCTGCTGATCACGCTTCTGCTGGCGGTAAAAGCCTTTGCCTTTTCCCCGATTTCCGACGCGCTCGCGCTGCGCCAGCTGCTTTTCCCTCTCCTCGCCGCAGCGCTGCTTGCGCCCTATTTCAGGCGTTCTCAACGGGTTAAGCGGACCTTTGTGAATCCGTAATAACCACACAGTTAACCTGTTGTCGCCGGTATCGATTTATTCGATAATAGACGGCTTTTTCTATTTCAGGTCGAATGATGGCTGATTATTTACTGCTCTTTGTTGGCACTGTCCTGGTTAACAACTTCGTGCTGGTGAAGTTTCTTGGACTGTGCCCGTTTATGGGGGTTTCCAAAAAGCTGGAAGCCGCTATGGGGATGGGGCTCGCCACCACGTTTGTGATGACGCTGGCCTCTATTTGCGCCTGGTTAATTGATACCTGGATCCTTATCCCGCTGGATCTGGTCTATTTACGTACGCTGGCCTTTATCCTGGTCATCGCCGTGGTGGTGCAGTTTACCGAAATGGTCGTGCGTAAAACCAGCCCGGCGCTGTATCGCCTGCTGGGCATCTTCCTGCCGCTGATCACCACCAACTGCGCGGTGCTCGGCGTGGCGCTGCTCAACATTAACCTCGGGCATAATTTCCTGCAATCGGCGCTGTACGGTTTTGCCGCCGCGGTCGGTTTTTCGCTGGTTATGGTGCTTTTCGCCTCCATTCGCGAGCGACTGGTGGTAGCGGATGTTCCCGCGCCGTTTCGCGGTAACGCGATTGCGCTGGTCACCGCAGGTTTAATGTCCCTTGCTTTTATGGGCTTTAGTGGTTTGGTGAAGTTGTAATGAACGCTGTCTGGATAGCCGTGGTCGCCATTAGCCTGCTGGGGCTAATTTTCGGCTTAATTCTGGGGTACGCTTCCCGCCGCTTTGCGGTGGAAGATGACCCGGTGGTGGAAAAAATTGATGCCCTGCTTCCGCAGAGCCAGTGCGGCCAGTGCGGCTACCCTGGCTGTCGTCCCTACGCTGAAGCGGTGGGGACCCAGGGCGAGAAAATCAACTGCTGCGCCCCCGGCGGCGAAGCGGTAATGCTGAAAATCGCCGAGCTATTGAACGTCGATCCGCAGCCGACAGACGGCGATGCGCAGGAAGCCGAACCAGCGCGAATGCTGGCGGTGATTGACGAGGCGAACTGCATCGGCTGCACAAAATGCATTCAGGCCTGTCCCGTCGATGCCATCGTCGGCGCCACGCGCGCCATGCATACGGTGATGAGCGATCTCTGTACCGGCTGTAATCTTTGCGTCGCGCCTTGTCCGACGCAATGTATTGAACTGCGCCCGGTGGCGCCGACGACAGAAACCTGGAAATGGGATCTTCAGACCATCCCGGTACGCATTATTCCCGTGGAACAACATGTTTAAGTTATTTTCCGCTTTTCGCAAAGATAAAGTCTGGGACTTCAACGGCGGCATCCATCCGCCAGAGATGAAAACCCAGTCCAACGGTACCCCGCTACGTCAGGTGTCGCTGCCACAGCGTTTTGTCATTCCGCTAAAACAGCATATCGGCGCGGAAGGTGAACTCTGCATTCAACCGGGCGATCGCGTCCTGCGCGGCCAGCCGTTAACGCGCGGCTGGGGCAGAATGCTGCCGGTGCACGCCCCGACGTCCGGTACGGTGGCGACCATTGCCCCCCACTCTACCGCCCACCCTTCCGCGCTGGCGGAAATGAGCGTCATTATTGATGCCGATGGCGAAGACCGCTGGATTGAACGCGATGGCTGGAACGATTACCAGAATAAATCCCGCGAAGCGCTGATTGAGCGTATTCACCAGTTTGGCGTGGCCGGACTGGGCGGCGCGGGTTTCCCGACCGGCGCCAAGCTGCGCGGCGGCGGCGACAAAATCGACACACTCATTATCAACGCCGCCGAGTGCGAACCCTATATTACCGCCGACGACCGTCTGATGCAGGATTGCGCGGCGCAGATCGTCGAGGGTATTCGCATCCTTGCCCATATTCTGGAGCCAGCTCAGGTCCTGATCGGCATCGAGGATAATAAACCGCAGGCGATTTCGATGCTGCGCGCGGTATTAGCCGACACCCACGGTATTTCCCTGCGCGTGATCCCCACGAAATATCCCTCCGGCGGCGCGAAACAGCTGACGCAGATCCTCACCGGCAAGCAGGTGCCTCACGGCGGACGCTCCTCTGACATCGGCGTGCTGATGCAGAACGTCGGCACCGCCTATGCGGTGAAACGCGCGGTAATCGACGGCGAGCCGCTGACTGAGCGCGTCGTCACCCTGACCGGAGAAGCGATCTCGCGTCCGGGCAACGTCTGGGCGCGCCTCGGCACTCCGGTCAGCCATCTGCTCAACGATGCCGGTTTCTGTCCGAGCGGCGATCCTATGGTAATTATGGGCGGGCCGCTGATGGGCTTCACCCTGCCGTGGCTCGACGTGCCGGTCGTGAAAATCACCAACTGCCTGCTGGCGCCGTCGGCGAGCGAAATGGGCGAGCCGGAAGAGGAAAAAGGCTGCATCCGCTGCAGCGCCTGCGCGGACGCCTGCCCGGCCGATCTTCTGCCGCAGCAGCTTTATTGGTTCAGCAAAGGCCAGCAGCACGACAAAGCCACCAGCCATAACCTGGCGGATTGCATTGAGTGCGGCGCCTGCGCCTGGGTCTGCCCAAGCAATATCCCGCTGGTGCAGTACTTCCGCCAGGAAAAAGCGGAGATTTACGCGCTTGCTCAGGAAGAGAAACGCGCGGCGGAGGCGAAATTACGCTTTGAGGCCCGTCAGGCGCGTCTTGAGCGCGATAAAGCCGCGCGTCTGGAGCGGCATAAGCAGGCCGCGGTCCAGCCCGCGGCGAAAGATCAGGACGCGATTAACGCCGCCCTTGCCCGGGTACGGGAAAAGCAGCGTGACGCGGCGCAGCCGATTATCGTGCTCTCCGGCGCCAAACCGGATAACAGCGAAGCCATTGCCGCCCGCGAAGCCCGCAAGGCCGAGGCCCGGGCACGCAAAGCGCAGCAACAGGCACAAAGCAACGTCCCCGGGCCGTCATCCGACGCCGCCGTTGACCCGCGCAAGGCCGCCGTCGAGGCCGCCATCGCCCGGGCCAAAGCCCGCAAAGTCGAACAGCAGGCGGTTCCTGCGGAAGACGCCGTAGCAGAGCAGCTTGCCGCCAGTGACCCGCGCAAAGCCGCCGTTGAGGCCGCCATCGCCCGGGCCAAAGCGCGTAAAGCCCAACAGCAGGCCGCGCCGGCAGAAGACGCCCCAGCGGAGCAGCCCGCCGCCGTTGACCCGCGCAAGGCCGCCGTCGAGGCCGCCATCGCCCGCGCCAAAGCGCGTAAAGCAGAACAACAGCAACAAGCAGTTCCCCCGTCGGCAGCCAATGATGACGCCCGCAAAGCGGCAGTCGCTGAAGCAATCGCCCGCGTTCAGGCCCGGAAAGCATCCCGGCAGGCAGTTAACGAGGATTAAATGGTTTTCAGAATCGCAAGTTCCCCTTATACCCACAATCAGCGCCAGACTTCGCGGATTATGCTGCTGGTCCTGCTCGCCGCCGTGCCCGGCATCGCGGTTCAGACCTGGTTTTTCGGCTGGGGTAGCGTGCTGCAAATTATCCTTGCCGCCATCACGGCGTGGGGAGCCGAAGCGGCCATCCTTAAACTGCGCAAACAAAATATTCCCGCGATCCTCGCCGATAACTCCGCGCTGCTGACCGGCCTGCTGCTGGCCATCAGTATTCCGCCTTTTGCTCCCTGGTGGATGGTGGTGCTGGGGACCGCGTTCGCGGTGATCATCGCTAAACAGCTCTACGGTGGTCTGGGTCATAATCCTTTTAACCCGGCGATGATCGGCTATGTCGTACTGCTCATCTCCTTCCCGGTCCAGATGACTTCGTGGCTCCCGCCGCATGAGATAGCCGCCAATGTTCCCGGATTTAGCGACGCGCTGCGGATGATTTTCGCTGGCCATACGGCGAGCGGTGGAGACATGAACAGCCTGCGAATGGGCATTGACGGTATCAGCCAGGCCACGCCGCTGGATACCTTCAAAACCTCGCTTCATGCCGGTCACGCGGTTGAAGAGATTCTCCAGTATCCTGTCTACGGCGGCGCGCTCGCCGGCCTCGGCTGGCAGTGGGTTAACCTGGCCTATCTGGCGGGTGGTCTGTTCCTGTTATGGCAAAAAGCCATTCGCTGGCATATCCCGGTCAGTTTTCTGCTGAGCCTTGCCGTTTGCGCTACTCTCGGATGGCTGTTCTCCCCGGAAAGCCTCGCCTCGCCGCAAATTCATCTGCTGTCCGGCGCCACCATGCTGGGCGCGTTCTTTATTCTGACGGATCCGGTAACCGCCTCCACCACCAATCGCGGACGCCTGATCTTCGGCGCGCTGGCGGGATTACTGGTATGGCTAATTCGCAGCTTTGGCGGCTATCCGGATGGCGTGGCCTTTGCCGTTCTGCTGGCCAATATTACCGTTCCCTTGATCGATTACTATACGCGCCCGCGCGCGTACGGCCACCGCTGAGGACCCGAACATGTTACAAAGCATGCGTAAACACGGCATCACGCTGGCCCTCTTTGCGGCCGGGTCTACCGGGCTGACGGCCGCGATTAACAAGCTGACCAAAAGCACCATTGAAGACCAGGCTGCCCAGCAGCAAAAAGCCTTATTTGACCAGGTTATGCCGGCTAATCTTTATAACAACGACTTGCTGAAAAGCTGTTATCAAGTTACCGCCCCGGCGCTGGGAAAAGGCCAGCACAAGGTTTGGATCGCTCAGGATGGCGAAAAACCGGTGGCTGCGGTGATGGAAGCCACCGCACCGGACGGCTATTCCGGGGCCATTCAGCTGCTGGTGGCCGCCGATTTTAAAGGTACCGTGCTGGGTACCCGCGTCACCGAACATCATGAGACGCCGGGGCTGGGCGATAAAATTGAACTCAGAATTTCCGACTGGATCACTCTCTTTGCCGGTAAAGTGATTCATGGGCAAAACGACAGCCACTGGGCCGTGAAAAAAGACGGCGGCGACTTCGACCAGTTTACCGGGGCCACCATTACCCCGCGCGCGGTGGTCAATGCCGTCAAGCGCGCCGGCCTGTACGCACAAACGCTGCCCGCGCAGATTTCCGCATTCACTCCCTGTGGAGACTAAATCATGAGCGAAGTAAAAGACGTTATTGTTCAGGGGTTGTGGAAAAACAACTCCGCGCTGGTTCAGCTGCTGGGGATGTGTCCCCTACTCGCCGTGACCTCAACCGCCACCAACGCCCTTGGCCTTGGGCTGGCGACAACGCTGGTGCTCACCCTGACGAACCTGACCATTTCCAGCCTGCGCCGCTGGACGCCGGCGGAAATCCGTATTCCGATTTACGTCATGATCATCGCTTCGGTGGTGAGCGTCGTGCAGATGCTGATCAACGCCTACGCGTTCGGCCTCTATCAGTCTCTTGGGATCTTTATCCCGCTGATTGTCACCAACTGTATCGTGGTTGGGCGCGCCGAGGCCTTTGCCGCGAAAAAAGGCCCGGCGCTGTCGGCGCTGGATGGTTTTTCCATCGGTATGGGGGCGACCTGCGCGATGTTTGTGCTCGGCTCAATGCGGGAAATTCTCGGCAACGGTACCCTGTTTGACGGTGCCGATAGCCTGCTCGGCAGCTGGGCTAAAGTTCTGCGCATTGAAGTATTTCATACCGATACGCCGTTTCTGCTGGCGATGCTGCCGCCGGGGGCATTTATTGGCCTCGGTATGATGTTGGCGGTAAAATACCTTATCGATGAACGTAGCAAACAGCGCAAAGCTAAAGCGGTACAAGCCGATGTCGTTGCGCCGTCTGATGTGACGGGAAAAGCCTGGAATGAATAAGAGTAAACGCCTGGAGATCCTCACCAGGCTCAGGGATAACAACCCGCACCCCACCACGGAGCTGAATTTTCACTCGCCGTTTGAATTATTGATCGCCGTCCTGCTCTCGGCGCAGGCCACCGACGTCAGCGTCAACAAAGCGACGGCAAAACTCTACCCGGTCGCCAACACGCCGGCGGCCATGCTGGCCCTGGGCGTTGAGGGCGTGAAGTCGTATATCAAGACCATTGGCCTGTTTAACAGCAAAGCAGAAAACGTCATCAAGACCTGTCGTATCCTGCTTGAGCAGCACAATGGCGAAGTGCCGGAAGATCGGGCGGCCCTTGAGGCGCTTCCCGGCGTCGGCCGTAAAACCGCGAACGTGGTACTCAACACCGCCTTTGGCTGGCCGACAATCGCCGTCGATACGCATATCTTCCGCGTTTGCAATAGGACACAATTTGCGCCCGGTAAGAACGTTGAACAGGTCGAAGAAAAGCTGTTAAAGGTGGTTCCAGCGGAATTTAAAGTCGACTGCCATCACTGGTTAATCCTCCACGGTCGTTATACCTGTATTGCCCGCAAACCGCGCTGCGGCTCCTGCCTGATAGAAGACCTTTGCGAGTACAAAGAGAAGGTCGATCTCTGAACACGCATCGCGTCATTATCCATCAGGGTGATGACGCTGCTTTTCCCCCGCCTTTATCGACATTCACGCCATCATTTTCGCGCTGTTGCGGGTGATTATGCGGTTATATAATCATCGGCCAGCTTATTCATTTTTTTTAGAGGCAAAATTTCTATACATTTGTGATCGAGATCACCTGGTCAATTTATTGTTGATTTAATGTTAACGTCCTGGCGTGGAAACCTGCTGATTCAAATACCCTTAAGTTAAATACCAACACAATAACCCATCAATTTTTAGGATTATGGGCTATATCACTGGATGCAAGCGCATACAGCAGAACATATCGCCATTATGCGAAAAACTTCGGATTCCAACAGATAAAAACTCTACCTTTGGCTAAACCTTGAAATTTAACTCTGAATAACATTTGAGTAGATGGTGTATTATGCCGCATGGAATATGTGTAACAGATTATTGCAAAGCTATTGCCTGAAGGGGCAGGATAGTGAACATTACCTGCCGTTTTCCCTCCAGAATAACTATAAAGGCGGCGGTCTGAGAAGATTGCGCCCCGAACACCCCCCGTTAATATGGGATGTAAAAAAAGAGGTATTTGTGTCGACTGCAAACAATAAACCAACAGAAAGCGTAAGTTTAAACGCTTTCAAACAACCACGTTCGTTCTATCTCATCTTCTCTATTGAGCTGTGGGAACGTTTTGGTTTCTACGGCCTGCAAGGGATCATGGCCGTTTACCTGGTTAAACAGCTGGGTATGTCAGAAGCGGACTCTATTACTCTGTTCTCCTCCTTTAGCGCGCTGGTCTACGGTCTGGTGGCGATTGGCGGCTGGCTTGGCGACAAGGTGCTTGGCACTAAGCGCGTCATCATGCTCGGCGCAATCGTTCTGGCTATCGGCTACGGCCTGGTGGCATGGTCAGGGCACGATGCGAGCATCGTATATATAGGTATGGCGACGATTGCCGTCGGTAACGGTCTGTTTAAGGCTAACCCCTCTTCCCTGCTCTCAACCTGCTATGAAAAGAACGACCCGCGTCTGGACGGTGCATTTACCATGTACTACATGTCCATCAACATCGGTTCCTTCTTCTCTATGCTGGCCACGCCGTGGCTGGCGGCGAAGTTCGGCTGGAGCGTCGCTTTCGCTCTGAGCTTTGTCGGCCTGGTGATCACCATCGTCAACTTCACTTTCTGCCAGCGCTGGGTTAAACAGTACGGCTCGAAGCCTGACTTCGCCCCGCTGCAGGTAGGCAAGCTGCTGGCGACAATCGTTGGCGTGGTGGTTCTCATCGCGATTGCAACCTGGCTGCTGCACAACCAGGGTATTGCACGTATGGCACTGGGCGTGGTTGCGCTGGGCATCATCGTTATTTTCGCTAAAGAAGCCTTCGCGATGCAGGGCGCGGCCCGTCGCAAAATGATCGTCGCGTTCATCCTGATGCTGCAGGCGATTATCTTCTTCGTTCTGTACAGCCAGATGCCAACCTCCCTCAACTTCTTTGCGATTCGCAACGTTGAACACTCTCTGCTGGGCATCGCTTTCGAGCCTGAGCAGTACCAGGCGCTGAACCCATTCTGGATCATTATCGGTAGCCCGATTCTGGCCGCTATCTACAACAAAATGGGCGATACCCTGCCGATGCCGATGAAGTTTGCTATTGGTATGGTCCTCTGTTCCGGCGCCTTCCTCGTACTGCCGCTGGGCGCTAAGTTTGCCACCGACGCGGGTATCGTGAACGTCAGCTGGCTGGTTATCAGCTACGGCCTGCAAAGTATCGGTGAACTGATGATTTCCGGTCTGGGTCTGGCGATGGTGGCACAGCTGGTTCCGCAGCGCCTGATGGGCTTCATCATGGGTAGCTGGTTCCTGACTACCGCTGGCGCCAACCTGATCGGCGGCTACGTCGCCAACATGATGGCGGTGCCTGATAACGTAACTGACCCGCTGATGTCGCTGGAAGTTTACGGTCGCGTGTTCCTGCATATCGGTGTCGCCACCGGCATTATCGCCATCCTGATGCTGCTGACGGCGCCGAAGCTGAACCGCATGACCCAGGACGATGATAAAACAGCAAAAGCCAGCGATACCGCTACGGCCTAAGCTCACCGGGAAAACCCAAAACTTTAAACCGCTAACGCGCTGTTAGCGGTTTTTTTTTACCCCTGGGCGGACTAACATACAGGAAACCGCAGCCACGAGGAGTTACCGATGAAACTGTTCTACAAATCCGGCGCTTGTTCTCTTGCTTCGCATATCGCGCTACGCGAAAGCGGGCTGGACTTCACCCTGCAGGGCGTTGACGTGATGAAAAAACGTCTCGAAAACGGAGATGATTATCTGCAGATCAACCCGAAGGGTCAGGTACCGGCGCTGCTGCTGGACGATGATGTGCTGCTGACGGAAGGCGTGGCCATTATGCAATATATCGCCGATCGCGTGCCGGACCGCCAGCTGCTGGCGCCGGTGGGAAGCATTGCCCGCTATCAGACGCTGGAGTGGCTAAACTACGTGGCGACGGAGCTGCATAAAGGTTTTACCCCGCTGTTTCGCCCGGATACGCCGGAGGATTACAAACCGGTCGCTCGCGCGCTGCTGGACAAAAAAATGCAGTACGTGAATGAAAGCCTGGAAGATAAAGAGTGGATTAACGGGCACCGTTTCACTGTCGCCGATGGCTACCTGTTCACCGTGCTGCGCTGGGCGTACGCCGTGAAGCTGGATATGGAAGGCTATAGCAATATTGCGGCATGGATGAAGCGAGTTGCTGCGCGGCCTGCGGTAGCCGCCGCCCTTGAGGCTGAAGGGCTGAAGTGAAGCCGATGCTTGCCCGACGCAGGTCGGGCAAGTTGTTCTCACGCCTCTTAAAGCTGCGTGGCGCTGAAGTAGTGCTCCGGCTGCGCGATGCGATCCTGAGCCGCCACAACCTGTAGCTCATACTCCTGCATATTTTTTGTCGCCAGCATGATTTCATATACCGCGGCGGTCACGTGCTCCAGCGCATCGCGCAGTCCCGCGCCCTGCAGCAGCTTAACCAGCAGCAGCCCGCTGGTGACATCGCCGACGCCCACCGGCTGGCGCATGCCAAAATCAACCAGCGGACGGCTGATATGCCAGGCTTCCTGCGCGGTGACCAGCAGCATTTCGAAACGATCCATACTCAGCCCGGCGCGTGAGAGATGCTTCACCAGCACCACTTCCGGCCCCTGTGCAATCAGCTCGCGCGCGGCCAGCACCGCTTCGTTGACGTTCGCCACCGGATGCCCGCAGAGGATCTCCAGCTCAACCAGGTTTGGCGCAATAATATCGCTCGCCGGCAGCGCATAGCGTACATGAAACTCCGCGACGCCGGGCGCCACGATACAGCCCTTTTCAGGGTGCCCCATGACCGGATCGCAGAAATATTTCGCGGCCGGATTGGCGCTTTTCACCTGACGCACGATGCCAAGAATATGTTCGCCCTGTTCCGCCGATCCCAGGTATCCGCTTAATACCGCGTCACAGCGCTGCAGCTGGTTAATATCGGCAATCCCCTGAACAATTTCCGTCAGATGCGCTGGCGGCATCACGCAGCCGGTCCACTTTCCGTATTGGGTATGGTTGGAGAATTGTACGGTATTAAGCGGCCAGACGTTGGCGCCAAGGCGGCGCATCGGAAATTCAGCGGCGCTGTTGCCCGCATGGCCAAACACAACGTGGGACTGGATGGCGAGGATATTCTTCATCTTGATTACCTGAGAGCAAAAAATAAGGGGCGCGGTTTCCCACGCCCCTGCCTTTACGCAATTACTTCCAGCAGACCAGACAGTAATTTTTCTTACCGCGACGCAGTAAGGTGTAGCGACCAAAGAGACGGTCGGCATCGACAAATACGTATTCCGGGTCGGACTGTTTTTCGCCGTTGATGGTCACCGCATTGGATGCGATGGTTTTACGCGCCTGACCGCGGGACGGCTGCAGCTCAGAATCCACCAGCGCCTGCATCAGATCGGCGCCTTTATCCATTTCGATCATCGGCACGCCATCCTGCGCCAGCTGTTCGAAATCGGCCTCGCTCAAATCGCTCAGGTTACCGTTGAACAGGCTCTCGGTAATGCGTTTTGCCGCCACCAGACCTTCTTCACCGTGCACCAGGCGGGTCACCTGTTCGGCCAGCACATACTGGGCGCGCGGTGCTTTACCGCTGTTTTTGTCTTCTTCTTCCAGGGCATTAATTTCAGCCATATCCATAAAAGTGAAGAACTTCAGGAAGCGATAAACGTCGGCATCAGCGGTGTTGATCCAGAACTGGTAGAACTTGTACGGACTGGTTTTCTTCGGATCCAGCCACACTGCGCCGCCTTCGGTTTTACCGAATTTCGTGCCGTCCGCCTTGGTGATCAGCGGAACGGTGAGGCCAAAGACCTGGTTCTGGTGCAGACGACGGGTCAGGTCGATACCGGAGGTAATGTTGCCCCACTGGTCAGAACCGCCGATTTGCAGCGCCACGCCGTGCAGCTTGTTCAGGCAGGCAAAGTCGTAACCCTGCAGCAGATTGTAGGAGAACTCGGTAAAAGAGATGCCCTGGTCGTCGCGGTTCAGACGCTGCTTCACCGCTTCTTTGTTGATCATCTGGTTTACCGAGAAGTGCTTGCCGATATCACGCAGGAAAGTCAGCACGTTCATGCTGCCAAACCAGTCGTAGTTGTTGGCGGCAATGGCAGAATTTTCACCGCAATCAAAGTCGAGGAAAGGCGCGACCTGTTTGCGAATTTTATCTACCCACTCCTGCACGGTATCTTCAGTGTTCAGTTTACGCTCCGCGGCTTTAAAGCTCGGGTCGCCAATCAGACCGGTCGCGCCGCCCACCAGGGCAACCGGTTTATGGCCGGCCATCTGGAAGCGTTTCAGGCATAACAATGGAACAAGATGCCCCAAATGCAAGCTGTCAGCGGTGGGATCGAAGCCGCAATAGAGCGCGATCGGGCCTTGCGCCAGTCGCTCTGCTAACGCTTCTTCGTCCGTCACCTGGGCTATCAGCCCCCGCTCCTGCAATTGTTTAATCAAGTTACTGCTAGCCATCAAATTCTCCATCTATAAAACGACTGCACCTCTGCCGGTACACGACTTTTCGCCAGACGCGAAAAAAACATCTATACCCTAAATAATTCGAGTTGCAGGAAGGCGGCAAGTGAACGAATCCCGATGAGCTTACTGTAGTAAGTGATTCGGGTGAGTGAACGCAGCCAACGCACATGCAACTTGAAGTATGACGGGTATACGCAAAATTGTTCAAGCTGCATCGCCGCGGCAAGCATGTGAAAGCCCAGGGAACTTACTCAGGTAAGCGACAGAGCCAGGCAGGCGCAGCTAACAAAGATGCAGCTTGAAAAATGAAGCGTATAGAATAAAGCGCCGGGCCACGATGCACCAGCGCTTAACACAACATTTTTGCGTCCTTTATGGCGCCAGTCGGTCGATTTGCCAGCCGCCGTTTTGCCGCTGGTAGAGAAAACGATCGTGCAGACGATGCTCGCCGCCCTGCCAGAACTCCATCTGTTCGATACTGACGCGGAATCCGCCCCAGAAGCTCGGCAGCGGCACTTCGCCCTGCTGGAATTTTTGCTTAAGCTCAAGGAACTTACTCTCAAGGATGCCGCGCGCCGAGATACGGCTGGACTGCTGCGACACCCATGCACCAATCTGACTATCGCGCGGACGGCTATGGAAATATTTCACCACTTCCAGCGTTGAAAGACGTTCCGCTTTACCGATAACCATAACCTGACGCTCCAGCATATGCCATGGGAAAAGCAGGCTGATGCGGGGATTCTTTTCAATCTGATGGGCTTTGCGGCTGCCAAGGTTGGTATAGAACACCAGGCCTTTCTCATCGTAGTGCTTGAGCAACACGATGCGCTGGTAAGGCTGCGAGTTTTCATCGACGGTCGCGACAACCATCGCCGTTGGGTCAGCGAGCTTTGCGTCACAGGCCTGACGCAGCCAGCGCTCAAAGAGTGCCAGCGGTTCGGCAGGAAGATCGTGGCGGCGCAGGCCACCACGGGTATACTCACGGCGCAGGTGCGCGATTTGCTGCAATTCGTCGTTATCAGACATGGCAATTGAGAAAATAATCAAAGGGTAGCGTTATTGTGCGCCCCCATGGCTGAAATCTCAACGTTTGGCGGTTTGCAGCTGACAGTTTTCCAGCACGATACGGTCCCGTTTATAGACGGTGGCGCTATCGCCCTTCGACCAGAAGACGTAAACGCCATCGGTATAGCGCGCGCCAGAGGCGGAGAGTCCCTGCTGTAAATTGAGCTGCTGATTATCGTAAATAAAGCTGACCTGCTGGCGAGTATGATTGAGATGGACGGTCAACGGTTTCTGGTCACACTGATACTCGAGGGTGTCCGTATTCATCCGCTCGACAAACTGGTTGTAGTAGCTACAGCCCGCCAGCATAAAAGGTACAGCAAGAATAAGAATTTTTTTCATCAATTTGCCTTCGACTTTCCCGGTCCGGGAAGGCATAACGCCCTCCCTCAACGCTGTTCAGTTTACGAAGAAACCGCCGCGGGTGATTTCAGTTAACTCTGATTTTGCGGCGGATTAGCCGGAAAAATCGCGCCAAGCACGGAAGCTTGCGACGCGCCGGTCACGGAAGGGAGATTGCCGGGTAGTCCGGCAAGCGTCCGCCACGCCAGCCATGCGAAAGCCAGCGCCTCCATATCATCACCGCTGATCCCCGCCTCATCGGTCGTCGATACCTCGGTTCCCGGCAGCAGCGCCGCCAGACGGGCCATCAGCAGCGGATTGCGCGCCCCGCCGCCGCATACCAGCAGACGTTCACATCCCCCGCTGAGCAGCACCTGTTCACTGATGCTGACGGCGGTCAGCTCCGCAAGGGTCGCCTGAACGTCCTGGGCGCGAAGCCCCGGATAACGCGCCAGATGCTGCGACAGCCAGCCGTAGTTAAAGTATTCACGACCGGTGCTCTTTGGCGCCGGCAGCGCAAACCACGGATCGCTTAGCATATCCTGCAGTAACGGCAGCACAATTTTACCCTCGCTGGCCCACTGCGCGTCTTTATCGTAGGGTTTGCCACACTGACGCCACACCCACGCATCCATCAGCATGTTGCCCGGGCCGGTGTCGTAGCCGCGCACCGGCAGACCTGGCGCCAGCAAAGAGAGGTTGGCGATCCCGCCAATATTGAGAACCATTCGACGCTCAACCGGGTGCGCCAGCAGCGCGTGATGGAACGCCGGGACCAGCGGCGCGCCCTGCCCGCCGAGCGCCATATCGCGACGGCGAAAGTCCCCGACCACCGTCACGCCGGTATGCGCGGCAATCTGGTTATTGTCGCCAATCTGCAGAGTATGCGGCGCATCGCCTGCTGGCTCATGCCAGACCGTTTGGCCATGGCAGCCGATAGCGATGATGTCCGCAGCCTTGAGCTTTTCCTGAGCCATCAATGCCAGAACCGCATCGGCAAATAGCCGTCCCAGGCGCGTATCGAGACGCCCCAGCTGTGAAAGAGTCAGCTGCTGCCCCTGGCAGATGGCCAGGATATCTTCTTTAATCGCGATGGGGATGGGATAGGTCAGGCTGGCCTGCTGGGCAACCAGATTTTCATTAATTGCTGCGAGAACAACATCAACACCATCAAGGCTGGTGCCGGACATAACGCCGATAAAACGGCCTGATTTCATACGCTTTCCTTCATTCCATGACTCTCGTATATCCCCACACTCCATCATAAACGAGGGGGCAAAGCTACGCTGCTATAATACTTTTTAACAATACAAGCAGCGCTGCCGGTTCTTAGGGTAAAGAACTTGTGTTTAGTTTAGGTTGAGACGACTCTGATTATTATTTTTTGTATAGTCGTTGCATCTGCTATGCCAGCAGACGCTTAAATGCCATATAATTGGCTACAAGGAAGTTCAACAGAACGCTTCTTGGTGAACAGGAGATTCATAAATGATTTTACGTGTTTTGGCTGTCTCGATGATTGGTTTTACGCTTGCAGGCTGCGTCAGCAGCAGCGGCCTGTCCGGCGATGTTTACTCCGCATCTGAAGCCAAACAGGTCCAGAGCGTGACCTACGGCACCATTGTGCATACCCGCGCGGTGCAGATTCAGGGCGGAGATGACAGCAACGCCATCGGCGCCATCGGCGGCGCGGTGCTCGGCGGCTTCCTCGGTAACACCATTGGCGGCGGCACGGGTCGCTCCCTGGCAACGGCGGCAGGCGCTGTCGCCGGCGGCGTAGCCGGTCAGGGCGTACAGGGTGCGATGAACAAAACCCAGGGCGTTGAGCTGGAAATCCGTAAAGATGACGGTAACACCATCATGGTAGTGCAAAAGCAAGGCAGCACGCCTTTCTCCGTCGGCCAGCGCGTAGCCATTGCCGGCAGCGGCAGCCAGGTGACGGTCTCCCCGCGCTAAATCTTCTCTCTGCGGCCCGGACGGGCCGCTTATTGATACAAAATACGTATTATTTCCTCCGCGTAAATAAATAATTCATATATATTTATATTTTTCTTTTATACATACACTAATTTGCGCCCGCGCAATATTCTGCCCGTCGCCATCACGTATTCTCCACTCAGTATTATTTAAAAGCATTCACGACTACCTTGTCGTTTTACCTTCGCATTTCTCAGGGATGTTGACTATGCGCGTTAATATAAAAAGCTTACCCTACCGGATATTTATTTACGCTGTCGCGTGCGGTTTATCCATTGCCGTGGTTAATTTTATCACCACCTCATTAATTCATCGTATCTCTACAACATCATCCATGCTTTTCCCCGTGCTGACTATTTCGCTGATGGGCTTTCATATTATGATTGCCTGCTTTATGGGCATGAAATATCTGTGTGATAAAAAACAGCTGTACCTGGCCCCGATAGCCTTCGCGTTTACCTGCTCGGCCCTGCTGATGCTGGGAACGATAGGCAGCTATCCCGACTGGCTGGTCTGCGCTCAGGGGCGCGAGATCAATCAAAATGACGCGCTGATTTTTTATTTTTTCCGCAACATAATGATGGCTATTTTATTTATAGCGGCAATTTTTTTATATCGTGTCCGCCATCTCACCGCCCACTCAAGAAAAATTCACGGCGCGGTACTCATGAGTTGTTTTATTTTTATCAGCGCAACGCTCATATTATCGTGGGTCCATTCCAGCAACTCGTCGTTGCTAAGCATTGAATTCATTGATAACCTGACCTATACCTTTACGCCACTATGGCATAATCGCATTGGCTGGCTATTAATTATCATATGGTCATTAACGCTGATTTTACTTATCGGCCTGACTCGGTTGCGTAATATATTCTGGTACAGCGGCGCCTTTTTTTGTACCGCCTATATTTTTACGCTGCTGGTGCTGCTCTCCACGGTTAGCGGTAACGCTCACTCCTGGAATCAGGCGCGGCTTTTTGAAACGCTTAGCACCCTGTTTCTGATTTTAATTCTGCTTGGTGACGTTTTTATACTCTATCGTGAATCAAACGAAAGATACGTCCGCTCTTACCAGAACTCGATTCGCGATCCCCTGACCCGGCTGTATAACCGCAGCTATTTCTATGACACCCTGACTCAGCGATTGTCGAAGGCTTCCGCTTCACAGCCGCTGTCGGTCATCGTCTGCGATCTCGATCGCTTCAAGCGCATCAATGACACCTACGGTCACGTGCAGGGAGATAAGGTGATTCAGTTTGCTGCCAGCGTGTTGCAGAACAACGTGCGCCAGGACGACGCTGCCGCGCGTATCGGCGGGGAAGAGTTTGCCGTGCTGCTGGTGAATATCGGCGCCAACGAAGCGCTGGCAATCGCCGAACGTATCCGCCTGTCGGTCAGCGAGAAGCAGGAGGGATTACCGGAGAGAATGACCATCAGTATGGGCGTGTTCACCACGCAGGATGCGCACGTTTCGGCAGAAGAGTGCGTTAAGCGCGCGGATACCGCGATGTACGAAGCGAAAAACGGCGGGCGTAACCGCGTAGTGGTCTGGCATGAATGAATAAAAAAGAGGCCTTGAGAGTCCTCAAGGCCTCGCTAAGGTCAATCTTTTGCCTGGAGATCGAGAATGTTGTGTTCAAGTTTACGAATCAAATTAAGCAGCGTTTCCACTTCTTCCTTAGATACGCCGGCCAGAATCTCATCACGCGTTTTGCCGATAACCTCTTCCATTTCGTTAATCAAAGGCTCGGCTTTTTCGGTAAGCTTGATACGTTTTGCCCGCCGATCGTTAGCACAGGTCTGGCGAGAAATAAGCCCTTTCTCCTCCAGCTGGTCGAGCGTGCGAACCAGCGACGGCTGCTCAATACCAATGGCTTTCGCCAGCTGAATCTGCGACTGTTCAGGCGGCAGCTGGTGAATGTTATGCAGCGTGACCCAGTGCGTCTGCGTTAACTCCAGAGGTTTCAGGCGATGGTCGATTAGCGCGCGCCAGACGCGCACCAAACGTGCCAGATCAGAACCAAGTGGCGATTCCAATTTCATCTCCTTATAATTAGCTTGCTAAGTTATTATACTGATTTTAGAATAGTGTGCAGCATTTAAATTACCAAAACAAATGAATTACCCGA
Organism: Klebsiella sp. OBRC7; assembly: GCF_000293135.1. Classification (NCBI taxonomy): domain Bacteria; kingdom Pseudomonadati; phylum Pseudomonadota; class Gammaproteobacteria; order Enterobacterales; family Enterobacteriaceae; genus Klebsiella; species Klebsiella sp. OBRC7. The sequence continues at coordinate 26,139 of NZ_ALNJ01000146.1, read as the reverse complement.
TTCACTAAAATCAGAACAATGATTTACAATGTGAATAATCGCATAACCTGAACATTCTTCCTGCAACGGCAAAGGATTTTTGCTTGTGAAACTGAGTCTTAACACTGCCGGATTGTCGCTCCAGGACCTGGTGTTCGGCGCTTCTGTCTATTTCCCTCCCGTCTTTAAAGCCGTTTTGCTGGGCTTTTTTATCTGGTTGATTATCCACCGCCAGCTGCGGGACTGGATGTATGCAGGCGAGATTTGGCATCCCCTGCTAATGGACCTCTCCTTCTTTGCGCTCTCCGTCTGTCTGGCGCTGGTTTTACTGACTATCTGGTAATGTTCATTACATGAAGAAACTAAAATACTTATCCACGCTGCTGGTCGCCGCGCTGGCTATTATTGCCGCCTGGCTGGTCTGGAATTACTACACGCAATCCCCGTGGACCCGCGACGGCAAGGTCCGCGCCGAGCAGGTTGGCGTCACGCCGCAGGTTTCCGGCAGCATCCTGCAGCTTAACGTGCGCGACAACCAGCTGGTTAAAGCGGGAGACGTGCTGTTCAGAATCGATGACACGCCTTATAAAATCGCCCTGCTCAACGCCCAGGCCCAGCTCGACAAGGCTCGAGCTGAAGTTGCCCGCGCGCAGGCTGAACAGAAAAAAGCCGCCAGCGATGCCGCTCGCCGACGCCATCTCTCCGAGAATTTCATCTCCGCAGAAGATTTAGAAAACGCCAATACTGCGCTTAATACCGCTAATACTAACCTGGCAGCGGCTAAGGCCGTCGTGGGAGCCGCCCAGGCCACCCTCGATCATGCCCAATGGCAGCTCGCGCAGACCGAAATTAAGGCCCCGGTTGACGGCTGGGTAACGAACCTTTCGACCCGCGTTGGCGACTACGCAGCCGTAGGCCATCCGCTTTTTGCCCTCGTCGACAGCCACTCCTTTTACGTGATCGGTTATTTTGAAGAAACGAAACTGCGTAATATCCGTCCCGGCGATAGCGCGCAGATCGTACTCTATAGCAGCAAACAAAAGTTACAGGGTCACGTAGGCAGTATCGGACGCGCCATCGTCGACCAGAGCGTGGAGAGCGGCGGCGATCTGGTGGCGAACATTAAGCCGAATATTCCGTGGGTCCGTCTTGCCCAGCGCGTACCGGTGCGTATTGAGTTTGATCATTTGCCGCCGGATACCATCCTGGTCTCCGGTACCACCTGCACCGTAGCCATCGGCGCGCAATAATGAAGCTGCAGGCTCTGACGTGGCGCTCGCTCCCGTGGATTAAGGCCAACCGTCCGCAGTGGCGCTATGCCCTGCGTAACGGAATTGCCATGTGCCTGGCGCTGAGCGTCGCCTACTGGCTGAATCTTGACGAACCCTACTGGGCGATGACCTCCGCCGCGGTGGTCAGCTTTCCCACCGTCGGCGGGGTGATCAGCAAAAGCTTCGGGCGTATTGCCGGCAGCCTGCTCGGCGCCTGCGCGGCGCTGCTGCTGGCCGGACATACGCTCAACGATCCGTGGCTATTTCTGTTCAGCATTTCGGCGTGGATAGCCCTCTGCACGTGGGCCTGCGCGATGTTTACCAATAACGTCGCCTACGCTTTCCAGCTTGCGGGCTACACCTGCGCGATTATCGCTTTCCCGGTTATCAATATCACCGACGCGAATGAGCTGTGGACCATCGCCCAGTCGCGCGTCTGCGAGGTTATCGTCGGTATTTTGTGCGGCGGGCTGATGATGATGATCTTACCGAGCACCTCCGATGGCGCTACGCTGCTGACGGCGCTGAAAAACATGCATGCGCGCCTGCTGGAACACGCCAGCCTGCTGTGGGTGCCGGAAACGACCGATGCCATTCGCACCGCGCACGAGAGCGTGATTGGGCAAATCCTGACCATGAATCTGCTGCGCATTCAGGCCTTCTGGAGCCACTATCGCTTTCGTCGGCAAAATCCGCTGCTGAACTACCTGCTGCATCAACAGCTGCGAATGACCAGCGTGATTTCGAGCCTGCGGCGAATGCTGCTCAACTGGCCCACCGCGCCCGCCCGCACCCGCGAGATACTGGAGTCGTTGCTCAACGAGTTATCTCATGCCAACGCCGACGCCCTGAGCGTTGCCCGCATCATCGCTCCGCTGGCGCCGCCCGCGGACGCTGACTACCGGCATATCGCCTTCTGGAAGCGTCTGCGCTACTTCTGTCGTCTCTATCTGGTGAGCAGCCGCTGGCTCAGGCGCATCGAAAACGCCAGCGCGATAACCGAATTTAACGTACCTTCCGCGCCAGCGCTGGCCCGCCATACCGATCAGGCCGAAGCCTTATGGAACGGCGTACGCACCTTTTGCGCGCTGGTGATGGTCGGCGCCTGGGGAATTAGCACCCAATGGCAGGCCTGCGCCGCAGCCCTGACCCTGGCGGCGATCTGCTGCGTGCTCTATTCGGTCTCTCCTTCGCCGTTTAAGTCACTAACGCTGCTGATGCGTACCCTGATCCTGCTTTCACTCTTTAGCTTTGTGGTGAAGTTTGGCCTGATGGTGCAGATAACCGATTTATGGCAGTTCCTGCTGTTTCTGTTTCCCCTGCTGACCACCATGCAGCTGCTGAAACTCCAGATGCCTAAGCTCGCCGGACTGTGGGGGCAGCTGATTGTATTTATGGGGTCGTTTATTTCGGTGACCAACCCGCCGGTCTACGACTACGCATCGTTTCTTAACGATAATCTGGGCAAAATCATCGGCGTCGGCCTTGCCTGGCTGGCGTTCGCCATCATCAGCCCGGGTTCAGACGCGCGTAAAAGCCGCCGTCATATCCGTGCGTTACGGCGTCACTTTGTCGACCAGCTAAGCCGCCGCCCGCAGCATAGCGAGCATGAATTTGAATCGCTGGTTTATCACCACATCAGCCAGCTCAGCAATAGCCAGGATGCGCTGGCGCGCCGCTGGCTGCTGCGCTGGGGCGTGGTTTTGCTCAACTGTTCCCACGTGGTGTGGCAGCTTCGCGAGTGGGAAACCCGTTCCGACCCGCTATCGCAGGTGCGCGATTTATGTATCAGCCTGCTGCGGGATGTGATGAGCGAGCGCGGGGTACAGCAGCGGCCACTCGCCTCGACGCTGCAGGAGCTGCAGCGCATCTGCGACGCGCTTAATCACCACCACCAGCCGGCGGCCAAAGAGCTGGCGGCGGTTATCTGGCGACTATGGTGCGCACTGTCGCAGCTGGAACAGGCGCCAATTGCCGGCACCTTAACGGAAAGAACTACTTAATCACGCCGCAGGCGAACCGCTCACCGCCGCCGCCAAGGGGCTGCGGGCTATCGGACATATTGTCGCCTCCCACGTGAATCATCAGCGCCTTCCCTTTAACCTCATCCAGCGTTTTTAAGCGCGGCGCGACCACCGGCTGGGTTGCTTTACCATCGTTATTGACCACAAGGAACGGCAGATCGCCGAGGTGACCAGCGCCGTCGGGACCTTCATGCTTACCGGTTTTTTGCGGATCGTAGTGCCCGCCTGCTGCGCCAGCGGCGACGGCTTTACCCTCTTTAATCGCGGGCTGGCAGCTGCCGTTGGCGTGGATATGGAAGCCGTGCTCGCCGGGAGGCAGCGCCTTCAGGTCTGGCGTAAACTCCAGGCCTTTCGCGGTTTCGCTGATTTTAACGCTACCGATAGCCTGACCGACGCTCTGGCTGGTGACAAGATTGATATCGACGCTTTCACTGGCCGCCTGCGCGCCTGCGCACGCGGCCAGGGTAAGTATGGCGAGAATACATCGTTGCATAACACCTCCTTAATGGCTCTGTCGCTACTAAGTGTAGGCCATTGCGGAGATGATGGGGTTTACGGAACGTCGTAGCCTAACGCCGCTTTGCGGATACGGAACCACTGCTGGCGGGACATCTTCAGCTTTTCGGCCACCACCGCGGAACGCACGCGCTCTATTTTCCCTGAGCCAATAATCGGCAACGGCTGCGACGGCAGGCGCAGGATCCAGGCATACACCACCTGCTCAATGCTCTCCGCATTCAGCTCCTGAGCAACGCGCGCCAGCTCATCGCGCAGCGGCTGGAAGCTGTCGTCGTTAAACAAACGACCGCCGCCGAGGCAGGACCATGCCATCGGGCGAATGCGCAGCTGCTGAAGCTGATCCAGCGTACCGTCAAGCAGCAGCGGCTGATGGACCGGAGAAATTTCCACCTGGTTGGTCGCCAGGGTAAACGGCAGGCGCGACTGCAGCAGGGTAAACTGGGCGGGGGTAAAGTTCGATACGCCGAAGTGACGAACCTTGCCGCTATGGTGAAGGGCCAGGAAGGCTTCCGCCACTTCATCCGCATCCATCAGCGGGTCCGGACGATGAATCAGCAGCAGGTCAATATGGTCGGTGGCAAGGTTACGCAGCGACTGCTCCGCGCTGAGAACAATATGGTCGCGGTCGGTAATATAGTGACCGATGGTGTTTTCCGCCCGCGCTTTCGTGGCAATCCCGCACTTGGTGACAATTTCCATCCTGCTGCGCAGATGCGGCGCCAGCTTTAGCGCTTCGCCAAACGCCGCCTCGCAGCGATAGTCACCGTAAATATCGGCATGATCGATGGTGGTAATGCCCAGATCCAGGTGTTGCTCAACAAAGCCCACCAGCGCCTGAGCGGACATATTCCAGTCCATCAGACGCCAGTAGCCCATCACAAAACGAGAGAATTCCGGCCCCTGCGGAGCCATAGCAATACGCTGAACCATAACAGCTTCCTCAATAAAAAAGTGCCCTGAGTATACGCAATTTTAGGCTTAAAACAGTGAGGGTTGCTGCGGTTCTACCGCACTATCCTGCTTAGCTGCGCGTAATTTGCGCAGCAACCGCTGTCGGCACAGACGCAAAACATCCTGCTTTTGCGCATCGCTCATTTTCTGCCAGTTAAAACGCTCGTCGCGGCTACGCATACACCCCCGACAGTAGCCGCGTTCATCAGACTGACAAATCCCCCGGCACGGACTCTGTACCGGGAAGAATTCCAGTTGTTCAGCCACTTCGCCTCTCCTGCCACTCATCTCTTTCTTTATTGAAGACGTTTCATCCGCCGTACGCAAATTTTGTTCATCAGCCTCTGCGCCAGGCGGCATTTTTAATTATGACTTGCATTAGACCAATCGGTCTATTACAGTGAGCACCATGAACAAGCACAGTGAATGTAACACCCGCGAACATATCCTGGCCACCGGCGAGCAGCTCTGCATGCATCGGGGGTTTACCGGTATGGGGCTGAGCGAACTGCTGAAAACAGCGGAAGTGCCGAAAGGCTCTTTCTATCACTACTTTCGCTCTAAAGAAGCCTTTGGCGTTGCGCTGCTCGACCACCACTACGCCGGATATCTTCAGCGCCTGGTCGAGCATTTTGACCACGGCGAGGGGAACTATCGCGACCGCCTTTTGGCCTACTATCAGCATACGCTGACGCAGTTTTGCCAGCAGGGCATCATCAGCGGCTGTCTGACGGTGAAGCTGTCGGCAGAGGTCTGCGATCTGTCAGAAGATATGCGCACCGCGATGGATAAAGGCGCCAGCCAGATCATCGTTCTCCTCGGCGACGCGCTGGAGAAAGGCCGTCAGGAGGGCAGCCTTGCGTTTGACGGAGACGCCTTAACCCTCTCGCAGGTGCTTTACTCCCTGTGGCTGGGGGCGAATCTGCAGGCTAAAATTACGCGTAGCGCAACGCCGCTGGAAAGCGCCCTTGCCCACGCCAAACGTATTATTGCTGCGCCTGCCGTTTAACAGGCGTTTTTATTTACCCCGTTTCAAGACGACCGGTCTACTCAGGAGTCATTATGTCAGAATCAAAGTTGTTTACCCCGTTGAAAGTGGGTGCGGTAACCGTACCGAATCGCGTGTTTATGGCTCCGCTGACGCGTCTGCGCAGCATTGAACCGGGCGATATTCCTACCCCGCTGATGGGCGAATACTACCGCCAGCGCGCCAGCTCAGGCCTGATTATTTCCGAAGCTACCCAGATCTCCGCTCAGGCTAAAGGCTACGCGGGCGCACCGGGCCTGCACAGCCCGGAACAGATTGCCGCATGGAAAAAAATCACCGCCGGCGTACACGCGGAAAACGGGCGTATTGCCGTTCAGCTGTGGCACACCGGGCGCATTTCGCACAGCAGCATCCAGCCGGGTGGCGCCGCGCCGGTTGCACCATCGGCCATTAGCGCGGGCACCCGTACCTCGCTGCGTGATGAAAACGGCCACGCTATTCGCGTAGACACCTCGATGCCGCGCGCGCTCGAAACCGCCGAGATCCCCGGGATCGTTGATGATTTCCGTCAGGCGGTAGGCAACGCCCGCGATGCCGGCTTTGACCTTGTCGAACTGCACTCCGCGCACGGCTACCTGCTGCACCAGTTCCTTTCCCCTTCTTCCAACCATCGTACTGACCAGTACGGCGGCAGCGTGGAGAATCGCGCTCGCCTGGTGCTGGAAGTGGTTGATGCGGCGAGTAAAGAGTGGAGCGCCGACCGTATTGGGATTCGCGTCTCGCCTATCGGTAGCTTCCAGAACGTCGATAATGGCCCGAATGAAGAAGCCGACGCGCTCTATCTCATCGAAGCGCTGGCCAAACGCGGTATTGCTTACCTGCATATGTCCGAGCCGGATTGGGCTGGCGGCCAACCGTACAGCGATGAATTCCGTCAGAAAGTCCGCGACCGCTTCCCCGGTGCTATTATCGGCGCTGGCGCCTACACGGTGGAAAAGGCAAACGATCTGATCGGTAAAGGCCTGATCGATGCCGTGGCCTTCGGTCGCGACTATATTGCCAACCCGGATCTGGTCGCGCGCCTGCAGAAGAAGGCCGCGCTGAATCCGCAGCGTCCGGAAAGCTTCTACGGCGGCGGCGCGGAAGGTTATACCGATTACCCTACTCTGTAATCCCTCCATTGATAGCGGCGGGTTATCGCCGCTATACTTAACGCTCTGATGTATCAAAATAAACTGCATAGGGGACATTATGCGCTTACTTCACACCATGCTGCGCGTTGGCGACCTGCAACGTTCTATTGAGTTTTACACCAACGTGCTGGGCATGAAACTGCTGCGCACCAGCGAAAACACTGAGTATAAATATTCGCTGGCATTCGTGGGTTACGGCGAAGAGAGCGATACCGCCGTGATTGAGCTGACCTACAACTGGGGCGTTGATAAGTACGATCTCGGCAGCGCTTATGGCCATATCGCGCTCAGCGTTGAAAACGCGGCAGAAGCCTGCGAGCGTATCCGCCAGAACGGCGGCAACGTAACGCGTGAAGCCGGCCCGGTCAAAGGCGGCACCACCGTCATCGCTTTCGTCGAAGATCCGGATGGCTATAAAATTGAACTGATTGAAGAGAAAGACGCCGGAAAAGGCCTCGGCAACTAATCGGCTGCGGGCACCCGCGGTGCCTGCTGTTTTATCCCCTTCCTGCTGCAAGCCGCGGCAAAATTTGCCATAATGCGCGCTACTTTTTTCCAGCTAAGAGAATCTGATGTCCGAGAACGTTCAACTTAATGGTCTGTGCGACCGTTTTCGCGGTTTTTATCCTGTGGTAATCGATGTTGAAACCGCCGGATTTAATGCCAAAACCGACGCCCTGCTGGAGATCGCCGCTATTACGTTGAAAATGGATGAGGAAGGCTGGCTGATGCCGGACGAAACGCTGCATTTTCATGTTGAGCCTTTTGAAGGCGCCAACCTGCAGCCCGAAGCGCTGGCTTTTAACGGTATTAATCCTAACGATCCCGAGCGCGGCGCGGTGAGCGAATACGATGCGCTGCACGCGATTTTTAAAATGGTCCGCAAGGGAATGAAAGAGAGCGACTGCAGCCGCGCGATTATGGTCGCGCATAACGCCACGTTCGATCACAGCTTTACCATGGCGGCGGCAGAGCGGGCTGGCCTGAAACGTAACCCTTTTCATCCGTTCGTGACCTTCGATACCGCGGCTCTGAGCGGCCTGGCGCTGGGTCAAACGGTGCTGTCGAAAGCCTGTATTGCTGCGGGAATGGCATTTGATGGTACCCAGGCACACTCGGCGCTTTACGATACCCAGCAAACCGCCCAGCTGTTCTGCGAAATCGTCAACCGCTGGAAGCGCCTTGGCGGCTGGCCATTACCCATGGCCGAAGAGTAAGCGATAAAAAAAGCGACTTCACCGGAAGTCGCTTTTTTATTGGCAGCCGAATTACTCTGCTTTCGGTTCGTCAGTCTTGTACTTCGCGGCCGTTTCTTTGATCAGCTGCTGCAGTTCGCCGCGCTGATACATTTCAATCACGATGTCACAGCCGCCGACCAGTTCACCGTCAACCCACAGCTGCGGGAAGGTCGGCCAGTTAGCGTATTTCGGCAGCTCTGCGCGGATGTCCGGATTTTGCAGGATATCGACGTAGGCAAAACGTTCGCCACAGGCGGAGAGCGCCTGAACGGCCTGAGCGGAGAAACCGCAGCTTGGCAGCTTCGGCGACCCTTTCATGTACAGCAGGATCGGGTTTTCAGCGATTTGACGTTGGATTTTTTCTAAAGTCGTGCTCATTGTCGTGCTTCCTTAAACTTCTTTACGGCAGTAATTTGTCATTGTAGCGCCCTGGGCGCAGGACCGATAATAACATTTTTTTCACTTGCCACATTTTATCTTCTGTCGGCATAAGTTGCCTTAAAAATATCATTTTATTGCTATACGCGGCAACGCCTTGCGCGTTTTTCACGCTCAGGTACCTCTGACGGAAGCATTTTTTTGCAAATGTTAACCAAACGAGACGTTAGATACAAAAGAGTAGTAACTCTCCACGATTTTATGCTTTAGAATCGATGCGGTTTGTCATTCATCGTCAGGCATCTGTATATGTCTGTAATTTAATCAGGGGAGTGCTCAGTGGCGCGTCTTAACAAAATCGCGATTTCGCTCTGTGCATTACTTTTCACATCTATTTCACTGACGCCGCTGGCGCATGCTTCCGGGCATACGCACGCTTCGGCCACGCCAAAAGCGCATCCGGCCAAGGGCACGACCGCAGAGCGTAAGAAAAAAGCAGCCAGCTCTAAAAGTAAAACCACCGCCAAAACCCCCAGCAAGAAAACGTCGACCGCCAGCCGCAGCAACTCAACCGCGTCACGCCAGACTGCCAGCGCCACAAAAAAATGCGTTCTGCGCAAAGGCTATAAAAAACTGTGCGCCAGCTCGACAAGGTCGATAGCAGAAAGCAAAATGGCAACCGCAAGCGTGCAGAAAAAGTGCGTAGTGCGTAAAGGCTATAAAACCCGCTGCAAACCGGTTGCCGACGAGCCGCAGCTGACCATCGCCGACGCGCATAAAGCTCGGGTACAAAAGGCGCAAAGCACCGCCATGTCCAAGCTGATGGATCAGATTGGCAAACCCTATCGCTGGGGCGGCACCTCTCCGCGTACCGGGTTTGATTGTAGCGGTCTGGTCTATTATGCCTATAAAGACCTGGTTAAAATTCACATTCCGCGCACCGCCAATGAGATGTATCACCTGCGCGACGCCCGTCCGGTGGATCGCGGCGAGCTGCAAAGCGGGGATCTCGTCTTCTTCCGCACCCGCGGGCGCGGCACTGCCGATCACGTCGGGGTTTACGTTGGCAACGGCAAATTTATCCAGTCTCCGCGTACCGGCCGCGATATTCAGATCACCTCATTAAGCGACGATTACTGGGTACGCCACTACGTTGGCGCGCGTCGCGTCATGACGCCGAAAACCATTCGCTAATTGTGCCTTGTCGCTGCGGCGGCAGGGTAACTCTCTCTTTTGCCACATCTTTTAATTTGCTACTATTATTACCCTGCGTAATACATGGTTATTACGCAGGCAAACTATAAAAAGGAGAGTAGCAATGTCGTTCGAATTACCTGCATTACCATATGCAAAAGACGCCCTGGCGCCGCACATTTCCGCAGAAACCCTGGAATACCACTACGGTAAACACCACCAGGCCTACGTCACCAACCTGAATAACCTGATCAAAGGCACTCCGTTTGAAGGCAAAACCCTGGAAGAGATCGTGCGTTCTTCCGATGGCGGCGTTTTTAACAACGCCGCTCAGGTCTGGAACCACACCTTCTACTGGAACTGCCTCGCGCCGAACGCCGGCGGCGAACCGCAAGGCGAACTGGCGGCGGCTATTGCTAAGTCCTTCGGCAGCTTCGCTGATTTCAAAGCCAAATTCACCGACGCAGCGGTAAAAAACTTCGGCGCAGGCTGGACCTGGCTGGTGAAAAACGCCGACGGTAGCCTGGCCATTGTCTCCACCAGCAACGCCGGTACGCCGCTGACCAGCGACGCGACTCCCCTGCTGACCGTGGATGTCTGGGAACACGCTTATTACATCGACTACCGTAACGCCCGTCCGAACTATCTGGAGCACTTCTGGGCGCTGGTAAACTGGAAGTTTGTTGCTGCTAATCTGGCTGCATAAAAGCAAACCGCAGAAGCCTTTCAGCTTCTGCGGTTATTGTATGACTTCACGCAATATTAACGGTTGGCGAACGCCTCTTCCGGTTGCGCCCGGCCGCTGAACAGCACCAGCAGTAGCGCCACGCCCGCGATAATCGCCCCCATCACCGGGACAAAGGCATAGCCCAGGCCGCCAGAGATGACCGCGCCGCCCGCCGCCGCGCCCAGCGCATTTCCGAGGTTAAAAGCCCCAATATTGACCGATGATGACAGCCCCGGCGCTTCGTGGGCGACGCGCATCACGCGCATCTGCAAAGGCGGCACCACCGCAAAGGTCGCTGCACCCCAGACCACCATACTGATTGCCGCGCCCACCTGCGATTGCGCCAGCAGCGGGATCGCCAGCATGATAACCATCAGCAGCAGCAGAAAGCCCTTCAGCGTACCGCTAACGGAACGGTCGGCAAACTTACCGCCAAGGTAGTTACCCAGCGAGAAACCGACGCCAATCAGCACCAGCATGGCGGTCACAAACAGCGGGGAGGCGTGGGTGATGGTATGCAAAACGGGAGAAATATAGGTATAAAGCGTGAACATCGCCCCTGCCCCCAGTACCGTCGTCAGCAGCGCCGACAGCACCTGCGGACGCATCAGCACGGAAAGCTCCTGCTTGACGTCAGGGCGCTCGCCGGCGCTGCCCTTCGGTAGAGAAAACCACAGACCGATAATCGCGATCACGCCCAGCCCCGCCGTTGCAAGGAACGACATCCGCCAGCCGATGGTTTCGCCCAGCCAGGTCGCCGCGGGAACGCCGCCGATATTCGCGATGGTCAGCCCCATAAACATCGTCGCCACCGCGCTGGCCTGTTTGTGTTTTGGCACAACGCTCGCCGCCACCACCGAACCCAGGCCGAAGAAGGCGCCGTGGTTAAGGCTGGTAATAATGCGCGACAGCAGCAGCGTGGTGTAATCCGGAGCAATGGAAGAGAGTACGTTACCGAGGGTAAAAATCGCCATCAGAAAGATCAGCGCATTTCTGCGCGCGCGGTGGGAGAGCAGCAGAGTCATCAGCGGCGCGCCGACCATCACGCCGATGGCATAGGCGCTAATCAGCATTCCCGCCGCCGGAATCGAAACGTCCACGCCTTTAGCGATAACCGGTAATAGCCCCATCGGGGAGAACTCGGTTGTGCCGATACCAAAGGCACCGATCGCCAGCGCGAGCAGGGGAAAATTGATTTTCATGCAGGGACTCCATCAGGCCGCCTTCCGCGACGGCATCTCTTCAGAAGTCAAAAGCATGACATCAATCACAGAAAAACAAAAGTGAACGAAATGGCAAAAGATTTTTGCGAAAATGATAATAATGGCGGAGAGAAAGGGAGAGCGGCCCCTCCCTTATCGCATAATTAGTGCAGTACGGCGGTCAAACCTGCGGCAACAATCAAACCAAGAACAATAATCGTCGTCGTCAGCGAAAACTTTAAATTTGTATCCATCAATTTTTCCCCCTGATTATCCCCACATGAAAAGTGAGCTTGCTCATTTTTACACAGAATAGCGTAAAAATCTTCCGAGATTTAGAGTGATGCACATTTTTGCTCTTCCCCTTTGCCCCAAGATCGGACAAAATCCCACGCTAATTTGAAAGCGTATCGGCCATTGACCCCTTCCTGTCGTTCTGTGTCGTTTTCCCGACGTGATGCCATGCTCAATTTTGGCGCCAGGGTGTGTACAGGCAAACGTTTACGTACCGATAAACAGACGATCAGGTCAAGGTCTGGAGTGAGAAGTAATGGCAACTATTAAAGATGTAGCGAAGCGCGCAAACGTTTCCACTACAACAGTGTCACATGTGATTAACAAAACCCGATTCGTTGCGGAAGAGACGCGCAATGCGGTGTGGGCGGCAATAAAAGAACTGCATTACTCCCCCAGCGCCGTTGCCCGCAGCCTGAAGGTCAATCACACCAAATCTATTGGTCTGCTGGCAACCAGCAGCGAAGCGGCCTATTTCGCTGAGATTATCGAAGCCGTCGAGAAGAGCTGCTTCCAGAAGGGCTACACCCTGATCCTCGGCAACGCGTGGAACGACCCGGAGAAACAGCGCGCCTATCTGTCAATGATGGCGCAGAAACGCGTAGACGGCCTGCTGGTGATGTGCTCCGAATATCCGGAGTCGGTGTTAAGCATGCTGGAGGAGTATCGCCATATTCCGATGGTAGTGATGGACTGGGGCGAGGCAAAAGCCGACTTCACCGACTCGGTTGTCGATAACGCCTTTGAAGGCGGCTATATCGCCGGGCGCTACCTTATTGAGCGCGGGCATCGCGATATCGGCGTGATCCCCGGCCCGCTGGAGCGTAACACCGGCGCAGGCCGGCTGGCAGGTTTTATGAAAGCGATGGAAGAGGCGCAGATTAGCGTTCCGGAAAACTGGATTGTGCAGGGTGATTTTGAGCCGGAATCCGGCTACCGCGCCATGCAGCAGATTCTCGGCCAGCACCCTCGCCCAACGGCCATCTTCTGCGGCGGGGATATTATGGCGATGGGCGCCATCTGCGCGGCGGATGAAATGGGTCTGCGCGTGCCGCAGGATATTTCGCTGATCGGTTATGATAACGTGCGCAACGCCCGCTACTTTAGCCCGGCGCTGACCACCATTCATCAGCCTAAAGACTCTCTTGGCGAGGCGGCGTTTAACATGCTGCTGGACCGCATCGTTAATAAGCGTGAAATCTCGCAGTCGATTGAAGTCCACCCTCGCCTGGTCGAACGCCGTTCCGTGGCCGACGGCCCGTTTGTCGATTATCGCCGTTAACCTTTCCCGCGGCGTCGGTCATTCCGGCGCCCGCAGCCACTCCCGGTTTAGCGTTTCGCTATCGCCAAGGTAATCCAGCAGCCATAGCAGCGCCGGCGAAGCATCGCTTTGCTGCCACGTCAGGCAGCATGCTGCGTCCGGGAAGGGGTTCTCCAGCTCCAGCGCCGTCCATGCGCCGCTATCAAGCCACGGGCGCGCTAAATGCCCGGGTACCATACCGACGCACAGTCCGGCGGAGAGACAGGTTTCTGAGGCATCCCAGTCCGGCACCACCACCCTCTTCTGATTATCCAGCAGCCAGGTGGTCCGCTTCGGCAACGAGCGCGAGGTATCCTCCCTGACCAGGGACGGCCAGTTGCGCAGAACGTCATCGCTCAGAGGCCCGGCCATTTTGGCCAGCGGATGGTGGCTCGCGACGACGCAGTCCCAGCTCAGCATTCCCATATCGCGAAAGGCGTAGCGGCCTCCTACCGGAATTGAGCGCGTCGCGCCAATGGCCAGCTCCACGCGACCGTCGGCGAGCGCATCCCAGACGCCGTTGAACACCTCCTGAAAAACAATCAGTTCGACGTCATCAAAATGACGATAGAAATCAACGATCATCTGCCGCATGCGCGTGGGTTTAACGATATTATCCACCGCAATAGAGAGCTGCCCGCGCCAGCCGTTGGCTATCTGCTGGCACTGCTGGCGGGTGATCTGCATTTTTTTGATAACAGATCGCCCCTCCTGTAAAAACCAGACGCCGGCCGGCGTTAATTCCACATCACGATGACGACGTTCGAACAGCGGTACCGCCAGCCACTCCTCCAGCTGACGCACGGTATAGCTGACGGCCGAGGGTACGCGGTGCAGTTCCTGCGCTGCGGCGCTAAAGCTGCCGTTGCGGGCGACAGCATCGACAACTTCAAGCGAGTATTCGGACCACATTTTCTGCCTGCAAAATTTTTGAATTCACCTGACAAATATTAGCGTTTCACAAGCCTTAATGCACTCCCTACACTCTGCGCCATCGTACCTGCAACAATAAAAAGAGAAGATGATGCAACAACCTGGGAAAGGATTTTTAGTCTGGCTGGCTGGACTCAGCGTACTGGGCTTTCTGGCGACCGATATGTATCTTCCGGCTTTCGCCGCCATGCAACAAGATTTGAACACTTCTGCGGCCTCCGTCAGCGCCAGCCTGAGCTTGTTCCTGGCAGGCTTTGCGCTGGGCCAGCTTTTCTGGGGGCCCCTTTCCGATCGCTATGGCCGCAAGCCGGTGCTGTTGAGCGGGCTGGCCATTTTTGCTGTCGGCTGTCTGGGGATGCTGTGGGTTCGCGATGCCAACCTGATGCTCGCGCTGCGATTTATTCAGGCCCTGGGGGTTTGCGCCGCCGCGGTGACCTGGCAGGCGATGGTCACCGATTATTATCCAGCGCAAAGAACCAACCGGATTTTCGCCGCCATTATGCCGCTGGTCGGTTTATCGCCGGCGCTGGCGCCGCTGCTCGGCAGCTGGCTGCTGGTCCATTTTGAATGGCAGGCTATTTTTGCCGTGCTGTTCGCGATTACCCTGCTGCTGATGCTGCCCGCCCTGCGTCTGAAGCCAGCGAACAAACCGGTTGCCAGCGCCCAGCAGAAGCTCACGTTTCTCACCCTGCTGCGCTCGCGCGAGTATAGCGGTAACGTGCTCATCTACGCCGCCTGTTCCGCCAGCTTTTTTGCCTGGCTGACGGGTTCGCCGTTTATTCTTCATGAAATGGGCTATGGCCCGACAGTTATCGGCCTGAGCTACGTTCCGCAAACTATCGCGTTTCTGGTGGGCGGTTATGGCTGCCGCGCGGCGCTGCAAAAATGGCAGGGCCAGCAAATTCTGCCCTGGCTGCTGGCGATTTTCGCCCTCAGCGTCGCCGCCACCTGGCTGGTAGGCCTGCGGGAAAACGCCACGCTCGTTGGTTTGATGATTCCGTTCTGCGCCATGGCGGTGGTGAATGGCGGTATTTACCCTATCGTCGTCGCGCAGGCCCTTAAGCCATTCCCACAGGCGACCGGCCGCGCCGCTGCGCTGCAAAACACCCTACAGCTTGGCCTCTGTTTCCTTACCAGCCTGCTTGTCTCGACGCTGATTGCCACCCCGCTGCAAACGACCACCAGCGTGATGCTGGTCTCCATCGTGCTGGCCGGGATGGGCTACCGCATGCAGTACAAAGCTGAGCATCTGGCAACAAAATCGTCACATGCTTAAGGTAATGTGCTGATAGTGCTAAGATCCAGTAATTAGCTTGCTAAGATATTTTTGTTGAAAGCCTGTTTTTAGCGGCCTATACTGGATCCGGCATCACATAAATAGAAATTAATTGATTTTAACGGGAGCAGGATGCATCCCGTTTCACCATGGAAGGCCTTTCGGCAAGGGTTATCTCCCTTCCTCTGTTCTACGTCGGATAGCAGCCTCACGGATTATCCGTGAGATTTCTCACAAAGCCAAAAAAGCGTCTACGCTGTTTTAAGGTTCTGATCACTTGGGCGTGATGGAGAAGCTATGAGTTCATCGTGTATAGAAGAAGTAAGTGTACCAAATGATGACTGGTACCGAATTGCAGCTGAATTATTAGGCCGTGCGGGCATTGAAATTAATGGTCCTGCTCCCTCCGACCTGCGAATTAAAAACCCTCTCTTTTTTAAGCGCGTTTTACAGGAAGGGTCGCTGGGGTTAGGCGAGAGCTATATGGACGGCTGGTGGGATTGTGAGCGGCTGGATATATTTTTCCATAAAGTTTTACGCGCCGGTCTGGAAAATCAGCTTCCCCATCATTTCAAGGATACCTTGCGTATCGCCAGCGCACGCTTATTCAATCTGCAAAGTAAAAAGCGGTCCTGGATTGTCGGTAAAGAGCATTACGATTTAGGTAACGATCTGTTCAGCCGCATGCTCGACCCCTATATGCAGTACTCTTGCGCTTACTGGAAAGACGCGCAGAGTCTCGATGACGCGCAGCAGGCAAAATTAGATCTGATCTGCCGTAAACTTGAGCTTGAGCCCGGGATGCGGGTACTCGATATCGGCTGCGGCTGGGGCGGGCTGGCTTACTACATGGCCAAACATTACCAGGTCAGCGTGGTTGGCGTGACCATCTCGGCAGAGCAGCAGAAAATGGCGCAGCAGCGCTGCGCGGATCTCGACGTCACCATCCTGCTCCAGGACTATCGCGACCTGCACGAAAGCTTCGATCGTATTGTTTCCGTTGGCATGTTCGAACATGTCGGGCCTAAAAATTACGCCACCTATTTTGATGTGGTCGATCGTAATCTGAAACCCGATGGCCGTTTCCTGCTGCATACCATCGGTTCGAAAAAAACCGATCATAGCGTTGACCCGTGGATTAACAAATATATCTTCCCTAACGGCTGCCTGCCGTCGGTGCGCCATATTGCCGAAGCCAGCGAATCGCATTTCGTTATGGAAGACTGGCATAATTTTGGTGCCGACTACGACACAACGCTGATGGCCTGGTATGAGCGCTTCCTCACCAGCTGGCCGGAAATCGCCGACAACTACTCGGAACGCTTCAAACGTATGTTTAGCTATTATCTGAATGCCTGCGCTGGCGCTTTCCGCGCGCGCGATATTCAGCTCTGGCAGGTGGTTTTTTCTCGCGGTGCCGAACACGGCCTGCGCGTGGCCCGCTAAAAATATCCCCCGCGTCGGCGGGGGATATTTTTTACTCGGCCGCCGTTTTCAGTGCCGCCTCTTTCGCCGCCAGCACGCGCTCGACGGTATCGATGACCGCCTGAGTCTGCGGATCGATTTCAATATTCACCCGATCGCCCAGCTTTTTCACCCCAAGCGTAGTGCGCTGTAGCGTTTCCGGGATTAAATGAACGCAAAAGCGGGTTGGCGTCACTTCACCGACGGTAAGGCTAATCCCATCTACGCCGATATAGCCTTTATAGAGGATATATTTCATCAACGTCGGGTCCTGAACCTTAAACCAGATCTGGCGGTTATTTTCCGAGGTAAGAATTTTCACCACTTCCGCGGTGGTCATAATATGGCCGGACATCAGGTGACCGCCAATTTCATCGCTGAATTTCGCCGCCCGCTCAACGTTAACGCTGTCGCCCTCGCCAACCTCGCCCAGATTGGTTATACGCAGGGTCTCTTTCATCAGGTCAAAACTCACTCGCGCGCCGTCTATATGGGTGACGGTCAAGCAGCAGCCGTTGTGCGCCACGGAAGCCCCGGTTTCGAGCCCCGCCAGCATATGCTCAGGCAGCTCCACGACGTGGGTGCGAAAGTTAGGTTTTTCATCGATCGCCACCACTTTGGCGGTCCCCTGCACAATACCGGTAAACATATTTTGCTCCTGTATAAATTCGTGACGGTATCAGTACCGTTTTAGGCTATGACGAACAATAACAGGTGGCAAAACAGGTTGCCAGCGCACAACGTGCAGTGGAATTTTTTCACTGGCTAAATGGCTAATCCTCGCTACAATAGTCTGGCAAATCCCTCTGCTTTTCTTCTTGCTGCCACATATGGCGGCTTTTTTAGTCCTCCAATAACAACAATATAAAGGTGTTTACGTGCAGAAGTATTTTATTGAAGCGCGTCAGTTATTAGCACTGGCTATACCCGTTATACTCGCCCAGGTGGCGCAAACCGCCATGGGCTTCGTCGATACCGTGATGGCGGGTGGCTATAGCGCCACCGACATGGCGGCCGTCGCCATCGGCACCTCTATCTGGCTACCGGCGATCCTCTTTGGCCACGGCCTGCTGCTGGCCCTGACGCCCGTTATTGCCCAACTGAATGGTTCCGGCCGTCGCGAGCGTATCGCTCACCAGGTACGCCAGGGGTTCTGGCTGGCTGGCTTCGTCTCCCTCATGGTGATGGTCGTGCTGTGGAACGCCGGTTACATTATCAGCTCAATGCATAACATCGACCCGGCGATGGCAGATAAGGCGGTCGGCTACCTGCGGGCGCTGCTGTGGGGCGCGCCCGGCTATCTGTTCTTTCAGGTCGCTCGCAACCAGTGTGAAGGCCTGGCGAAAACCAAGCCGGGTATGGTAATGGGATTTATCGGTCTGCTGGTCAACATTCCGGTGAACTATATTTTTATCTATGGCCACTTTGGGATGCCGGAGCTCGGCGGTATCGGCTGCGGCGTGGCGACGGCATCGGTTTACTGGGTCATGTTTTTCAGCATGCTCTTCTGGGTGCGCCGCGCGCGTTCGATGCGCGATATTCATCACACAGAGCGCTTCAGCAAACCGGATTTCGCCGTCATCCAGCGTCTGGTACAGCTGGGCCTGCCGATTGCGCTGGCGCTGTTTTTCGAAGTGACCCTCTTCGCCGTCGTGGCGCTGCTGGTTTCGCCGTTGGGGATCGTTGACGTCGCCGGGCATCAGATAGCCCTCAACTTCAGCTCGCTGATGTTCGTCTTGCCGCTCTCGCTGGCGGCAGCGGTGACCATTCGCGTCGGTTTCCGTCTCGGGCAGGGTTCCACGCTGGAGGCGCAGACCTCAGCCAGAACCGGCGTCGGCGTCGGGGTGTGCATGGCCGTTTTCACGGCGGTTTTCACCATTCTGATGCGCAAGCAAATCGCGCTGCTGTATAACGATAATCCCGAGGTGGTTACCCTCGCGTCCCAGCTGATGCTGCTGGCGGCGATCTACCAGATTTCCGACTCCATTCAGGTGATCGGCAGCGGGATTCTGCGCGGCTACAAAGACACGCGTTCCATCTTCTTTATCACCTTTACCGCCTACTGGGTATTGGGACTGCCGAGCGGCTACCTGCTGGCGCTAACCGATATCGTGGTACCGCGCATGGGCCCCGCCGGGTTCTGGTGCGGCTTTATTATTGGCCTCACCTCCGCCGCCGTAATGATGATGCTGCGCATGCGTTTCCTGCAGCGTCAGCCTTCCAGCGTCATTTTACAACGCGCGGCGCGCTAGCCCGTCCCGGAAGCGAAGTCGCTATCCAACGGCGCTGATTCAGCGCCGTTTTCTCATGCTGGTGAAGAAATATTCTTTTGCATCAGTAAAATATAACCAATATGGATAAAACTTCTGCGATCGTGAGAAATCTGGAAGAAAAGTGACGTTTGCCTCTTGCCACAACCCCTCCCTCCCGCTAATATGCGTCCCCGTTGCCACTGCAACATTGCGTTCATAGCTCAGTTGGTTAGAGCACCACCTTGACATGGTGGGGGTCGTTGGTTCGAGTCCAATTAAACGCACCACCTTGCATTTTTATGCGTCTGTAGCTCAGTTGGTTAGAGCACCACCTTGACATGGTGGGGGTCGATGGTTCGAGTCCATTCAGACGCACCAATCCGCTACCTCTCTGTAATTTCTGTATTTTTAATCTGAAACTCACTGCTTTCGTTTGCCAGAACTTTTGTGTGCGGAACAAGATTTTTATCCTTGCATATTCCATACCAATCCAGACTCGTGCAGGGGCATCCAGCGCATTTAAGTACATTTTTAAGTATATCGAAAATGGCCTTTCAGCTCCCGTATGACGGGATAAAACACCCTTTCACCGGGCCATTTTTTTATTTTTTCAGCGGAAAAGTATTTCAGAATTTAAAAATTCAGACATAGATATTACAGAGTATTGCAGACTGAGTGAGGTGAATATTATGCCACTATCTGATACTGCTATTCGCAATGCTGATATACGCTCTAAAAACTACTCACTGACCGACATGGATGGGCTTTCCCTGTTTGTCAGCAAAACAGGTACCAAAAGCTGGCACTTTCGCTATTACCAGAATGGAAAACAGAACCGTCTGAGTTTTGGCTCTTACCCTGAAATTTCATTAAGCGAGGCTCGCGTCTTACGACACCCACTCGTACTTCAACCTCTGGGGCCTGCAAAACATCTCCGACGATCTGATTGTGAATATCCTTGTGGGCGTGATGTTTCTGGTGTTACCCGCATTCTGGCTGGGGGCGCTGACGTGGGCGGGCGTCAGGATCGGCGCGGCAGTAACCGGCTCTATCAATGGTGGAACAGCAGAAATTAACGTAGATTCATGTCATAAGCCATCCGTCTTACTCCCTCGGGACTCCTGCCGAGTATGGAAGCGATCTTACTGACAGGCATGATGCCGTGATGGTCTTTTAAAAACTGACGTTCCTGATTGCTCCAGTTACTGACCGTCACACCCAGATGGCAGGCTTGTGCGTAAATTGCCAGCCTTGTTCTGCCGGGCAACAGTACCTGCATATAATCCAGCCCCTTATGATAATGCAGACGGATCAGCGACCGTTCGTCTTCAATCCAGGGCCGGGAACCCGGTTTACCCACCCCGGATGTAAGCGCTATTCGTTGCATAGCACCAGCGCTTCGCCCCAGTTTTATGGCGATCTCCTCTGTCGGAAGCCGCCCATAGTGTTGTTCAACATACTGAATATCTTTAATCGTCCATGGGGACAGATGATTTCGCCGGTTTTGCGCTTTACCTGCCATCAGTTCGACTCCCTGTTACCTTCCTGCTCCCTGACAAACGGGATTTTTTGCTTAACGACGGAACGTGCCGGGATCACTGGCACCCGGGTCTGTTTCTGAATGAACATCCCCACCCTGGTTCGACACCTTTCCCAGTATGTGACTCAACGAATCCAGATGACGTGAGACTTGTTCTGCATTACTCGCGTTAGCGTTCTCCTGGGGGGGAACAAGCTGTCGCAGTTGCTCTTCGACCGGCACTGCGCTGGCAAACGAACTCGTTATCTGCCAGACCATCGTCTTCAGCTCGCTTCCCGTCAGGTATTTTCCCTTCTGGTGATCCAGCGCATCAAGCTTAGCCGACAGCGCCCGGAGTTGCGTCATTCCCTCATGCCAGCCCTGGAGCTGGCTGGCTGGCAGCGACCGGGCTCCCTGATATTGCTCCCAGCGCTTTACCAGTTCACGGGTTGCCGGATCGTCCGGCCACAGCGCTTTCGCCTGCGACACCAGTCCCTGACCATAGCGAAGCCGCCATCCTGGCGACTGGTTCATGATCCCGTTGACCTGGTTCGTGATTCGCTCAAGCCACTTGGCAGAATCTTTCCGGCCGTTACCCGTTTCCCTGAACGCAGCGATTTGCGGGGCCGTCATGGGTTCGGGCAGCGAGGCAACGGAGGCAGCCAGGGTTTTTGTGGCGTCATCCGGTTGATGCAGAACCAGCCACCCGGGAGAGCATCTTCTGGTACAGGGTCGATTCGCTGTTACGCACGCCCATCAGGCGAACCAGCAGGGAGCGCGCCTGGCTGACCATGTTTTCATCGGCTCGCAGTTTCCACTCAGGATGAGTGACCAGCTGTGCGCCATAGAACGACAGCAGCGACGGAGCCATACCCTGCCAGACGCCGTTTTTTACACCGTTACGCACCGGCCAGTCATTCAGCAATGCAGCGCTGAACCAGGCGGCGTCCATATGTTCCGGACGCGCCAGCATCAGGTAGAGTTTGAGCTGGTCATAGGTGTTTTTTGCCATCTGCTCGCGCAGCGGGTTGCCCGGCGGCAGCGCATTAAAGGCAGTGAGCTGAGTCTGCAGATGCTCTGCGGCCGCATCCCGCAACAGCGGCAATACGCTGTCCTGATAGCGTGGCCAGAGTGCGGCCAGCAGCGCATTGTTCTGGCTCAGCCCGGCCTGCTCGTACCACGGCACGCCGTGTTCTGAACGGTACTGCAGTCGGGCCAGCGTTTTCTGCAGTTCAGACAGCGCGTGCAGACGCTGCTCCAGCGGCTGATTCTGTCGGGCGGCAAGTGCGGCCTGGGCATTCGCGCCGTCAATCTGGCTGCGGTTGGTGACATACGCGATGCCCATCCATGCAGCCCAGCTCACCATCGCCAGGGCGACGACAGACGCAAACACTTTGCGCCATGGAATGCCCGGCTTGCGCGGACGCAGTCCGGCAGCAAGCGTGCGGACAGACTCAGGTAAAACATCCCAGCGCTTATCCATGCCCCAGTGGTGCGTCACGGCACGTTCGGTACCGGCAGAGGGCTGACTGAACACCACACCGGCCAGCGGCAGCGGGCGGTACGGATTAAGCATCACCGACAGCGGTGCGGTCACGCTTTCCGGCTCACGAATGAGCTGGTCGGCAAGCGTCAGCAGGAAGTTATGTTTCACCTCACCGCAGGTCTGCTGAAGACCCTGTGAAGTCAAATCTGGCGTCAGGGCGGACAGTTGCTCTGCCAGCCCTTCAGTACGGCAACCGGCAGGCAACAGACAGCCGGTTGCCTGCGTAATGCGCCCTTCCGGCTTACCGGCGCGCGGGTGCAGGGACCAGACATACAGCGGGAGTTTCCAGCCAAGTATATCCATTCGGTTGCTGATGGCGTGGGAGAGCGAATCCATGGTGCTGTCTGAAGGTACCGGCAGCGGCTGCCCCAGCCCTGGTGCTGAGAGCTGGTCAAAGGCCGAAGTGACCCACACCAGCCCATCTACCGGACAACGGCGCAGTTTTCGCAGCGCGGTCAGCCAGGCACTGTCTGCCGGCGTATTGAGGTCGCCGCCCCACAGCAACAGCGTGCCGCAGTCTTCCTGCCAGAGCTGAGCCGTAAGACCAGGGGTCAGTTGCTCCACCTCAGAGGCGGTACCGGTTATCAGCAGGATGCGTGTTTTACGCCCCCAGCAACGACCGTAGAGGTTACGCATGGCGTCACGGATGGTGTCGACGGTGACATTGCGGGGCGCGGTCTGCTTGACGCGGCCTTCATCGACGGGCAGAACATTTTTGCGTTTTGCCTGAAAGCGATGCCAGCCCTGTTTGATGGCAAGTGTAATTGTTTTGCCATGGCGCAACAGCATCAATAAAACCAGGACACCGGCAATGACCAGCCCTTTAAGTAACGGAGTATGCAGCCCCATTTGATCACCAAAGTGCCAGATACCCCAGGCAATTCCGCCTGATAAAAGCGCAGAGAAGCCCAGTCTTCCCCAGACTCCGCGCCATGCTGAATCACCCGTGGTCATCGTTTCGGTTCCCTGTTTGTACTGTATTAATAAATTTCTGGTTGCCATCTGTAGAAAGCATCAGACAGTCTGCTTTTTGTATATTCACAATATCGCTGGCGACTGCGGCCATTACCCATGGAGAAAAGGGGCCGCTGAGCCCGGCATATTTTTCCAGCCAGTGGAGCTGTTCAGGTTTCCAGTGCCCTGTGTATACGGCAGCTGCTTCAAGCAGGTCAGGAAATGCATCACCCCAGGCAGCCTGATCGCCGATGATATTTTCTGTGGCACAGGCCTGAGTCTGCGTTGAGAAAAACGTATCCAGTGATTGACCGATATCAACCATATCTAACGACATTGGCCGTAGCAGGCGGGCATCATGTGTAAGTTGATATTTTGTGGCAACATCATCTGATGTCAGCAACAAAGAGGCCAGGATGTCGCTATAACACCCTTTCCCCTGAGTCTGATGCACCAGAATAAGATCCACATCCAGCGTTGGCGATTTGATCCTTTCTTCCAGCCAGATAAAGGTCTTTGCGGTCTGTATATTAAAAATAGGGACAGGGCGTAAAGGAACTGTGTCCTGCCAGACCTTCGCAAATTCGTCCTGCAGTTTCAGGGGATCTTCCTGCGAATCCGTCAGCAAAGAGACACTGAGGGGTAAGTCTGATGGAACCCTGGCCAGGGCATCACTTGCACATTCAAGTAGTTGTGAGAAGGAATTTTCTGGAGCTGGGTGATGAAAATGCTGCGTCAAAGTTGTGTGCTGCATCTGCTCTGCTGAGGCCTGCAAAAAGCGAGATGGCGTCAGAGCCTCCGGAAAAATGACACTGCTATGGAGCACTGCAATGTTTCTCCCGGCCCATTCAGTCCATTGTTGCTGGGCGTAATCAGCCTCATTAGCCTCGAACTCGTGCTTATCAAATGCACTATTGAAGACCCAAGCCCGCAGGCAAAGGAAGAAAAACCAGATAACTATGGGGCTTGCTGTGACGACCCAAATATTGAATGCCTGTAAAGGCCCTGAAAGCTTATTAGCATGCAGGACGAACAGCATCACACTCCCTACAACTGCAACAACTCCCAACATAAACCAAAGAACAAAGGAAGGTTCTTCAGGCTTCTTGGATACCGTTGATTTCTGACGCTCCCAGCTCATTAGTTATCCTATTACACAATCCGGCGCGCTGGATATCAGCTGACAACCACATTCACTGCGGCAACCATCCACAGCAATCGCTTTACCGTCTGAAGACCATTCAGGCGAACCTTCAATAATGGCATTAACACCATGTCCTTCTTTCGGACAGCTAACTTTGTCTCCGATCAGTGCAACCTTTTTACCATTAACAATCATGGTCGATGACGCAGAAAGCACCTGCCCACCATGTGTAGTTTTATCACCGAGTAAAACGAATCCTTTAGACATAAATTGTTCCAGTTACAGATAGTGTTTGGAATAAAGCGTAACGACTAAAATATATTAATTGTTCATCACACAGCGGAATACATACTGTGGACCAATGCCAAACCTCTCATAATCGTCATCAGCATTGATCTTTGGAATTGGTAATTTAGATTGTCTGAACATTGTTAATGAATATTGGGGGTTACTTCCAACGGCCCCTCTCAACACTTTTTTAGTTCCGGTCTCCGGCCCTTGCGGATCCCTTTCAGGAGAATGTTCATAATAATTAGCCGAATACCAATCATTAGTCCACTCAGAGCCACTTAGTCCCATATCATAAAGACCAAGAGGATTTGGTGGATATTTACCTATGGGATAAAATGGAAAACCAAACCCATCAGTAAACTTATCTAACTCATCATCGCTTGGTATATTCTTACCTTTTTCAAACTTACCATTATTGGTTGCAAATGGTAGATATTGGCCTCGAGATCTCGCAGCATATTCCCATTGAGCTTCCGTAGGTAAATCAATATTCTTTCCTGCCGTATGGCCCAACCATTGGCAATAATCTTTGGCCTGTTGCCAAGTGACACTGACAGAATAATCACCTCCAGCTAAAGAGGGATAATCCTTAACAAGGATGTTAACTGGTGGTTTTTCTTTCCCAGTCGCATTCAAATAGACAAGATAATTAGCATTCGTGACCTTGAATTTTGAAATTGAAAAATCACTTAAAACAACCCTATGTGATTTTTTATCATCTTGGTTAATGCTAAATGGAAGTTTCTCACCTACCAGTGGGCCAAAATCGCCCATGAGAAACTCACCTCCCTGAACAGAGATCATGTTCGCGACTGACTTATCTGCAAGGATTTTCGCGGCCAGAGTATCGGCCGCTGCACTACCCTGATCGCAACCGGTCAGAAAACACACTCCCGTCGCGATAGCTATTAGCTTCTTATTCATCTCATTCCTTAATGATTACGCCATTATGGTGCTTTCATGAGGCTTGATGAAAGTGCTACTTATTCATCACACAACGGAATACGTACTGTGGGCCAACACCATACTTCTCGTAATTATCGTCTTTGTCGATTTTAGGTACAGGCTCTGACGATTGTCTGAACATGGTAAGAGCATATTGGCTGTCACCACCAATGTAGCCTCGCAGCACTTTCTGAGTGCCATTCTCTGGCCCATGAGGATCGTTCAATGGTGAATGAGAGTAATAGTCCGATGCGTACCAGTCGTTCACCCACTCGGAACCGCTTAGGCCCATGTCATAAAGCCCGAGTGGATTTGGGGGGTATTTGCCGATAGGGTAGATGGGCAGCCCCATTCCATCAGTGTATTCATCCAGTTGTTCTTCGCCGGGAATGTTCTTGCCTTTCTCGAATTCCCCGTTGTTGGTAGCGAAGGGAAGGAATTGCCCTCTGGACCTCGCGGCGTATTCCCACTGCGCTTCGGTCGGCAGGTCGATCTTTTTACCTGACACCTTACCCAACCACTGGCAGTAATCCTTAGCCTGTTGCCAGGTTACGCCA